>NZ_JBBIMD010000046.1:0-17781 GCF_037444525.1 Thermus sp. | reverse complement strand
GCCAGCCGGGCTCCCTTCCACATCTCCTGGCCGATGGTGGTAAGCTGCATTCGTGGGGACCTCCTTCATGTTGGAGTGGTCCCCACATTTTAGTTGGGGCAGTCTCACATGTGTTTGTCCGAGCACAGAGCCGACCCTAGATCCTTGAAGGGAAAGGTGTATTTGGGGTAAAAAGCCGTTGGCGAAGATGCCGAAGAAGGGAGGTCTAGCAATGGTCAAGGGCTATCCTAGCTTTTATAGGGGGGTTCTTCTATGAGGAAGGCGTTTTTGCCCCTTTTGATGGGGTTGGCCTTGCTCCTGACGGCATGTCCGGGTCCGGGGAGCGCGCTTCCACCGGGTGACCATGTTCTAAGCGGGATGGTGGTGAGCGAGGGGGCCGGGGCCCCGGTAAAAGGCGCGACCTTGCGCCTTTACCTCCAGGGCACCCTGGTGCGCACGACCACCTCCGATGTGGAGGGGCGCTTTGCCTTTGATCGGCTTCCCGAGGGGGTCTACCGCCTCGAGGCCCAAAAGCCTGGCATGGCGGGGAGCGTGGTGGAGGGGATCCCTGTGCCGGCCATGGACCGCATCACCGTGATCCAGAAGCCGGCTTTTGACCGGAGCGCCTCCACCACCCCTCCCACCCTGATCATCACCCAAAACGGCACCGATCCCCTAGCGGGGGGGACCTTCACCGACGCCATCCCCTTCCGGGTCCAGGTGGACACCTCCAAGGACTACGTCAAGCCCATGCGCTACATCTACGTAGCCTTGGGACGTACACCGGGTTCAGCCTTCCTCACCCAGACGGCCACCTCCAGCCGGCGTCTCTTCACCGACACCGAGGACACCGATAACCAGACCCTTTCTGGTTCCCAGGTGGCGGGATTTGGAGACGTGGATGGTGAAGAGGTGTATCTGGAGGTGGTGGCCTACGACTTCAACAACAACCGGAGCCACTACATCCTCCCCCTTACCTTCGTCAACACTTCCACCGCGCAGGGCAACACGGTGAGCGCCCCCACCCAGGTGGCGGCCACGGCCATCACCCTGACCCAGGCCGTGGGCTTCTACAGCGTTAAGGCCCCCCTTTCCCTCACCGTGCCCCTGGGCAAGGGCCAGGTGGGGGAGATGCCCCTGGCCGCACCCGAGGGGAGCAACCTCTACGTGGAGGTGCGCTGGTGCTACACGGATACGGCCGTGCCCTTCGCCTTTGACATAGAGCGCTCCCAAGACGGCCAGAACTGGACCCGAGTGGGCACGGTGGGCGGGGCCAGGAGCGCTAGCTGCTCCACCAACGCCTTCAACCGCCCCTTCTACTTCCGGGATGCCTCCCCAGACCTCACCCCGGGCCAGACCTACCTCTACCGGGTGGTGGCCCGGGGGGCCAACCGGGCGGAGAGCGCACCCAGCTCCACCACGCCCCTGCCGCCCTTCTTCGCCCCCCTAATGGCTCCTTTGGACGAGGCCCAGGGCGTGTCCAAGACCCCAGACTTCGTCATCGGGCACCCGCAGCTCAGCATAGGGGCGGACGGGGCAGCCTATAACCTCGTCCTCTGGGACACCCTTACGGGAGATAACGTGACCTGGCAGACCCTGGGCGGCGGGCCTCTTCTTGTGGAGTTCGGTACCGAGAATGAGGGGAACGGGATTCCCCAGGGCGAGGCGCTGGTGTATGGCTTCCCGGGGAGTACCTTCACCGTCTACACCGACACCGCAGGGCTTCTGAACCCCAGCCGCCCCAACGCGGTGCCTGTGGACGTGGCCCAGGGTACCGTGACCCTGCCTTACAACTTTGATGGCTTTGCTTCCCTGCCAGAGCTCCAGGCCCTCAGAACCTACGCCTGGCAGCTCTACGTGAGCTACGCCTACAAGTACAACCCTGGCGAGAACCGGATCTCCGCCTACAGCATCCAGACCTGGCCCAACTCCACCTCCTTCATCCGCTTGAGCCGTCCCGGGACCCAGGTCTTTGAGTTCACCACGGGGGAGTGAGACGATGAGGAAGTGGCTTTTGATCCTTGGCCTGGCGGCCCTTCTCGGGGCTTGTAACCAGCCTACGGTTCGGGCCCCCCAAGGGCCAGCCCAGGCCCCGGAGCTGGCTTCCCGCGAAGGGGTGACCTACGTTCGTGACCAGGTGGTGGTGGCCTACCAGGAGGAAGAGGCGCTTCAGGAGGCCATCCGCAGGCTGAACGCCAAGGAGATCGCCCGGATTCCTGAGCTCAAGGCCGCCTTGCTCCAGGTCTCTGGGGATGCTTTGAAGGCCAGCCGGGCCCTTAAGGGTCTTCCCGGCCTCCGTTACGCCGAACCCCACTTCGCCATGGCTCAGGCCCCCAAGGACGACCCTGTGGAGCGGCTTGGGGGTAGCGGGGGGCTTGCGCCCTTGGGCAACCCTCCGGACCAGATCCTGGACGAGCTGTCCCAGTACGCCCTGGACCCCCGGCACCTGGACGCCAAGGGGGCTTGGAACCGGGGCTTCATGGGTGAAGGGGTGACGGTGGCCATCATCGACGATCCCGCCGACGTCACCCACCCCGACCTGGCGGCCAACTGGGCGGGGAAGGCCTACGACCCGGTGACCGATACCACCTACACCTCCGCCCAGGATTGGCTGGCCTTCATCCAGGGCCTGGGGGCCCTAGCGGACACCTACCACGGCACCTTTGTGGCTTCCACCGTGAGCGCGCCCAAGGACGGCCAGGGGATTGCCGGCCTGGCTCCCAAGAGCAAGTTCCTCCCCGTGGCCATCTTCCAGCCGGACTACGTGGGGGACTTCTACGTGGCCCGGGGAGTGGTCTGGGCGGTGAACCGGGGGGCCCAGGTGCTCAACAACTCCTGGGGTGGCCTGGGGTACGGGAGCCTGGTCAAGGAGGCCTTTGACTACGCCCTGGCCAACGGGGTGGTGGTGGTGGCCAGCGCCGGGAACTCCTACAAGGACGAGATAAGCACCCCCGCGGGCTACCCCGGCGTCATCGCCTCCGCCGCCGCGGACGGCAACCGGAACAAGACGGACTTCTCCACCTACGGCCGCCACATCTCCAGCGCCGCGCCCGGCCTGGATGTCCTCCTGGCCAACCCCACCTGGCTGGGGGGCGGGTACGGCCTGATCTCCGGCACCTCTTTCTCCGGTCCCTACACCGCTGCGGCCGCGGCCCTGGTGAAGGCCGCCTGCCCCGGGGCCACCCCCTACCAGGTTCGCCGGGCCCTGGAGACCACCACCTGGGAAAGGAGCTTCACCCGGGAGAAGGGCTGGGGCCATCTGAACGCCCGCAACCTGGCCGAGCTCCTGGCCCAGGGGTGCAGCGCCCTGCCCCAGAAGGGCTCGGTGGTGCGGGTGAAGGTGGAGTACCAGAATGAGCGCGGCACCTTCCCGGGCCTCTTCGCGGATGTGATCCTCCGGGGCCAGGGCTTCCGTCCTGGGGATCCCACGGATGCCACCCCCATGTACTGGGCCAAGACGGACGCGGGCGGGGAGGCCTGGTTCTACGAGATCGCCCCTGGCACCTACGAGATCTACGTGGCGGGGGCCGACCTGGCCCTGACCGGGGGCTTGCCCGAGGAGCGGGGAACCTTCGTGGGGGTTCTGGTGGCCACCCCTGGTTCCAGTGCGGAGCAACCCGATTACCAGCTGGTACGCCTAGCGGCCACAGAGGTGAACCTCAACCCCACGGACCCCTACGAGCCCAACGACACCCTAGCCCAGGCCACGCCCATGGCCTACGGCCGGACCACCCAGGTGGCCTACATCTTCGGCCAGCCCCAGGATTACGATTTCTTCACCTTCACCGGCAACGCGGGGGATCAGATCCGGGCCCGGGTACATGCCCGCTCCAGCCTGGGGGGCACCTTGGATTCTTACCTCTACCTCTTGGATGGGAGCGGTAACGTGCTGGCCGAGAACAACGACCTGGTGAGCGGGCAGATCACGGATTCCGAAATCGCCTTTACCCTGCCCGCGGGCGGGACGTACTACCTGGTGGTGACGAGCTACACCATCGCCCAGGGCGGAGAGGACAACAACCCCTTCAACAAGTACCGCCTCGAGCTCCAGCAGGTGCCCTAGCGCCCGAAAGGCGCAACCCCGGGGGGAGCCCCCGGGGTTTTTACCTTGGGGTTTACAGGTGGATCGGCCTTTCCCACGCCCCCAGGGCGGCCTCCTTCAGGATCTCCGAAAGGGAGGGGTGGGCGTGGGGGGCGCGGCCCAAGTCCTCGGCGCTGGCCTTGAAGAAGAGGGCGAGGGCGGCCTCCGCCAGCACGTCCCCCACCCGGGCCCCGATCCCGTGGACCCCCAGGATGCGGTCCGTGTCCCGGTGGGCCAGGACCTTGACGAAGCCTTCCGTCTCCCCCATGGCCCGGGCCCGGCCCGAGGCGGAGTAGGGGAACCTGCCCACCTTGTAAGGGATGCCCTGGGCCTTGAGCTCCTCCTCCGTGTACCCCACCCCCGCCACCTCGGGGTGGGTGTAGACCACGCTGGGGATGGCCAGGTGGTCCACATGCCCCACCCCCGTGGCCATGTGCTCCACCGCGGCGATGCCCTCCTCGCTGGCCTTGTGGGCCAGCATGGGCCCCCGGACCACGTCCCCGATGGCGTAGATGTGGGGAACCCTGGTCCTCAGGTGCTCGTCCACGGGGATGCGGCCCCGCTCGTCCGTGGCAAGCCCAATGGCCTCGAGGCCAAGCCCCTCCGTGTAGGGCCTCCGCCCCACGGCCACAAGGACCCGGTCCGCCTCCAGGACCTCGCCCCCCGCAAGCTCCACCCGGGCTCCCTTCCCCTCGGGGGCCACGCGGGTTACCCGCACCCCGGTGCGGACCTCGAGGCCTTCCTTCTTGAAGACCCGTTCCGCCGCCCGGGAAAGCTCCGCGTCCATGGTGGGGAGGATGCGGTCCATGTACTCCAGCACGGTGACCTTCGCTCCAAGCCGGTGCCAGACCACCCCAAGCTCCAGGCCGATCACCCCGCCCCCCACCACGATGAGGCGCTGTGGCACCTCGGGGAAGCTTAGGGCCTCGGTGGAGGTCACCACCCGCTCGCCGTCCACCTCCGCCCAGGGGGGAATGAGGGGGGCGCTCCCCGTGGCGATGAGGATGTACCGCCCCTCCAGGACCTCCCCCGTCTCCACCACCTCCACCTTCCTCTCGGAGAGGAAGCGGGCGGTGCCCTGGTGGCGGGCGATGCCGTTTTTCTTGAAGAGGAACTCAATCCCCTGGGTGTTGGCCTGGACCACCTTGTCCTTGTGGGCCAGAAGGGCCTCGAGGTCCAGGCTAAAGCCCTCCACCTTGAGCCCAAGGAGGCCCTTCTTCACCTCGTAGATGCGCTCCGTGGTTTCCAGGAGGGCCTTGGAGGGGATGCACCCCACCCTTAGGCAGGTGCCCCCCAGGGCCTTCTCCTTCTCCACCACCCCCACCTTCATCCCGAGCTGCGCCGCCCGGATGGCCGCCACGTACCCCCCGGGGCCGGCCCCGATCACCAGGAGGTCGTACACCTTACACCTCCAGAAGGAGCCGCACCGGGTTCTCAATGAGCTCCTTCACCCGGCGCAGGAAGGTCACCGCCTCCCGGCCGTCCACGATGCGGTGGTCGTAGGAGAGGGCCAGGTACATCATGGGCCTGATGACCACCTGCCCGTCCCTGGCCACAGGGCGCTCCTGGATGGCGTGCATGCCCAGGATGCCCACCTGGGGCGGGTTCAGGAGGGGGGTGGAGTTTAAGGAGCCGTAAATCCCCCCGTTGGTGATGGTGAAGGTCCCCCCCATGAGCTCTTCAGGCTTGAGCTTCTTGGTGCGGGCCCGCTCGGCGAAGTCTGCGATCTGCTTTTCAATCTCCGCGAAGGAGAGCCGGTCCGCATCCCTTAGGACAGGCACCACCAGGCCCTCGCCCCCCCCTACGGCGATGCCGATGTCGTAGTAGCGGTGGTAGACGATGTACCCGTCCCGGATCTCCGCGTTGAGCTCGGGGATCTCCTTCAGGGCCTGGACCACAGCCTTGACGAAGAAGCTCATGAAGCCGAGCTTCACCCCGTGCTTCTTCTGGAAGGCCTCCCCCAGTTCCTTCCGTAGGGCGATGACCGCGGACATGTCCGCCTCGTTGAAGGTGGTGAGCATGGCCGTGGTCTGGCGGGCCTGGAGGAGCCTTTCCGCGATGCGGCGGCGCAAGGGGGTCATGGGCACCGCCTCGTCCACCCGCCAGGGCCGGTCCGCGGGCGCGGGGGCCGGAGGGGGTGGGGGGGTCTGGACGGGGGGCGGGGCGGGTTCGGGCTTGGGGGCGCTTTCCAGGTGGCGGAGCACGTCCTCCTTCAGGATCCGCCCGCCGAGGCCCGTGCCGGCCACCGCCTCGGGGGGCACGCCCTTTTCCGCCATGAGCCTTTCCGCCGCGGGCATGGCCAGGGGGCCTTCCGCCTTCGGGGCCTTCTCCCTGGGCGCGGGCTGGGCCTCCACCCCCTCCTCCAGGAGGGCGATGGCCTCCCCCACCCGGGCCGTCTCCCCGGTGCGCTTCAGGATCTGCCGCAGGGTGCCCGCGAAGGGGGCGGGAAGCTCCAGGGTGGCCTTGTCGGTGATGAGCTCCACCAGGGGCTCGTCCTGCCCGATGGCCTCCCCTTCCTGTTTGAGCCAAGCGCCGATCTCCACTTCCACGATGGACTCGCCCACGGAGGGCACCACGAGTTCTTTCACCTAAGACCTCCTTACTTAAAAGCCTCTTCCAGGAGGGCTTCCTGTTCCTTCTTGTGCACCTTGGAGGAGCCCACCGCGGGGCTTGGGGACTCGGGCCGGGCCACCACCCGGAAGGGGTGGCCGAAGATCTCCCCGCAGAAACGGGCGGAGAGGTACCACCAGGCCCCTTGGTTCACCGGCTCCTCCTGGACAAAGACCACGGGGGTCTTTTTGGGGTACGGGGCGAGGGCCTCCTTAAGCCCCTCCTCCGGGAAGGGGTAGAGGAGTTCCAGGCGGAGGATGGCCACGTCCTCTGCCCCGAGTTCCCGGCGCTTGGCGAGGAGCTCGTAGTAGACCTTTCCCGAGGTGAGGAGGACTTTCCTCGCCCCCTTCACCCGCTCCCCGATGACCTTTTGGAAACGGCCCCCCGCCAGCTCCTCCAGGGGGGAGACCGCCTCGGGGTGGCGGAGGAGGCCCTTAGGGGTCATGACCACGAGGGGCTTGCGCAGGGGGCGCTTCACCTGGCGGCGGAGGAGGTGGAAGTACTGGGCGGGGGTGGTGGGGTAGGCCACCTGGAGGTTGTCCTGGGCCCCAAGCTGGAGGAAGCGCTCCAGGCGGGCGGAGGAGTGCTCGGGGCCTTGGCCCTCGAGGCCGTGGGGCAGGAGGAGGACCAGGCCGGAAAGCCGGTTCCACTTGGCCTCCGCGCTGGCCAGGAACTGGTCTATGTAGACCTGGGCCACGTTGACGAAGTCCCCAAACTGGGCCTCCCAGAGGATGAGGCCCTCGGGGTAGTCCAGGCTGTACCCGTACTCAAAGCCCAAAACCCCGGCTTCGGAGAGGGGGGAGTTCCATATCTCCACCTCCGCCTGGCCCTCCTTGAGGTGCTGGAGGGGAATGTAGGGGGCGCCGGTCTCGTAATCAAAGAGGGCCGCGTGGCGCTGGGTGAAGGTGCCCCTTAGGGCGTCCTGGCCCGTGAGGCGCACCCTATGCCCCTCCACCGCCAGGCTGGCGAAGGCCAGGGCCTCCGCCGTGGCCCAGTCCAGGGGGCGCTTCTCCTCGGCCATCTCCAGCCGGGCCTCGAGGAAGCGCTTGAGCTTGGGGTGGAGGCGGAAGCCCTCGGGGAGGGTGGCAAGGCGCCGTAGGAGGCCCTTTAGGGTCTCCTTGGGCACCCCCGTGTCCACCTCGGGGACCAGGCGGTCGGGCCCGCCCACGTAGCCCTTCCAGATGCCGGAAAGCCCATGGGGGACCACGGGGCCGGGCTCGGCCTTCACCCGGGCAAACTCCGCCTCGAGGCGCTCCAGGTACGCTTCCTTTAAGGCCTTAAGCTCCTCCTCCGTCACCACCCCTTCCCCCTTCAAGGCCTCCGCGTAGACCTGCCAGGGCGCGGGCTTCTTGACGATGAGGGCGTACATGGGGGCCTGGGTAAAGGTGGGCTCGTCCGTCTCGTTGTGCCCCCGGCGGCGGTAGCCCACCAGGTCCAGGATCACATCCTTGCCGAAGCGCTGGCGGTAGGCCAGGGCGAGCCTCAGAATGAACCAGAGGGCGTCCAGGGCCTCGGCGTTCACGTGGAAGATGGGGGCCCCCACCATCTTGGCGATGTCCGTGGGGTAGCGGCTGGAGGTGTACTCCTCTGGGGTGGTGGTGAAGCCCAGCTGGTTATTGGCCACCACGTGGAGGGTCCCCCCCACCCGGTAGCCGGGGAGGCCGGAGAGGTTCAGGGTTTCCTGGACGATCCCCTCCCCGATGAAGGCCGAGTCCCCGTGCACCAGGATGGCGAGGCCCCTCTTCCTTTCGCGGTCCCCAAAGCGGTCCTGCTTGGCCCTAAGCCTCCCTAGGGTCACGGGGTTCACGAACTCCAGGTGGCTGGGGTTAAAGGCCAAGGAGACGTGCACCGGGCCAAAGGGGGTTTCCTGGTCGGAGGAGAAGCCCAGGTGGTACTTCACATCCCCCGCGTAGCCCTCGGGGAAGATCTCCTCAAACTCGCGGAAGATGCGCTCAAAGGGCTTGCCCGCCACGTGGGCCAGGACGTTGAGCCGGCCCCGGTGGGCCATGCCCAGGACCACCTCCCGCACCCCAAGCCGGGCCGCCTCCCAAATGGCTTCCTTCAGGAGGGGGATGAGACCCTCCAGGCCCTCCACGCTGAAGGTCTTGGCCCCCAGGTACTTCTTCTGCAAAAACTCCTCAAAGAGGCTTGCTTGGAGGAGAGCCTGGAGCATGCGGCGCCGGGTCTCGGGGTCGGGCTTGGGCCAGGGGGCCTCCAGGGCCTCCCGGAGCCAGGCCGCCTCCTCGGGCTCCACGTGGGCGAGCTCTACCCCCACGGGGCCCAGGTAGGCCGCCTCCAGCCTTGCCAAGAGGGCCCTTAGGGTGGGGGCGCCGAAGGTGGGGGGGAGGGGGCGGTCCAGGTCGGCGGGGCCCAGGCCATGGGCCTCGAGGCTTAGGGCCTTGGGCCTGGGCCTGGGCCGCCCCAAGGGGTCAATCCCGGCCGCCAGGTGGCCCAGGCTGCGGTAGGCCTCGGCCAGCCGGGCCACCTTGAGGAGGAAGGCCCCCTCCTCCGGGGCCAGGGTGGGGGAGGGGGCTTCTCTTCGTCGGCCGTCTTCCAGGGTGAGGCTAGAGAAGTACCGCCGCCACTCCTCGGGAAGGGCGAAGGGGTCCTCCAGATAGGCCCGGTACAGGGCCTCCAGGTAGCCTTGGCTTTCCAGCGTGAGCTCCATCTTGCCTCCCGGGGTCATACCCCTTCACTAAACTACACCAAAACCGGTGTAGGCGCCCTACCCCTTTACAATGGGGGCATGGTGGAGAAAGCGCGGCACGAGGGGGTTCTCCTCCTCACCCTGAACCGGCCTGAGAGGCTGAACGCCCTCACGGGGGCCCTCCTGGACGAGCTCTACGCCGCCCTGGAGGAGGCCCGGGAGGACGGCGCGGTGCGGGCCCTCCTCCTCACGGGGGCGGGGCGGGCCTTCTCGGCGGGGCAGGACCTCGGGGAGTTTGGGGAGGAGAAGCCCGACTACGAGGGACACCTCCGGCGTTACAACCGGGTGGTCCGAGCCCTGGCCACCCTGGAGAAGCCCGTGGTGGTGGCGGTGAACGGGGCGGCCGCGGGGGCGGGGATGAGCCTTGCCCTTTGGGGGGACCTGCGCCTTGCCGCCATAGGGGCCACCTTCTCCACCGCCTTCGTGCGCATCGGCCTGGTGCCGGACTCGGGCCTAAGCTTCCTCTTGCCCCGCCTGGTGGGGCTTGCCAAGGCCCAGGAGCTCCTTTACCTCTCCCCCAGGATCTCCGCGGAGGAGGCCTTGGCCTTGGGCCTGGTCCACCGGCTGGTGCCCGCGGAGCGCCTCCTGGAGGAGGCCCTTAGGCTTGCCCAGGGGCTCGCAGAGGGCCCCACCCGGGCTCTTGGCCTCACCAAGAAGCTCCTCCTGGAAAGCTTCCGGCTCTCCCTGGAGGAGGCCTTGGACCTCGAGGCCATCCTCCAAGGGGAGGCGGGGCGCACCCTGGACCACGAGGAGGGGGTGCGGGCCTTTAGGGAGAAGCGCCCGCCACGCTTCCAGGGCCGATGATCCGCTTCCTCAGGGGCAAGGTCCTCTTCAAGGAGGAGGGGGGGTTTGTGTTGGAGGTGGGGGGGGTGGGGTTTTACCTCCAGGCCCCCGAGCCCTTCCTGCGGGAGGTGAGGGAGGGGGAGGAGGTTGCTGTCCACACCCACCTCCTTTCCCGGGAGGAGGGGCTTTTCCTCTACGCCTTCCCCGACGGGGAAAGCCACCGCCTCTTCGGGCTTCTCCTCTCCGTCTCCGGGGTGGGGCCCAAGGTAGCCCTGGCCCTCCTCTCCGCCCTGGGGCCGAGGCTTTTGGCCCAGGCCCTGGCGGAAGGGGACGTGAAGCTCCTCGCCTCCGCCAGCGGGGTGGGGAAGCGGCTCGCCGAGAGGATCGCCCTGGAGCTCAAGGGGAAGGTCCTTCCCCCCTCGGCCCCCGCGGCCCAGGGGGTGGCGGTGGAGGAGGCGGTCCTCGCCCTCCTGGCTTTGGGCTTCCGCGAGGGAGCAGCCCGGGCGGCGGTGCTGGAGGCCCTTTCCAAGGCCCCTTCCGCCAAGGCCCAGGACCTCATCAAGGAGGCCCTCAAAAAGCTCCGCTGAGGGCCTCCAGGAGGTTCCTCACCCTTTGGTGGGGGGGAAACCGGGGATCGGGGGGCCTGTGCCCCCGGTCCACCCAGACCGCCCTAAGCCCCGCCCTCAAGGCCCCCTGGATGTCCCGCTCGGGGTTGTCCCCCACCATGACCGCCTCCTCCGGCCCCACCCCGAAGGCGCAAAGGGCCATCCGGAAGGGTCTTGGGTCGGGCTTGCCGAGGCCGATCTCCCCCGAGACCAGGACGAGGTCAAAGGCTTCCTGAAGCCCCGCCCCCACCAGCTTTTCCCGCTGGAGGTCGGGGACGCCGTTGGTGAGGAGGACGAGGTGGGCCCCCCGCGCCCTTAGGGCCCCTAGGAAGGCCTCCGTCTCCGGGAAGAGGGGGTAGCGCCGCCTCCTTTGGAAGAAGGCCTCCGCCAGGACCTCCGCCCGCTCCACGGGGCCCCCTAGGGCCTTTAGGGCCCGGGCGAAGACCGCCTTCCGGAAGCCAGGGGCCCAGGCCGCCAGGGCCTCGAGGCCCGGGGTGCTGTAGCGGGCCCAAAGGGCCTCCAGGGCGGAGTGGCCCATGGCCTCCGCCCAAGGGTGGAAGGGGCTTTGTCGGAAAAGGGCCTCCGCTTCTTCCTTCACCGCGGGGAAAAGGCCCTTCACCCCCGCCTCCTCCCCCAGGGCCTCCAGGACCTCCTGGCTTACCGCGTGGTCCTGGAGGAGGGTGTCGTCCAGGTCTAGGACCCAGAGCCTCATCCTTCCCGCACCAAAACGGGGTTCCCCCCGGGGTCAAAGAGGAGGAGCTGGCCTGGGGCCTCCTGGAAGGGGAGGCCGTACTTGGAAAGGCGGACCTTTTCGTGCTCCAGGCTTTCCACCAGGAAGATAAGCCGCCCCTCCTCCACCCTAAGCCGGGCAAACCCCTCCCCCTCGGGCCGAGGCCTGGGGGGGCCGGCCTCCACGCCCCCCGCCCCTGGCCTCAGGAGGAGGAGGGGGCCTTCCTTGGGGGCGAGGAGGGCTTCCTTGGGCAGAAGCTCCTCCAGGGCCAGGCCCAGGGCCTGGTAGAAGCCCACCGCCTCGCCGATCTCGGGCACCTGCACCACCACGGTTTCCGTCATAGGCTTCTCAGGAAGGCGCGGAGGTCTTCCTCGTCCCGGATGGGTTTGAGGAGGGCCAGGTCCTCCGGGGCGATCTCCCCGTGGGGCCTTAGGAGGGAAAGCCAGTAGGGGTCCACCCCTAAAGGCCGCCCCAGGCCCCGCCTCAGGTAGAGGAGGTTCCAGGCCAGGGTGAGCTCCGCCAGGGTTCCCACCCCCCCAGGGAAGGCCAGGTAGCCCTGGCCCAGGTCCAGAAGCCGGGCGATCCTTTGGGGTAGGGTGGCCGCGGGGAGTTCCAGGTCCACATGGGCGTTGGTCCCCTTCCGCTCGGGAAAGAGGGCGGGGGCGGTGACCCCCACCACCAGCCCCCCCTTGGCCTTCACCCCCCCGGGCCAGGGCCTCCATCCCCCCCTGGTAGCCCCCGCAGGCCAGGCCAAACCCCTCCTCCGCCAGGACCTCGCCGTAGCGGACGAGCCGCTCGTAAAGGGGGTCTTCCGGCCTGAGCCTTGAGGAGGCGAAGGCGCTGACGAGGCGCATCTAGCGGCAGCGCACCACCAGGACGGGCACGGAAACCCGGTGGAGGACCCCTTCCGTTACCGAGCCCAGGAGGAGCTTGTCCAGCCCCGTGCGCCCGTGGGTGCCCATGACCAGGAGGTCAAACCCCTGGGCCGCCTCCACGATGGTGGGGATGGGCACCCCCTCCTTGAGCTCCGCCGTGGCCTCCACCCCCTTTTCCGCCGCCAGGGCCTGGGCCTTCTTCAGGGCCTCCTCCCCCGCCCGCTTCAGGTCCTCCAGGAGCTCTAGGCCGTAGGGGACGCTTTCTGGCGCAATCCAGATGGCCTGGGCGGGGTTTTCCAGGACGTAGAGGAAGTGGACCTTAGCCCCCAGGGTCTTGGCGAGCCCTAGGCCGTGCTCCACGGCCTGGAAGCTGCAGGGACTGCCGTCAATGGGCATGAGGATCCTCTGATACATGGCTTCCTCCTAAGGGCATCATACCTCAAGGCGTAGACTGGGGGGCATGTGGATCTACGGGCGGAACCCGGTCCTCGAGGCCCTAAAGGAGGGCCGGGTGCGGCGGGTCCTGGTGGCCAAGGGGGTGGAGGGCTGGCTCCTTAGGGAGCTTGCCCGCCTGGGGGCGGAGTACACCCTGGTTCCCCGGATTGAGCTGGACATGCTCCTCAAGACCACCCACCACCAGGGGGTGGCCGCGGAGGTGGAGGAGCCCCGCTACGCTTCCTTGGAGGAGGCCTTGGGCTTTGCCGAGGCCCGGAGGGAGGTGCCCCTTTTGGTGGCCCTGGACGGGGTCACCGACCCCCGGAACTACGGGGCCATCCTGCGCACCGCCTTGGCCCTAGGGGCCCACGGGGTGGTCTCGGAGGAAAGGCGTTCGGCTCCCCTTTCCCCCCTGGCCCTAAAGGCCAGCGCGGGGGCGGCCTTTAGGCTGCCCATTGTCCGGGTAAAGAACCTGCCCCGGGCCCTTTCCGCCCTCAAGGAGCGGGGCCTTTGGGTTTACGGCCTGGATGTGGGAGGGGAGAAGACCTTAAAGGCGCTGGACCTGGCCCGGCCCCTGGTCCTGGTGGCGGGGTCCGAAGGGGAGGGGATGCGGCGGCTGGTGCGGGAAAGCTGCGACGAGCTTTTCCGCATCCCCATCCGCCCCGAGGCGGAGTCCCTGAACGTGGGGGTGGCCTTGGGCATCGCCCTCTACGGGGTGGGCCAGGCCCGGGGTGTAGGATAGGCCCATGGACTGGGTGCGGCTCCTCGCCCGCCTGGTGCAGGTGGAAAGCCTTTCCGGGGGGGAGGGAGAGGTGGCGGGCCTCCTCCTTGAGGCCCTGAAGGGCCTGGGCCTCGAGGCCCACTTGGACGAGGCGGGGAACGTGGAGGCCCTCCTTGGGGAGAAGGAGCCCGAGGTGGTCCTCACCGGGCACATGGACGTGGTTCCCGTGGGGGACCCCCTCCACTGGCCCCACCCCCAGGGGGCCGTGGTGGGGGAGGCCCTTTGGGGCCGGGGGGCGGTGGACATGAAGGGGGCCTTGGTGGCCATGCTCCTGGCCCTGAAGGCCCTCCAGGAAAGGCCCCTCAAGGGGCGGGTGCGCTTCCTGGCCACGGTGCAGGAGGAGGTGGGGGGCCTGGGGAGCCGCTTCGCCGCAGGGAGGCTTTCCCCCTTGGCCTTCATCCTGGGGGAGCCCTCCTTGGGGTGGCTCATGCGGGGGCACAGGGGGCGGGCGGAGATCTGGGTAGATTTTGAGGGGGAAGAGGCCCACGCCGCCCTCGCGGGCCCGGAAAACCCCCTCTTTGACCTGGCGGACTACCTCTTGGCCCTGAGGGACTTCCCCCTTCCCCCGGGGCTCAAGCTCACCCCCACGGGGGTGGCGGCCTACCCCGGGGCCCGCAACCAGACCCCAGGGGTGGTGCGCCTCTACCTGGACGTGCGCTACGAGCCCGAGGCCGACCCCCAGGCCCTCCTCCCCCGCCTCCAGGCCCTGGGCCCGGCCTCGGTGTACATCCCCGAGGAGGAGCGGGCCTCGGGGGAGGTGCGCCTGGTCCTCCCCGCCCTCTGGCCCCCCTACCGCCTGGCTGAGGACCATCCCCTCCTCCTTGTGGCCCTTAAGGCCCTGGGCCAGGAGGAGGCAGGGCTTTGGCCCTTCACCACCGACGCCCCCTACCTGGGGGCCCAGGCCCCGGTTCTGGGCCTAGGCCCCGGGGACCCGGCCCTGGCCCATACCCCTAGGGAGCACATCCCCTTGAGGGCGGTGGAGGAGGCCGCGGAGGCCTATGTCCGCCTAGTGGAGGCCTTATGGAACGCCGCGTAGTGGTCGGAACCCCTTACCGCAAACTCCTTACCGCCCCTAGGCCCGTGGCCGAGGGGCTCAAGGCGCGGCTCGAGGCCGGGGGCATCCCCGTCCTCCTGGAAACCCCCTTTTCCGACCTCCCTGAGAGCTACCTGGGCACCTACATGGGGGACGTGACCCTTTGGGTGCCCGAGGGGCTTTTGGGGCAGGCGGAGGCCCTTTTGGAGGAGGGGCTCCCATGACGGTGGTGGGGCTGGACCTGGGGGGGACCAAGATCGCCGCTGGGGCATTTGACGGGGAAAGGCTCCTTTCCGAGGTGGTCCTCCCCACCCCCAAGGAGGGGGGGGTGCGGGTGGTGGAGGCCCTGGCGGAGGCCGCCCTTAGGGCGGAGGCCGAGGCCGGGGTGCGGGCGGAGGCGGTGGGGCTTGGCACCCCGGGGCCCTTGGACTTCCAACGGGGCCTCATCCGCTTTACCCCCAATATTCCGGGCCTTAAGGACTTCCCCATCCGGGACCTCCTCAGGGAAAGGCTTGGCCGCCCCGTCCACCTGGAGAACGACGCCAACGCCGCGGCCCTCGCCGAGCACCACCTGGGGGCGGCCCGGGGGGAGGAGAGCTCCCTTTACCTCACCGTGTCCACGGGGATCGGGGGTGGGGTGGTCCTGGGGGGGCGGGTCCTAAGGGGGGTGCGGGGGCAGGGGGGGGAGCTCGGCCACATCACCCTGCTCCCGGGGGGGCCGGTCTGCGGGTGCGGCCTCGAGGGCTGCCTCGAGGCCCTGGCCGCGGGCCGGGCCCTGGAGCGGGAGGCGGGCTACGCCTACCAGGCTCCGGTGGACACCCGCGAGCTCTTCCGCCGCTACAAGGCGGGGGAGGCCAAGGCGGAGCGCATCCTCCTCCAGGCGGCCCGGTACGTGGGTCTGGGCTTGGCCAGCCTGGTGAAGGCCTTTGACCCGGGGGCGGTGGTGGTGGGCGGAGGGGTGGCCCTGAACGCCCCTGAGGGGTACTGGCGGGCCTTGGAAGGGGCCTACCGCCATTATCTCCAGGGCTGGGAGGTCCCCCCTCTCAGGAAGGCCCTCTTGGGTGGCCGGGCAGGGCTTTTGGGGGCGGCCCTTACCGCGTATCTTGAGGGGGATGGAGCTCGGTAAGGCCCTCCTGGCCTTGGGGCTTTTCCTGGCCCTGCTTGGGCTTATCCTCCTCTCCTTCCCCAAGCTCTTCGCCTGGTTCGGCCACCTGCCAGGGGACATCCGCATAGAAAGGGAGGGGGTGAGGGTGTACATTCCCCTAGCCTCCTCCCTCCTCCTTTCCCTGATCCTCTCCCTTCTCCTCTACCTCCTGGGCCGCCGCTAGGGGGTAGGCGGGGAGGGGCCCGGGGCGGGGGCGGTGGAGCTTTAGGCGGAAGGCCACCACCCCGGGGCCTTCCACCCAAAGGCGCACCCACCCCCGGGGGAGGAGGAAGCGGTGGAGGAAGGTGGGAAGGAGGGGAAGGAGGAAAAGCCCCCCCTCAAAGGTCGCCTCCGCCCCCACCGAGAGAAGGGCCTGGGCGCGGGGGGTTTGGAGCCTGAGCCTGGGGCCTGGCTCCAGGAAGGCCGCCTGGCCGGAGAGGACCAGCACCCCTGCTTCCAGGAGGCCGAGGTCCAGCAGGGCGGTTTCCCCCGGCTCCAACAGGGAGGCCACCCAACCCTCCCCGTCGGCCTCGAGGCCCTTCTCCCCCTCGGGGCAGAGGGCTTGCTCGGGGCCTAGCCCCACCCGGCCCTCGGGTGGAGGGGGTCCGGGGGCCAGGGCCAGCCGGGCCTCCTTGGGCAGAAGGGGAAGGAGGTCCTTCACCTCCCCGCCGCCCTGCTGCCGGTGGTAGAGCTCCAGAAGGGGAAGCCCCGCCAGAGCCAGGGCCAGGGCGGCCAGGGCGTGGAGCTTGGCCCGCTGGCCCGGGGGGAGGGTGCGGTAGAGGAGGCGCCGCTCCCACTCCCGGGTGAAGCGCCACCCTTCCCGGTGGAAAAGCCAGCCCTTCCGCTCGAGCTCCTCCAGGTGAGGCAGGGCCTCCAGGGCCTGGAGGAGGGCCTGGGGGATGGGTCCGGGCTGGATGGAAAGCCGCTCCAGGGCCTCCCGCGCAGGCTGGCTCAGGTAGCGGGCCCGGAGCTTGAGCTGGGCCAGGGTGCGCTGGGGAAGGCCAGGGGCCTGGAGGAGTTCCCGCATGGCCTCGGGCTCCCCGCCCCCCTCCAGGTAGATCCGCCCGGCCTCGTGGAAGGGAAGCCCCCTGAGGACGCCTTGCCAGGCCTCCCCGAAGGAAAGGGGCTTTAGGGGCACCACCCGCATCCTTTCTGCTGGGTAGTGGGCCCGGAGTTCCAGGAGGAAGCGGGGGTCTTCCCCGGGGTCCACCCCCAGGACGTAAAAGGTCTTGTGGTCCTTCAGGATGGCCTCGGCCCCTGGGGGAAAGGGGGCCTCCAGGTAGCGCAGCCCCCCCTGTCCCATGCCCAGGTGGAAGGGCAAGCCCAAGGCTTCCGCCAGGGCCTGGGCCAGTTCTTTCCGCCCCGAGGCCTGGGAGCCCAAAAGGACCAGGAGGGCTGGGGGGCGGAGGAGGATGAGCTCCTTCAGGAGCCCCGCCCGGTCCGGGGGTGGGGCGGGTGGGGTGAAGCGGCGCTCCAGCACCCAGTCCGAAAGGCCGGGAAGGGCCTCGAGGCCCTCCAGGATCTCCCCCTCCCCCTGGGCTTCCAGGGCGATCCAGCCCGGAAGGGCCAAGGGGTCCTGCCCCTCGGGGAAAAGGGGGCGGCCCAGGGCTTCCTTTAGGCGGTGAAGCTCCACCCGCAGGTTGTTCAGGCCCTGGGCGTGGCCGTAAAGGAGGTCCGCCAGGAGAGCCCGGCTCGTGGGGCCTTCCAGGGCCAGGTAGTAGAGCAGGGCCAGGCCCTTTAGGGGGACTTTCACCGACCGACCCCGCTTTAAAAGCTGGGGTGGGCCGAAAAGGGGCAGGGTGTAAAGGGGGGGGTTATCCATGCATAAAAAGGCGTTACGGCCTTCCCTCCCAGCTTACCACGTAAGGCCTGCCCTGTCCCCAAGGGGCCGAACCTTGGTAACGGCCGGGTAACGTCCCTTTACTCAAAACTTGCACCTCCCGCATACCGTGCATAAACACCCATCCCCCCCTCCTCCCCCCGGGGGCCAAAGCCTGAGGACATGGAGCTCCCGCAAA
>NZ_JBBIMD010000045.1:0-18359 GCF_037444525.1 Thermus sp. | reverse complement strand
CCAGAGTAGGGCTTGGGCTTCGGAACTCATGGTACCCGTTATCCGACGGGAAACCGGCAGCCCCTTTCAAGTGGTCTTCCCTGCATAAACCTGAAGCCGGAAGTATAGGTGCAAGTTTTGAGGTGGCCTACTTCGTCCCAGAGGGGCAGGCGCTGGACCTCCAGGTCCAGGTGCCCCGGAGGCGGCCCGGCGCGGGTATGGGTGCGGTGTTTGAGGCTCCCTATGCCGCGGAGTACGTCCGGGTAGAGGGCCTGGAGCTTGCGGACCGCTGGCCGGCCTCCCTGGGGGAGGTTTCGGGGGAAGTCCTCCGCTATCGCTTCCGCCTGGTCTACCCCGGTCCCGGGCCCTTCTTGGAGCGGGTGCCCCTAGATGTTGAAACCTCCCGGGGGGTGGTCCTGGTGGGGGCCACCCTGGATCCCACCCGCCTGGAACGCCGGGGCCGGGTGGCCAGTTGGGACAACGTCACCCCCGGCCTTTTGGGATATGCGTTCTACAACTACGTGCGGGCCTTCCGGGAAAGCCGGAGCCTGGAGACGGGGGAGAGCCTTTTCCTGCGCTGGACCCTAAACTCCTTCCTCCTGGCCTTCCTCAAGGTGGCCACCACCCTCCTCTTCGCTTCCATGGCCGGCTACGCCCTGGCCCGCCTACGCTTCCCGGGGCGGCAGGCCCTGTTCCTCCTCATGCTCTTCTCCATGATGGTGCCTGCCCAGGTGACCTTCATCTCCAACTACTTGGTGCTCCGTGACGGGATCTTTGGCCTCTCCCGGCTGTTTGGCGTGGAAACCCTCCTCAACACCTACACCGGTTTGGTCCTCTTGGGGCTCGTGGGGGCGGGAGCGGTCTTCATCATGAAACAGTTTTTTGAGTCCATCCCCAGCGAGGTGGAGGAGGCCGCGCTCATTGACGGGGCTACCCCCGTTCAGACCCTCTTCCGGGTGGTCCTGCCCATGTCCACCCCCGCCCTAGGGGCCCTGGCCATCCTCACCTTCCAGGGGGCCTGGAACGAGTTCTTCTGGCCCTTCGTGGTCCTCACCAGCCCCCGGGAGATCTACACCCTCCCCTTGGGCCTCCTCTCCTTCCGCAACGCCTATGGCCAGGTGGGGGATTGGGGGCTTATCCTGGCGGGGGGTTTTTTCTCCATGATTCCCATCCTGGTCCTCTTCGCCGTTTTCCAGCGCTACTTTGTAGAGGGCGTTGCGGTGGGGGCCTTGAAGGAGTGACGGATGCTGCCTTTGAAGGAAGACGACACCTACGCGGTTCTTTCCCCAGAAGGGTTTGCGGTGGAAGGCCCCGAGGGCTTCTACCGGCACGACACCCGATTCCTCGCTCGCTACCGCCTCCTCTGGCCGGAGGGGCTCGGGCTCCTGGGGAGCCAGAGCCCCAGGCCAGACCGCCTGATCCAGGACTGGGCCCGGTTTAGGGGGGCAGAGGCGGACCTCTACCTGAGGCGGGTGCTGGTGTTGGAGCGGGGGGGGTTTCGGGAGGAGCTTACCTGGTGGAATCTCGCTCGAGAGCCTCAGGAGGTCCGGGTGGGCCTCGAGGCCACCCCGGAGTTCGCCGACCTTTTCCAGGTACGGGGGTGGCACGGGAAACCCTCCTCCCCGGGGGGGTTTAGCCGCCTGGCCCCGGATGGCGTTCTCCAGGAGGTGCGGCTGGACCCTGCTCCCCAGGAGGGGGGCTGGACTCTGGCCCTCCTTCCCAAGGGGGAGGCCTTTTGGGTCCTCAGGGTGCGCCTAGAAAGCCCCCTAGAAGCTCCAGGGGCCCTTCCTTCCTATGAGGCCTTCCTGGGCTGGTTTCCCGAGGTGGAAGGCTCCTGGGTCCCCCCCTTTCGCCAGGCCCTTTTGGACCTCCGGGCCCTCCTCCTCTCCACCCCGGAGGGTCCAGTGCCCGCGGCGGGCATTCCCTGGTTCGTGGCCCCCTTTGGCCGAGACAGCCTCCTCACCGCCTTCATGCTTCTCCCCTGGGGGCAGGAGGTGGCCCGGGGGGTGCTCCGCTACCTGGCCCGCCGGCAGGGACAGGGCCAGGATCCTTTCCGGGAGGAGGAGCCTGGTAAGATCCCCCACGAGGTCCGCCTGGGGGAGCTTTCCCGGACGGGCCAGGTTCCCTTTGCCCGCTACTACGGCACTGTGGACGCCACTCCCCTCTTTGTGGCCCTCCTTGGGCGCTATCTGGAGCTCACAGGGGACCTGGCCCTGGTGCGGGAGCTCCGGCCTGCTTGGGAGGGGGCCCTGGCCTGGATGGGGGAGGCGGACCTGGACGGGGACGGCCTGCTGGAGTTCGCCCCCTCGGGCAGTGGACTGACCGTGCAATCCTGGAAGGACTCCCACGACTCCATGAGCCACCGGGACGGCCGCCTGGCCGAACCCCCCTTGGCGGTGAGCGAGGTCCAGGGCTACGCCTACGCTGCTTACAAAGCCGCGGCGGGGTTCTACCGGGCTCTGGGGGAGGTAGCCTGGGGGGAGGCCATGGAGGCCCGGGCGGGGGAGCTCTTCCGCCTGATCCAGGAGCGCTTCTGGCTTCCCGAGCTCGGCACCTACGCCCTAGCCCTGGATCGGCACAAGGAGCCCCTGGCGGTGAAGGCTTCCGACGCGGGCCATCTCCTATGGGCGGGGGCGGTGGACCAGGCGGTGCTCTCCGAGCTGGTGGCCACCCTCCTAAGCCCGGAGATGTGGTCGGGTTGGGGCCTGAGGACCCTGGGGGCAGGGGAGGTCCGTTACAACCCCCTCTCTTACCACAACGGCTCCGTCTGGCCCCACGACACCGCCCTCTTCGCCGGGGGACTTTTCCGCTATGGTCGCGCGGAGGAGGGCCGGCGGGTGGCCCAAACCCTCCTGGAGATGGCCCTTTCCCAGCCCGACCTGCGTCTACCCGAGCTGGTGGGGGGCTTCCCCCGGGAGGAGGGCCTGCCCCCCGTGGTCTACCCCGGGGCCTGCCGCCCCCAGGCCTGGGCTGCGGCCAGCCTGGTCTACCTTTACGCCCTGGTGGAGGGGGTTCGGTCTTGGTAGGGCCTGGCCGGGAAGGTTGGGCTTAGGGGCCTAGGCGTAAGGGCCTTCCCGCCACCAGGAGGTAGACCTCCTGGGCCTCCCGGGCCAGCCGAGCGTTCACCTCCCCCAGGAGGTCCCGGTAGCGGCGGGCCAAGGGGTTATCGGGGACGATCCCGAGGCCCACCTCGTTGGACACGGCGATGACCCGCTTGCCGCTTTCCTCTACCGCCTGGAGGAAACGCTCCGCTTCCTTCAAGGGGTCCAGGCCCGCCTCGAGGAGGTTCGCCACCCAAAGGGTCAGGCAGTCCACCACCACCACCCCATACCGGGCCCGCCACAGGGCCCCCGCCAGGTCCAAAGGCTCTTCCAGGGTTTCCCAGGTGAGGGGGCGTTCCCTTTGGTGGCGGGCGATCCTCTCAGCCATCTCCTCGTCCCGGGCCTCCGCGGTGGCGATGAGGGTGGTGAAGGGCCCCGCCATCCGCTGGGCCAAGCGGCTCTTACCGCTCCTGGCCCCCCCAAGGAGGAGGACCAGGCCCGGGGCGGGTGGGGGGTCGGGGCTTTGGGGTTGCCCCCCGGAGGCCGGATGGGGGTTGCCCGTGAGGCCTAGGGCCCGGTGGAGGGACCTTAGGTCCAGGTGGCGCTCTAGGGCATCCGCCAAGGCGTCCAGGGCCTCCTCGAGGCCCTTCGCCCTTCGGCCGAAGAGGGTCTCCTGCACCCTGGGGTCCTCCAGGAGGCCGTGGAGCCAGGTGACGAGAAGGGGCCCCTCCTGGTGGAAGAGGGGGAGGCCTTGGCCGTGGTGGATCTCGTACCCTTCCACCTCCAGGCCGTTGAGCCGGGCCCAGAAGCCTGTGAGGCCGGAGAGGCGCACCCGCCTCCGGGCCACGGTCTTTTCCTTCCGCATCTCCACCCGGAAGGGGAGGAGGCCAAGGCCGGGAAAGGCCCCTTGCTTCTCCACCCCCTCCTCGTCCCGGATCTCCTCCGCCAGCATCTCCGCCCCGCCGCAGATCGCGAGGACGGGCTTTCCCGCCTCGAGGTGGGCCTTCAGGAGGGGGAGGAAGCCTTTAAGCCACTCCAGATCGGCCGCGGGCAGGCGGCTTCCCGGAAGGATGAGGAGCTCGGCCCCTTCCGCCTCCTCCAGGGTCCTTGCGTGGCGGAAGTCCGCAAGCTCCGAAAGGGGCCAGAACTCATCCAGGTTGGCCGCGTGGGGGTAGCGGAGGAGGGCCACCCGCATCCCCTCGCCCCGCCTTGGCCGGTGGCGGAACCCGTCCTCCTCGGGGAGCTCCAGGGGAAGCATGGGGAGGGTCCCCAGCACCCTGACCCCGGTCCAGCCCTCCAGGAGGTCGTAGGCCGGCTCCAGGAGGCTCAGGTCCCCCCGGAACTTGTTGAGGACAAAGCCGATGAGGCGCTCCCGGTGGGCCCCCAAAAGGGCCCAGGTGCCAAAGAGGGCGGCCAAGGCCCCCCCCTGGTCCACGTCCGCCACCAACAGGGCCTTGGCCTCCGCCCACTCCGCCACCTTGAGGTTCGCCAGGTCCGGCCAGAGGTTCCGCTCCGCCGGGCTTCCCGCCCCCTCCAGCACCAGGAGGTCATACTCCTCCAGGAGGCCTTCCAGGGCCGCCCGCACCGGGGTTTCCAGCTGGGGCTTCCGTTCCTGCCAGGAAAGCCCCGAGAGGAAGGGGTCCGCCCGCCCCAGGACCACCACCTGGCTTCCCCTTTCCCCAAAGGGCTTGATGAGCACGGGGTTCATGCGCACCTCGGGGGGGACGCCTGCGGCCAGGGCTTGGAGCCACTGGGCGCTGGCCATCTCCCCGCCCTGGGCTACCCGGGCGTGGTTAGCCATGTTCTGGGCCTTGAAGGGGGCCGCCCTCAGCCCAAGCCGGCGGAAGTGGCGGAGGAGCCCCGCGGTGAGGAGGCTTTTCCCCACCCCGCTCCCCGTGCCCCAGACCATGAGGACCTTAGCCCGTCCCAAGGCGTGCCTCCACCGCTTCCAGGATGGCCCTGGCATCCTCTAGGGCCCTTTGGGCCGCCTCCTCGGTGTACGCCTCCTTGGGGGCTAGACCCGGCAGGGCATCGGGGTAGCGGGTGGGGATGGGGAGCTTGTCCAGGGCTAAGGCCTTGGGGAGAAGGGGCCGGAATGGGCGGGCCTCCTCCGGAAGATCCCGTATCAGGCGGGCCAGGCTGTGCCCCCAGGGGTCCAGGTCCAGGGCGATCCAAAGCCCTTTGAGCGCCTTTTCCCCAGCCTGCTGGGCCAGGAAAGCCGCCTGGGCGTGCTTGCCCGCTTGGAGGAGAAGGCCTGCCTCCAGGTCCTCCCTGGCCTGGGGGAGCCAGCGCTTAGCCTCGAGGCGCCTTTTCTCCGCGCTCATACAGGGGTCTAGCCTCCTTAAGCACCCTTCGCAGGAAGGGGAGGTCCCTTCTCTCCCGAAGCTCCTCAGGGGTAAGCACCAGGGCCTCCACCGGCCAGGGGCTATCATGGAGAAGCTCCAAAACTCTTCCAATGCGCTCCAGGGGTGGGAGGTCTGTCCTGGCCACCACCAGGAGGTCCAGGTCCGAGCGCCGGTCCGCGGTGCCCCGGGCCCAAGAGCCGAAGAGGTAAACCCCTTCCAGAGAAAAGGCCTTCTCCAGCCGGGCCACGGCCTCCTCCAGGTAGGCCTCTAGGCGCCCCTCCACCCCTTTAGTCTACCGGAACCCCAGAAAGGACCGCCTCCAGGGCCTGGAGGAGGGCCCTTATGGCCTCCTCCTTCTGGGCGGAAAGCCTAAGCCACTCGGGAAGCCCGAAGCTGGTGGCGTCCCGCACCCTTATCCCCCGCGCCCTTAGGGCCTTTGCCACCTCCGTGGCCCGCCCCACCCGCACCAGGAGGAAGTTGGCGGGGCTTTCCCGCACGGGAAGGCCCAGGGCCCTTAGGCCCTCCGCCAGCCGCCGCCTCAAGCGGTGGAGCTCCTTCCGGGCCTCCTGGAGCCAGGCCTGGGCTTCCGGGTCCAGGTGCCCGAAGAGGAGGGCCTCCCCGTAGACGGAAAGGGGCCAGCTGGGGGCCAGGTGCTGGAAGTGGGTAAGGTCCAGGGGGGCGAGAAGGTACCCCGCCCTTACCCCCGTGAGGCCGTGGGCCTTGTTGGGGCTAAAGAGCCGCCAGGCCCCCCCCGGTAGGGGCACGGGGGTCTCCAGGAGGTCGTGGTAGGCCAGGTCCAGCACCAGGGCGGCGTGGCCCCTTTGCGCGGTCCAGGCCGCCTCCTCCAGGAAGGGGTAGACCTCCCCCGTGGGGTTGTTGGGCACGCAGAGGAAGGCCAGGCCCGCCCGGGGTAGGAGCCTCAGGAAGTGCTCCGGGTCCTTGGCCGCCCAAAGGGGCAGGTCCAGGGCCTTGGCCGCCCGGGCGTACTCGCTGAAGGTGGGGGGGAGGAGGAGGATGGGGCCCCTGAGGTAGGTCCAGCGGGCCAGGCGGTGGATGAGCTCGCTGGTCCCTGTGCCCACGCTCACATGGGTTTCCGGCACCCCGTAATGCTCCGCCAGGGCCCGGCGGAGCCTGCGGTAGAGAGGGTCCGGGTAGCGGCTGGGGTCGGCCCGCCGCAGGTGGTCCAGGATGACCGGGTTGGGCCCTAGGGCGTTGGCGTTGGTGGAGAAGTCGTAAAGGGGTTCTGGGCCGTCGTCCGTGCCGCCGTGGATGGGCTTAAGCACGTCGTCAATCACTTCCCCCATCCTAGCCCCTCCCCTCGAGGAGACCTTGGCTTGGGCCGCAAAGGGCAGGGCCCGCACCGGGCCAAGCCGCCCAAAAGCCTCCCCGGCCGCGGCCCGAGGGTCTTGGAGGTGAGGCTTAGGTTTTTGTGGGTGAGACCCCCAACAAGAGCCACAGGTTCAAGACCGCAACCGCTACCGCAACGCCCCAGGCCAGAAGCTGGACCAGGGGCGGGTTGGCCATGGAACCCATAAGGTCCTTCCGCCCCGTGAGGTGGGCTAAAGGGAAGAGGACGAAGGGCAGGGCGAAGGAGAGGACCACCTGGGAGAGGACGATGAGCCCCATGGCGGGCAGGCCCAGGGTGAGGGCCAGGCTGGCAGGGAGCATAGCCGCCAGGCGCACCAGGAGGCGGAGCCTAGGCCCCCGGGCCCGCCCGCCGAGGAAGCCCTCCACCACCCGCTGGGCGGCCAGGGTCCCCGTGGTGGAGCTCGCCAGCCCGCTGGCCAAGAGGGCTAGGGCGAAGGCGAAGGCGGCCAAGGGGCCGAGAAGGGGGGTGAGGGTGCGGTAGGCTTCGGCCAGATCGGTGACCACCAGGCCCTTGGCGTGGAAGACCGCTGCGGCCACCACCAGGATGGCCCCGTTGACGAGCCAGGAGCCTCCGAGGCCGAGGAGGGTGTCCAGGAGGGCGTAGCGGTAGACCACTGCCTTGGGGAGGAGGCCCAGCCTGGTCTTCACCTGAGCGGAGTGGAGGAAGAGGTTGTGGGGCATGACCGTGGCTCCGAGGATCCCTAGGGCCAGGTAGAGGGCCTCGGGGCGGGCCAGGGTGGGGTCGGGCAGGAAGGCGTGGCGGAGGAGGGCTAGGGGCTCGGGCCGGGCCAGGGCCACCTCGAGGACATAGGCCCCGGCGATCACGGCCACGAAGCCCAGGACGACAAGCTCCAGCGCCCGAAACCCGAAGCGCTCCAGGTAGAGGATGAGGAGGACGTCCAGCACCGTGAGCCAGGCGGCCAGAAGGAGGGGCAGGCCGAAGAGGAGGTTTAGGCCCACGGCCACTCCCATGAACTCCGCCAGGTCCGTGGCCACCATGGCCACCAAGGCCACCGCGAAGAGGAGGGGCCAGGCCCGGTAGCGGGCCCGCATGTGCTCCGCCAGGTCCTGCCCCGTGGCCACCCCTAGCTTGGCGGCCAGGGCCTGGAGGAAGATGGCCAGGGCGCTGGAGAGGGTGACCACGAAGAGGAGGGCGAAGCCGAAGCGGCTTCCCGCCTCGAGGCTGGTGGCCCAGTTCCCGGGGTCCATGTAGCCCACGGCGACCAGGAAGGCCGGGCCCAGGTAGCGGAGGAGGGGAAGCCTGCGGACCATGCCCCTATTTTAGGCATACCTAAATCCGTTGTGCAAGGGCCCAGACCCCCAAGGCCCGAGGTTCTGAGCTTAGGGCTAAGCGCCTCGGCATTGAAAAATCCTCAGGGGGCTTGTGAGGAAAGGCGGGCTAGGCCCTTCTTGAGATTAGCCCTTCGCCCCCAGCGGGGGTGTAGCTTAGAAGGCAATGCGCGGACTCCGCCCGGCCTTGTTCCTCTTTCTCCTCGCTGCCCTGGCCATCAACGCCCCTTGGATCACGCAACGCATCTATGGCCTCTTCTACCAAGGATACGTGGGGCGGCTTCCCGCCTTTCCCCCTCCAGGACCGGGGGAACGGGTCCTCATCCTCGCACCCCACCCCGATGACGAAAGCTTGTGCTGCGGAGGGTTGATCCGGGAAGCCCTCCAGCGCGGTGCGGAGGTCCACGTGGTCTGGCTCACCAGCGGGGATGGGTTTGAGTGGGACGCGGCCCTGTTGGACCGAACCCTCTCCCCCTCCCCCCAGGATCTCCGGAACCTGGCCCTAACCCGCATGGCCGAGGCCCGCCAAGCGGCTTCTGCCTTGGGCCTACACCCCTCGCATCTCCACTTCCTCTGCTACCCCGACCGGGGCCTTCTCCACCTTTTCCTGGAGCGCTACCGCACCCCCTACACCTCTCCCCAGACCCGCTTGGACCAGGTGGCCTACCCCGGGTGCCGCACCCCGGGCGTCCCCTACACCGGCCAGGCCTTGGAGGCCGACCTGGAAGGGGTTTTGGCCCAGGTACGCCCTACCCTGCTCCTTGCCCCCTCCCCTCTGGACGCCCACGCTGACCATCGGGCCACGGGCTACTTGGCCTTGCGCCTTCTCCGGCCTGGCCTTTCCGCCCTTTTTTGGATCGTTCATGGGGGGGTGGAGTGGCCCTTGCCCAAAGGGCTTCACCCCGCCCTGCCCCTCGAGCCCCCACCCCGGGGCCGGGGCCTCCCCTGGCAGAGGCTGGACCTGACCCCTTCCGTCAGGACGGCCAAGGAAGCCGCCCTCCTAGCCTATCGAAGCCAGACGGAGATCCTAGGGCGCTTCCTCCTGGCCTTCGTTCGGCAAAACGAGCTCTTCTCCCCCCACCCCTTACCGCCGGCCTCCCGGTAGGGAGACCCTCAGGCCTTTCAGCTTCCTTTCAGGTTTGCAGGTATACCATGGGGGCATGAAAAAACCACTTTTCCTCGCCATGGGCGCCCTTCTCCTGGGCCTGGCCCTGGCCCAGGCCTCGGCCCTGGAGTTTAAGCTTCCAAACGGCAAGGTCTACGCCTACCCCATTGCGAAGAAGGGCAGGGACCTTCTCTCCGTGGAGGTCCGCATCGGCAAGCGGGTCTACACCCTCTCCACCGTACTCAAGAACCGCCACCTGACCCTGGGGTCTAAGGGCGAGCTCGAGGCCGCCTCCGGGGCCAAGGGCGGGGGCGGGAACAAGTAGGCCCCTGGGGAGAAGGGGGCCCTAAGGGCCCCCTTGAGCCTTTCCACTTCCAGGACGATAATGGCTCTGGGCCTTTGAGCCTTTCGCACGGGAGCCCGAAGGGAAAAAGCAGCATGAAGACTCTACGCGCCGATCTACCTCAAAGTCGTAGCTAGCCGGGCCGGGGTCCTCCCCCGCCTGGCGGAGGGAGGAACCCCATGCGCCCGTGGAACCATCTGCCCAAACCTAACCGGTACGATCTTCTAGCCGCGCTAGTGGTGGCCGCCCTTCTCGGCGCGTTTCTCTTGGCCTCTAAGGAAGTGGTGGGACCTTACCGGCCTGCCTCCTTGGATCTGGATCCCCAACACTTGCCAGAGTACGCCCTCCGAACCGGGCTTCGCATGGGTTTGGCGCTCCTCCTTTCCTTCGCCTTCACCTTGGTCTATGCGCCCTTGGCGGCTAAGACCCGGTGGGAACCCCTTCTGGTGGCCATCCTAGATATCCTCCAATCCGCACCCATCCTGGGCTTTCTCGCAGCGAGCGTAGGGGCTCTGGCTGCCCTTTTCCCGGGGAGAGCTTTGGGGTACGAGTTGGCCGCGGTGTTTGCCGTCTTCACCTCCCAGGCCTGGAACATGACCTTTAGCTTCTACCAATCCCTCAAGACCCTCCCCCGGGAGCTGGAGGAGGTGGCCCGCCTTCACCGCTTAAGCCCCACGCACCGCTTTCTGCGGCTGGAGCTCCCCTATGCCCTCCCCGGTTTGGTCTGGAACGCCATGATGTCCATGTCCGGAGGGTGGTTCTTCGTGGTGGCTTCGGAAGCCCTTACCGTGGGCCATAAAGAAGTAGATCTTCCAGGCATAGGCTCCTACCTGGCCCGCGCCATCGCCCAGGAGGACGGGCGGGCCATGGCTTGGGCGGTGCTGGCCATGTTCCTGACCATCCTCCTTTACGATCAGCTCTTCTTCCGGCCCCTGGTGGCCTGGAGCGAGCGCTTTAAGTACGAGGAGCAGTCCGGAACCTATCCCAAGCCTTAGGGGAGGCTCTCTTGGAACGGGCCCTTTCCTGGGGCAGGGGGAGCGGGGGCCCTGCCCTACACCTTCCTCCCTGGGCCCCCCTCGCCTTCCTGGGTCTTGGGGGTGGGCTGGGCTTTGCTGTCCTGGCGAGACTCCTCCTACCCCTCGGCCCCCGGGAGTGGACTTTGGCCTTTTCCCTCGGTTTCCTAACCCTGCTCAGGGTTCTGGGGATCCTCCTCGTGGCTAGCCTGGTCTGGGTGCCCGTGGGCGTCCTCTTGGGCCTAAGACCGGCCCTGGCCGTTCGGGTCCAGGCCCTCCTCCAGTTCCTGGCCGCCTTCCCCGCCAACCTCCTCTACCCCTTCGCGGCCTTTCTTCTCCTACACTACCGGCTTTCCATAGAGGTCTTCTCCGCGTTGCTCATGGTCCTGGGTACCCAGTGGTACATCCTCTTCAACGTGACCGCGGGTTCCCTAGCCTTGCCCCAGGACCTCAAGGAGGCCGCCCGCCTTTACGGCCTAAGGGGGATCGTCCTCTGGCGCCGCTTTCTCCTACCAGGGGTGTTTCCCTTCCTGGTTACGGGGCTCATCACCGCCAGTGGGGGAACGTGGAACGCCTCCATTGTAGCCGAGGTGGTCCAGTGGGGCCCCCACACCCTGGAAGCCCGGGGCCTGGGCAGCTACATTGCCAAAGCCGCCGCAACTGGGGACAAGGGAAGGCTCCTCTTGGGCATCGCGGTTATGAGCTTTTTTGTGGTGGTGCTGAACCGCCTCCTCTGGCACCGGCTCTACCAGCTGGCGGAGCGCCGTTTCCGCCTTTAGAGGAGGAGCCTCAGCCCGCTTAGGAGGTGAAGGATGAAGCTCTTAGAGGCCCAGGGAGTCCGCAAGGGGTACCGGGTAGGGGCACAGGAGCGGGTGATCCTGGAGGGGGTGGACCTGGAGCTCCGCGAGGGCGAGATCGTGGCCCTTTTGGGGCGTTCCGGAGGGGGCAAAAGCACCCTCCTCCGTATCCTGGCGGGGCTCATCCTCCCGGATAGGGGCGAGGTGCGCCTGCGGGGGCGGAGGGTAGAGGGGCCAGCGGAAGGGGTGGCCATGGTCTTCCAGAGCTTCGCCCTCTTTCCCTGGCTTACGGTGCTGGAGAACGTGATGTTGGGTCTGGAAGCCCAAGGGATGCCTAAAGGGGAGAGGATCCGACGGGCCCGGGAAGCCATAGACCTCATCGGCCTCAGCGGGTTTGAGGAAGCCTTGCCCAAAGAGCTTTCCGGCGGGATGCGGCAGCGGGTGGGTTTCGCCCGGGCCCTGGTGGTGGAGCCTGTGGTCCTTTTCATGGACGAGCCCTTATCCGCCTTGGACCCGCTCACCGCCGAGGGGCTCAGGGGGGATTTCCTGGACCTATGGCTGGGGAGACGGCTGCCCACCCAGGGTGTTTTGGTGGTCACCCACAACATCGAGGAGGCGGTGGCCCTGGCCGACCGGATCCTGATCCTCCAGGGTAGCCCGGCCCGTATCCGTTGGGAGATTCCCATCCCCCTCTCCCACCCCCGCGACCCCGGGGACCCCCGGTTCCGGGCCCAGGTGGAGGCCATCTATCAGGCCCTAACAGAACGGGAAGAAGTGGAGCACCGTCTGGAGGAAGAACTCCTGCGCCTTCCCGAGGCTCCGGTTAGCCGCATCCTAAGCCTGGCGGAGGCCATTGCCCGTTTGGGGGGCCGGGCCGACCTGCCCCTTTTGGCCGAGGAGGAGGGCTTGGAGGTGGACGAGCTCTTTCCCCTCTTGGAGGCCCTCGAGCTCTTGGGCTTTGCTCGGGTAGTCCAAGGGGACGTGGAGCTCACCCCGGCCGGCCTTTCCCTAGCCGGGGGCGATCTGGAAACCCAGAGGCTTCTCTTTGCCGAGCACCTCCTGCGGTACGTGCCCCTCCTGGCTCAGCTGCACCAAGCCCTCCTGGGGCGGGGGCAGGTGCCGGAGGAGTGGGCGTTGCGGAGGCTGGAGGGGCACCTCCCCCCCCAGGAAGCCCAGCGGGTTCTGGGGGTGGTGCGGGAGTGGGGGCGTTTTGGGGGGCTTTTCCTTTGGGATGAGAATGCTCGGGCTTTCCGCCCCCGGGGGGAGTAGGGCCACGAGCCCTTTGGGGGTCTTCCTGAGGGAGCTGGACCTGAGCTTGGGGGGAGGCCCTGGAAGGCCAGGGGTGGAGTTTTCCCGTTTGGGGCCCGCATGCTCCGGTAGCTTTTAGGCCCCAGGTGCCCGGTGGCATCGGAAGGGGGAGCGTCAGGGTAGCGCTTTGGAGCGGCCTCTTTAGGGTTCCTGCCGAAGCCTCTACCATAAGGCCACACCCAAAAGCCCCCCGAAAACGTACCCCACCCCGCCCACCAGCCACATCCCTCGGCGGAGGTCCTGGGGGGTGGGGGAGGGGGCTTGGGGGTTCAGGGCATAGACCCCCCGCTTCCGGAGGCGTACCCCTAGGCGGAGGGCCAGGGCGGCCATGGGGTAGCCTGCGTTGGGGGAAGGGGTCTTGCGGGCCTCCTTTAGGAGGCGGGGCCAAAGCCGGGGTGGACAAAGGAGGAGGGCGGTGAGGCGGGCGGGGAGGAGGTTCAGGAGGTCGTCCGCCCGGGCGGCGAAGGCTCCCCGGGCCCCGTGCTCGGGGTAGCCCCACATGGCGTCCGCGGTGTTGGCGTAGCGGTAGAGGGCAGCTCCCCCGAGGCCCAAGAGGGCGTAGTAGAGGAGGGGGGCCACGAGGCTATCCGCGAGGTTCTCCGAGAGGCTTTCCAGGGCGGCCTCCCGCACCTCTTCCGGGCCCAAGTCCCCTGTCTTCCGGCTCACGATGCGGGCCAGGCGGCTTCGGCCGGCCTCGAGGCCCTCCCCTAGGGCCCGTTCCACCTCCACGACCTCCAGGAGGAGCATCCGCAGGCTGAAAAGGGGCTTGAGGAGAAGGCCCAAAAGGACCCATCCCCAGGCCAGGGGCCTTAAGAGGAGATCCAGGAGGAAGGCAGGCAGGGTGAAGAGGAGGGCGCCCAAGCCCCAGTAAAAGGCCCCCGACCAGAACCCCTGCACCCGGGGCCAGGCCCAGCCCAGGTACCGGCCCATGAGGACCACGGGGTGGAGCCTCTCTGGGGGCTCTCCCAGGAGGGCATCTAGGAGGAGGGCCAGGAGGAGGCTCATTCTTCGGTTGACAAGCGGTCTAGAACCCGGTGGGGCCAGTCCACCACCACCACGCTTCCCGGGGGCACCAGCCCGTCCTCCCCTAGGGTCCGGAGCACCGCCCGCACCACCCCCCCGTGGGTGAAGAGGAGGCTGGGCTCCCGAAGCCCATCCAGAAGACGAAGGACCCTCTCCTGAAAGGCCTCCAGGGCCTCCCCCCCAGGGGGGTGGAAGTCCTGGAAGCGGAGGAGGGCCTCCTTGTGGAGGGGGTCCAGCCCTTCCCAAGGGGCCCCCTCCAGGAGGCCGAAGTGGATCTCCCTGAGGCTTGGGGTGGCCCTAGGGGCGAAGCCCGCAAGCTCCGCCGTCCTCAGGGCCCGCTTCAGGTCGGAGCTGTGGGCGGGCAAGGGGGGAAGCCGGCCCCTCAGGGCCAGGGCCTGGGCCTCTCCTTCAGGGGTCAAGGGAAGGTCCGTCCAGCCGAGAAGCCGCCCCTCCCGGTTCCAAAGGGTTTCCCCGTGGCGAACGAGCCATAGCTCCATCAGCGCCGCACCACCACCTTGCCCACGTGCCCCCGGTCCAAGAGGGTTTGGAAGGCCTTTTCTGCCTCCTCAAAGGGAAAGACCGCCCCCACCACCGGCCTAAGCCCCTGGCCTAGCCGGGGGAGGAGGAAGCCTAGGGCCTCCTCCACCAGGGCCCTTTCCCGAAGGAGGGGGGCGAGCCAGAAGCCCCGCACGCAAAGGTTTTTGCGCATGAGCCGCAAGGGGTTGATGGGGGCCACCTCCCCCTCTGCGGCCCCCACGTAGACCAGGACCCCTCCCGGCTTCAGGAAGCCCAGGCTTTCCTCCACCTCCTTGCCCCGCACCTCGAGGACGGCCTCCACGCCCCCAAGGCTTTGCACCGCCTCGGGAAGGGCTTCGTAGGTGGCGGTTTGGTCCGCCCCAAGCCTCTTTGGCACCGCGAGCTTCTCGGCCCTGGAGGCCGCCGCCAGCACCTTAAGCCCAAGGGCCTTGGCCACCTGCACCGCCGCGGTGCCCAAGGCCCCCGCCGCCGCCTGCACCAGGACCCAGCTCCCCGGGGCCACCCCCCTCAGGGCCAGATAGGCGGTGAGGAAGGAGACGGGAAAGGCCGCGGCCTCCTCCGGGCTTAGGTCCTCGGGGAGGGGGAGGAGGGCCTCCTTGGGCACCGCCACCCGCTCCGCAAGCCCCCCCTGGCCCAAGAGGGCCGCGTACCGCCGGCCCCCCACCCGCCCCACGGCCTCCATGCCGGGGACGAAGGGGGGGTGCACCCGGGTGAGGTAGGCCCCTAGGCGCAGGAGGTGGTCGGCGAAGTTAAGGCCCACCGCCTCCACCTCCAGGAGGACTTCCCCGGGGCCCGGGGTGGGCTCGGGGAGGTCTTTGAGGGCGAGGGGCTTGCCGAGGGCTTCCTGGACCCAGGCCTTCATGGCTCCAGTCTACATGTAGAATCTTCCCATGGACCTCGAGGTGCTGGAAGCGGCCAAGATGCGCATGGGGGAGCTCACCAAGCCCCCCCGCTCCCTAGGGTACCTGGAGGAGGTGGCGGTGCGCCTGGCCGCCATCCAGAGCCGGGTCAAGCCCGAGCTCGGCCCCGGGGGGGTGGTGGTGGCGGCCGCCGATCACGGAGTGGTGGAGGAAGGGGTTTCCGCCTACCCCCAGGAGGTCACCTTCCAGATGGTCCTGAACTTCCTCCGGGGCGGGGCGGCCATCAACCGCCTCGCCCAGGTGGCGGACTGCCGGGTCTACGTCCTGGACGTGGGGGTGAAGGGGGACCTCCCGGACCACCCGGGCCTCCTCAAGGCCAAGGTGCGCCCGGGGACGGCCAACCTGGCCCGGGAGGCTGCCATGACCTTGGAAGAGGCGCAAAAGGCCCTGGAGGCGGGCCGACAGGCCGCCCGTAAGGCTCTAGAGGAAGGGGCCACCCTCCTGGCCGCGGGGGACATGGGCATCGGGAACACCACCGCGGCCGCGGCCCTTTCCGCCGCCCTCCTGGGGCTTTCCCCGGAGGAGGTGGTGGGCCGAGGCACCGGGGTGGACGAAGAGGGCCTAGCCCGCAAGCGGCGGGCGGTGGCCCAGGCCCTGGCCCGCCTGCGCCCCGGGATGGGGCCTTTGGAGGTGGCCGCGGAGGTGGGGGGGTTGGAGCTCCTCGCCATCGCCGGGGTGTACCTGGAAGGGGCGGAGGCCAGGGTCCCCTTGGTGCTGGACGGTTTCCCCGTCTCCGCGGGCTTCCTCTTGGCCTACCGCTTGGAGCCCAAGGTCCTAGACTACGCCTTTGCCGGCCACCTCTCCCGGGAGCCTGGCCACCGGAAGGTACTGGATGCCCTGGGCCTGAGGCCCCTCCTCCAGCTGGACCTGGCCCTGGGGGAGGGGACGGGGGCGGTGCTGGCCATGCCCCTCCTGCGCGCTGGGGCCGCCATCCTCCACATGGCCACCTTCGCCGAGGCCGGGGTGAGCGGCCCAGTATCCTAAGGCTATGATCCTCACCACGAGCAGCACGGTGGAGGGCCGTAGGGTGGAGGCTTATTTGGGCATCGTCTTCGGGGAGGCCATCGTGGGGGCCAACCTCTTCCGCGACCTCTTCGCCCAGATCCGGGACATCGTGGGTGGGCGGAGCGGGGCCTATGAAGCGGAGCTCAGGCGGGCCCGGGAGCTTGCCCTGAAGGAGATGGAGGAGGAGGCCCGCCGCCTCGGGGCGGACGCGGTCATCGGGGTGGACATAGACTACGAGGTTCTCGGGGGGAACAACTCCATGCTCATGGTCACCGCCAGCGGCACCGCGGTGCGCCTTGCTCCCTAGCCCCTTGCGCGCCTTCCTGGCCGCCTTCGCCCTTCTCACGGTCCTGCCCTTGGGCCGGGGGTTCGCTCCCCAGGACCTGAAGGGGGCCTCGGCCTTCTTCCCCCTGGTGGGCTACCTCCTGGGGGGCCTTCTGGCCCTGGCCTCCCTCTTTCCCCTTCCTCCTGGGCTCCTCGGGGCCCTCCTCCTCGCCCTCTGGCTTGCGCTTACCGGCTTCCTCCACCTGGACGGGCTTCTGGACACGGCCGACGCCCTCCTTGGGGCTAAGCCAAAGGAGAAGCGCCTCGCCATCCTCAAGGACCCCCACCTGGGGGCCTTCGCCTTCGGGGTGGGGGGGGTACACCTCCTCCTCAAGTGGCAGGCCCTGGCCCTGGCCCCAGAGCCCCTCTTTCTCCTCCTCCTCCCCGGCTTCGCCCGCTTTGCCTTCCTGCCCTTCCTCCAGCGCTACCCCCTGGCCCACCAGGGGATGGCCGCCCTGGTGAGGGGAGGCCCTCTCCTGCCTGCCCTCCTCCTCGTCCTGCCCTTTCCCTTCCTCTACCCCATGCCCGCCCTCCTGGCCTTCCTTGGGGCCTACGGGGTGGCCCGGCTGGCCCTCGCCCGCCTGGGGGGGCTCACGGGGGATGTGCTTGGGGCCATGATTGAGCTTGCCGAGCTCTTCGGCCTGCTAGGGTATGTCCTATGGAACCTCCGCGCCTGAAGCCCTACGAGCGGCCTAAAGGGGAGAGGCGGGGCCTCCTCCTCGTCTACACGGGGGACGGGAAGGGGAAGAGCACCGCGGCCTTCGGCCTGGCCCTAAGGGCCCACGGCCGGGGCCTTAGGGTGGGGATCTTCCAGTTCATCAAGCACCAGGGGGCCTGCTTCGGGGAGCACCGGGCCTTTGCCCAGCTCGGGGTGCCGGTGGAGGGCCTAGGGGACGGCTTCACCTGGAAAAGCCGGGACCTCGAGCGCTCCCAGGCCCTGGCCTACGCGGGCTGGCAAAGGGCCAAGGAGGCCCTCCTCTCCGGGGCCTACGACCTTTTGGTCCTGGACGAGATCACCTACCCCATTCGCTACGGCTGGGTGCCCCTCGAGGAGGTCCTGGAGGCCCTAAGGGCCAGGCCCCCCCACGTGCACGTGGTCCTCACTGGCCGGGGGGCGCCGGAGGCCCTTTTGGAGCTGGCGGACACCGTGACGGAGATGCGCAAGGTGAAGCACGCCTTTGACCAGGGGGTCCCCGCCCAGCGGGGGATGGAGCACTGAGCGTCTCGGCGTTGAAAATCCTTACGGGGCTCGAGGGAAGGGCGTTTTTGGATCGGCCGCCAGGCTACCTTGACCTTTTTCCTGAGGCCCCGCTTAGGGGGGCTTCGGTGGGGTGCTTAAAGGCCTCACCGAGAGGGTGTGCGCTTATCTACATAAGACTAGCCCGCTTGGCAGGTTCCGGTTTGGTGGGCCTGACCCCCGAGGAGCCGGAGGTTTTCCGTGCCCGTTGGGAAGGCAGGGAGCCTTGAGGATGCCTTCTGGGGTGTTGCGGGATACTTCCCTCTGGATCCGCCACCTCCATCCTGGGGGGACGAGGCCCTGAAGGAGGAGGTGGCTCGGCTCTTCCGGGCAGGACGGGCCTGGATGGCCCCTCCCATTCGGACCGAGCTTTTGGTGGGCGCTCGGGACGCAGGGGCTTTTAAGAAGCTGGCGGAGTTACCGGATGGTCTTCCGGAAGTCCCCTTAAACGCTCTGGTCTGGCGGGAAGCGGCCTGGTTCGGCTTCTAGGCCTGCAAAAGGGGTTACACCCTGCCCCTTGCCGACCTCCATATGGCTCAGGCGGCTCTTGTGGGGGGGCTTGAGCCTTGGCATGCGGGTGTGCACCACGAGCTTCTGAGGACCCCCTCTTTTCCTTAGGTAAACTTCCCCCCTTTCGGATATTCAGCTGCATACTCACGCCACCGCCCTGAGCACCTGACCGATCCCCAAGCCCCGCGCCGAAAGCACCTGCGCCACCAGGGAA
>NZ_JBBIMD010000044.1:0-19880 GCF_037444525.1 Thermus sp. | reverse complement strand
GTGAGGACGGTGAGGGCCACCCGCCCCAGGGCGTTGGTGGCGTCCTTCTCCCCCCCCACCCCCGCCTCCACCGCGGCGTAGGCCACCCCCACCTCCCGAAAGTGGAGGAAGGCCAGGGCGGTGGCCAGGTCAAAGAACCCCGGGGGCTCAGGAAAGGCCTGCTCCCTGGCCCATTCCACGAAGGCCACCACCCTTTCCCCGGGGATCTCCCCCAGGTGGGTGCGGATCCGCTCCCGGAAGTCCAAAAGGTGCGGGCTGGTATAGGCCCCGTAGGGGAGGCCGGCGGCGCGGAAGGCGGCCTCCAGGTAGGCCACCACGCTCCCCTTGCCGTTGGTGCCGAGGACGTGCACCGCAAGGAAGGCCCCCTCGGGATGGCCTAGGGCCTCGAGGAGCCCAAGAACCCGCCCCACCCCCCTGGGGCCTTCCCGCCGCCTGCCGTAGAGCCAGGCCAGGGCTTCCCGGTACTCCATGGCCTAGTGCTCCGCGTACTGGAGCCGGTAGAGGGTGGCGTAGTAGCCCCCCTGGGCCAGAAGCTCCTCGTGCCGCCCCTCCTCCAAAAGCCTTCCCTTGCGGAAGACCAGGATGCGGTCCACCTTGCGGATGGTGGAGAGGCGGTGGGCGATGACGATGGAGGTCCGGCCTTCCATGGCCTTATAGAGGGCCTCCTGGAGCCTCTTTTCCGTCTCCGTATCCACGTTGGCCGTGGCCTCGTCCAGGATGAGGAGGATGTCGGGGCTGGCCAGGAGGGCGCGCACCAAGGCGAGAAGCTGCTTCTCCCCGGTGGAAAGCCCCGCCCCCCTCTCCCCCACGCGGGTCTGGTACCCTTGGGGCAGGCGCAGGATGGCCTCGTGCACCCCCAGGAACCGGGCCACCTCCACCACCTTCTCCTCGGGAATCTCCGGGTTGAAAAGGCGCAGGTTGTCCAGGATAGTCCCGGAGAACAAAAAGGGGTCCTGGAGGACGATGCCGATGTGGCGGCGCAGATCTTCCTGGCGAAAGCTCCGCACGTCCTCCCCGTCTATCAGGACCTGGCCCCGCTGGGGATCGTAGAAGCGGGCGATGAGGCTCACCACGCTGGTCTTCCCCGCCCCCGTGGCCCCCACCAGGGCCACCTTCTCCCCGGGGCGGATGTGGAAGGAGACCCCTTTGAGCACCCAGTCCTTTTCCGTGGGCTCCACCCCCTTGGGGGTGTAGGCCAGCCACACGTCCCGGAAGGCCACCTCCCCCCGGAAGCGGGCGATGGGCTTGGGGTTCGGTGGGTCCTTAAGCTCCTCCTCCGCGTCCAAGACCCCGAAGATGCGCTCCGCGCTGGCCATGGCCCCCTGGAAGAGGTTGAACTTGTCGGAGAGGTCCTGGAGAGGCTGGAAAAGCTGGCGGGTATAGTCCACGAAAGCCACGAGGAGGCCCAGGGAGACCGCCCCCCGCACCACCTCCCCGCCGCCGAAGTAGAGTAGGCTCGCCACCGCCAAGTCCCCCAGGAAACCCACCAGGGGGAAGAAGAGGGCGAACCAGCGTACGATCTCCACCCAGGCCCGGAGAAGCTCCTGGGCCAACCGGTCAAACTTGGCCTCCCGCTCCTTCTCCCGGGCGAAGAGCTGGATGGTCTCCACCCCGGAAAGGTTCTCCTGCAAGGCGGCGTTCAGCCGGGCCAGCCTCAAGCGCATGGTGCGGTAGGCCTCCCGCATCCCCTTCCGCACCCAGACCGTGGCCCAAAGGAGGATGGGGGCCACCAGGAGGACCACCAGGGTGAGCTTGGGGCTCAGGGCCAGCATGAAGGCCAGGAGGCCGAAGAGGGTGAAGAAGTCCGCGATGACCCCCACCAGCCCCCCGGTGATGAACTGGTTGATGGCGTCCACGTCGGAGGTCACCCGGGTCATGAGGCGGCCCACGGGGTTCCGGTCGTAAAACCCGGGGTGGAGGCGCATGAGCTTGGCGAAGAGGGCGGTGCGCAGGTCAAAGAGGACCCGCTGCCCCACCCATTGGATGAGGTAGGTCTGCCCGTAGGTGGCGGCGAAGTTCAGGGCCCGCACCAGGAGGAAACCCAGGCTGACCCAAAGGAGGAAGGCGAAGCGCTCGTCCAAGGGCTTGGGGGTCTTGGGCACCAGGGCCCCGTCAATGGCCCACTTGAAGAAAAGGGGCGTGGCCGCGGCGGTGAGGGTGCCAAGGAGGAGGAAGAGGAGGGCCAAGCCCACCTGCAGGCGGTAGGGGCGGACGTAGCCCAGGATGCGGGCGAAGAGGGTCCGGTCAAGGGTCTTGCTGTAAGCGTCTTCCGTCATCCCTCCACCTCCATGAGGCGCTGCATCCGGTCAAGCTCCGCGTAAAGCCCCCCCGCCTCGAGGAGGCTTTCATGGGTCCCCTCCTCCACAATGCGCCCCTCGTCCAGGACCACGATCCAGTCCGCATGGCGCAGGGTGGCGGTGCGGTGGGAGACCAGGAAGGTGGTCTGGCGGCCCAGGACCTCCTTAAGCCCCCTTAGGATGCGGGCCTCCGTCTCCGTGTCCACCGCGCTTAGGGCATCGTCCAGGATAAGGATCTTGGGCCTCCTCACCAGAGCCCTGGCCAGGGCCACCCGCTGCCTTTGCCCGCCGGAAAGGGTCACCCCCCGCTCCCCAAGGAGGGTCTCGTAGCCCTTGGGAAAGGAGAGGATCTCCTCGTGGATGCCCGCAAGCCGGGCCGCCCACTCCACCCGAGCGGGGTCGGGCTCCTCCAGGCCGAAGGCGATGTTCTCAAAGAGGGTTTCGCTGAAGAGGAAGGGCTCCTGGGGCACCACCCCCACCAGGCGGCGAAGGGTGAGGAGGGGGATCTTACGCACGTCCACCCCCCCCACCAGCACCCGCCCCTCGGTGGGGTCAAGGAGCCTGGGGACGAGGGCCAGGAGGAGGCTTTTGCCGCTTCCCGTGCGCCCGGTGATCCCCAGGGTCATGCCCTCCGGCACGGTGAGGGTGATGTCCTCTAGAACCCTCCGCCCCCCCAGGGTGAGGCCCACCCCCTCAAAGCGCACCTCCCCGGAGAGGTCCTCAGGGGCGAGGGGGAGGGGGTCCTGGTCCCGGATTTTGGGTTCCGCATCAAGAAGCTCCAGAAGCCGCTTCCAGCTGGTGATGCCCCTTTGGTACATGGAAAGGACCCATCCAAGCCCCAGGATGGGCCAGGTGAGCTGGGCCAGGTAGGCGTTGAACTGGACCAGCTGGCCCACGGAAAGCTCCCCCCGGACCACCATGCTCCCCCCGGCCCAAAGGACGGTGAGGAAGGCGAAGCCCATGAGGAAGCCCAGCAGGGCGTGCATGGGGCCCTCCACCCGGGCTAGGGCCAGGCTCCTTCCCATATAGACCCGGTTCAGGTCCTGGAAGCAGTCCAGCATCGGGCCCTCCAGGGCGTAGCCCTTCACCACCCGGATGCCGCTGAAGGCCTCCTGGGCCAGGGTGCTGATGGCGTCAGAGGCCTCCTGGGCCTCCCGGTAGCGGCGGTCCACCAGGCGGAGGAGGTAGGCCATGGCCAGGAAGATGCTGGGGAGGATCAGGGTGAGGTAGAAGGCCAGGCGCGGGTTCACCGCGTACATGGAGAGGAAGGCCAAAAGGACCAGGAAGGTGAGGCGGCTGCCCATCATGATCCCCGGCCCCACCATCTCCCGCACCGCGGAGAGGTCGGTGTTAAGGCGGTTCATCAGGTCCCCCACCCGGGTGGCCTGGTAGAAGTTCCGGTCCAGGCGGAGGAGGTGGTGGAGGAGGTCCTTCCGGAGGTCATACTCCACCTGGCGGCTCGCCACCACCGCCAGGCGGCGCATGGTCCAGCTGAGGAGGGCCGTGGCCCCCGCGGAAAGGAGGATGTAAAGGGCATAGAGCCGGTAAGCCCCTCCCTTTTGGACCGCGTCTATGGTAAGGCGGAGGAAGTAGGGGGAGAGGACGAAGAAAAAGATGGAGAGGAGCCCGGCCAAAACCCCCAAGAGGTAGCGGGCCCGGTAGCGGGCCACATACGGGAGAAGCCGGGCCAGGGGTTGGGCAGCTGACCGACCGGTCATGCCTTCCAGTTTACGGCAAGGCCCCTAGGGGGATGGGGGCAAAACCCCGGCCCCCCGTGGGAGGGCCGGGCTGAAGGGGCCCCTAGCGGGCCTCGAGGGGGAGGTAAGACCGGTCCAGCTCCCCGGTGTACTTGGCGTCTGGACGCAGGAGGCGGTTGTCCAAGGCCTTGTACTCCAGAATGTGGGCCACCCAGCCGGAGATGCGGGCCACGGCGAAGATGGGGGTGAAGAACTCGAGGCCGAAGCCCAGGTCGGAGTAGACCACCCCGGAGTAGAAGTCCACGTTGGGGTAGATCCCCCGGGGGTTCAAAACCTTCCCCGCCTCCTCCTCCACGATCTTCAGGATCTGGTACTCCTTGGAGTGGCCGTGCTTCTCCGCCACCAACCGGGCCAGGCGCTCCAGGACCCCGGCCCGGGGGTCAAAGGCCTTGTAGACCCGGTGGCCCATGCCCATGATGCGCTCCTTCTTGGCAAGCTTTTCCTGCACCCAGGCCCGGGCCCGCTCCGGCTCCCCGATCTCCCGGATCATCTTCATCACCGCCTCGTTGGCCCCGCCGTGCCTAGGCCCTTTCAGGGAGGCCACGGCGGCGGTGATGGCGGAGTAGAGGTCGGTTTCCGTGGAGAAGGCGGCGATGGCGGTGAAGGTGCTGGCGTTGAACCCGTGCTCCGCGTGGAGGATGAGGGCCGCGTCCATGAGCCTCTCCTGCTCGGGGGAGGGCTCTTGGCCCGTGGCCATGTAGAGGAAGTTGGCCGCGTGGGAGAGGTCCTCCCGAGGGAATAGGGGCTCCTTGCCCTCCCTTAGGCGCTTGTTGGCGGCCACGATGGTGGCGAACTTGGCGATGAGGTCCAGGCCCTTCTGGTACAGGGCCTCCTCGGAGATGTCCGCCTCCTCCGGATCCAGCATCCCAAGCTCGGAGACCGCGGTGCGCAGGAAGCTCATGGGGTGGGCTTCCCTCGGGTAGCGCCGGAAGGAGTCCAAAAGGTGGGGGGGCAGGGCCCTTCGGGCGGCCAGGTTTCGCCGGAAATCCTCCAGCTCCCCTCTCGTGGGCAATCGCCCTTTCAGGAGGAGGAAGGTGGTCTCCTCAAAGGTGCTCTTCTCCGCCAGCTCCTGGATGGGGATGCCCCAGTAGTAGAGCTTGCCCGCCTCGCCGTCAATGAAGCAGATCCGGCTTTCCGTGAACAGCACGCCCTCCAAACCCCGTGCTACCTCCATAGATTCCTCCTTTCGCACCCCGGGGGGTGCCTTCCGCCCCATCATACCGCCTTCAGGCCGCAGAAGGCCTCGTAGTCTATGAGCTCCCTTTGGGTGGGGTGGTCCCCGCACACCGGGCAGGCGGGGTTCCGCCTCACCTTAAGCTTGCGCACCTCCCCCTCCAGGGCCTCGTAGAGGAGGAGGGCCCCCGCCAGGGGCTTCCCCAGGCCTAGCAGAATTTTCAGGGCCTCCTGGGCCATGAGGCCTCCCACCACCCCGGGGAGGGTGCCAAGCACCCCGGCCTCGGCGCAGGAGGGGACGCTCCCCGGGGGCGGGGGCTTGGGAAAAAGGCAACGGTAGCAGGGCCCCATCCCCTCCTCCGTGGGGTGGTGGAAGACGGCCACCTGGCCGTGGAACTGGTGGATGGCCCCGTAGACCAGGGGCTTATTCAGGAAAACCGCGGCGTCGTTCACCAGGTAGCGGGTGGGGAAGTTGTCGGAGGCGTCCACGACAAGGTCGTAGGGGGAGAGGATCCCAAAAGCGTTCTCCGAGGTGAGGCGCACGGGGTAGGGAACGATCTCCACCAGGGGGTTCAGGGCGGAAAGCCGTTCCTTGGCGGCCAGCGCCTTGGGCTTGCCCAGGTCCTCCGTGGTGTAGAGGACCTGGCGGTGGAGGTTGGAAAGCTCCACCTGGTCCATCTCCACGATCCCCACCCGCCCTACCCCCGCGGCCACCAGGTACTGGAGGACGGGCACCCCAAGCCCCCCCGCCCCCACCACCACCACCGAGCTCCCCTTAAGCCGCGCCTGCCCCTCGGGGCCCACCCCGGGGAGGATCATCTGCCGGTGGTAGCGGAGGAGCTCTTCCTTGGTCCAGCCCATGCCCTTAGGCTACCCGGGGCTTGCTCCCAGGAAAAGGCCTTGGCCCTCCGCCTCCACCTCCTCCCCTGGCTCCAAGAGGAAGGTGGCCCAAAGGGGCAGCTCCTCGCCCTGAAGCCGGGCCCTCCCCTCCACCAGGGTGAGGAGGAGGGGGCGCTCCGCCCTTAGCCGAAGCCGGCCCATAAGGGGAAAGCGGTGGAGTCGGAAGTAAGGGGTGGAAAGGAGCTCCTCCCCACCGGGGACGGGCCTAGGGGGAGGAAGCTCCAAGGGCAGGGGCGAAAGGATGGCCACCTCCAGGGCCTTTTCCAGGTGGAGGGGACGGGGGCGGCCGTAGTCGTAAAGGCGGTAGGTGAGGTCCGAGGGGGTCTGGACCTCGTAGACCCGCACCCCAGGGCCCAGGGCATGCACCAGTCCCGCGGGGAGGTGAATCACCTGGCCCGGGCGCACCGCCACGCGGTTTAAGACCTCATCCAGGGTGCCCTCAAGGGCCCTTTCCCGCACCTCCTCCCGGCTCACCGGGCGCTTAAAGCCGTAGACGATCTCCCCCGGGGTGAGGACGTACCAGGCCTCGTACTTCCCGGGGCTGTCCTCCTTTTCCAGGGCGTAGGCGTGGGGGGGGTGGACCTGGACGGAAAGCCACTCCGCAGGGTCTAAGACCTTGAGGAGAAGGGGCTCCTCCGCAAGCCACACCTCCCCTACCCCGGGGCCAAAGCCCAGGCTTCCCGCGCCCCAGATGCGCTCCACGGGTTTGGGATGGAAGCGCCGCATCAGGGGTAGCATAAAGGGTATGCGCGACCTGGACCGGGAGGAAACCTACCTGGTGGACCGAAGGGGGCTCGCCCTGGAGCTGCGCGACCTGGTGGGCACGGGGCCTGTGCCTCAAGAAGCCTACCCCGGACCCCATGGGGTCTTGGCCTACGGGGAAGGGCACCTGGCGGCGAGCCTCCTTGGGCTTCCCGAATGGGTGGAGGAGGGCACCCTCTTCCTCCTGGAAGGGGGGTACGACCTGGGGGAGGCCGCGGCCATGGGCCTTCTGGCGGAGTCGGGAAGGGCGCGGGTGGTGCGGGTGGGCTTCCGGGAAGGGGCCACGGCCTACATTCCCCCAAGCCCCCTAAGCCCCTACCGCTACCTCCGCTTCCTCCTCCTGGGCATGGGCCTGGAAGAGGCCCTAAAGGAGGTGGACGCCAGGCTTCTAGAGGAAAGGCGGCGCCTCACCCCCGAGATCCCCCTGGAGGAAAACCCCGCCAAGTTCCTGGCCTATACCCTCTTGGAGAGGCTACCCCTTTTCTATAGCCCCTTCTTCCGCCCCTTGGAGGGAGGGGCCCAAACCCTCTTCGCCCGCATCGGGAAAAGCCTCGCCCTCACGCCCCCCCACGCCGCTTTGGAGTTCTTCCTCACCGGCCTCGAGGCCCGCCACGAGCAGGGGGACCCCTTGGCCGCGGTCCTCCTGGGCAGGGGGGAGGCGGCCTCCTTGGCCAAGGAGATCCTGGAAAGCCGCGTGGACACCGTGGTGGAGGTGCCCGCCCCTGAGGGCAGCCGCCTGGCCCAGGCCATGGCCCTCTGGTACCGCCTGGCCTGGACGGCCTACTACCTGGCCCTCCTCTACGGCGTGGACCCCAGCGACCAGGAGGTCCTGGGGCGGCTCAGGGACCTCACCTGATGGACCTCCCCCCCTTCCCTACCCCCCACTCCCCCGAAGAGGCCGTGGCCCTACAAAGGCTTCTCTCCGGAAGGCTCATCCTGGAGGGCTCCTTGGAGGGCGCGCGGCGGGTGGCCGCCCTGGACGCCGCCCACAAGAAGGGCAAGCCCCTGGTGGCGGTGGCCATCCTCTACGACCTTAAGAAGGGCCCCCTTTTCGTGGGCCGGGGGGTGGTGGAGGAGGCGGGGCTTTTCCCCTACATCCCGGGCCTCCTCTCCTTCCGGGAAGCCCCCGCCTACCTCGAGGCCCTGAAAACCCTCCCCGAGGCCCCCGAGGCCCTCCTGGTGGATGGGCAGGGCATCGCCCACCCAAGGAGGCTGGGGATTGCCGCCCACCTGGGCCTCCACCTGGACCTTCCCGCGGTGGGGGTGGCCAAGCGCATCCTCTACGGCAGGCCCCAAGGATCCCTTCCCGAGGAGGCGGGAAGCCACGTCCCCCTCCTTTCCCCCGAAGGGGAGCTTTTGGGCTTCCTCTACCGGAGCAGGAGGGGGGTGAGGCCCCTGGTGGTCTCCCCCGGACACCGGGTAGGCCCTTGGGAAGCCCTGGCCTTCGTCCGGGCCCTCCCCACCCGCTACCGCCTTCCCGAGCCCTTAAGGCTCGCCCACTTGGAGGCAGGAAAAGCCCTAAAAGCCCTAGACTAGAGGGCATGAAGGAGGCCAACCCCGTCTACCGCGCCGCCTGGCACCTGGCCCGCTTCCTCCTCCACCTCCTCTTCGGCTACAAGACGGAAGGGGCCGAGCGGGTACCGGAGGAGGGCCCGGTGATCCTGGCCGCCAATCACCTCTCCATCTTGGACCCCATCGCCATCGGGGCCGGCCTTAGGCGGCCGGTGAGCTTCTTCGCCCGCGCGGACGTCTTCCGGCTTCCCATCCTCTCCTGGCTTCTCCCCCACCTCCACGCCATCCCCGTGGAGCGGGGCAAGGGGGACCTCTCCGCCATCAAGGGGGTCCTCCGCGCCCTGGAAAGGGGACTGGCCTTCGGCATCTTCCCCGAGGGGACGAGGAGCCGCACCGGCCGCCTGCAACCCTTTAAGACGGGGGTGGCAGCCATCGCCTTCCGCACCGGGGCCCCCGTGGTGCCGGCGGCGGTGATGGGCACAGAGGAGGCCTGGCCCGTGGGCCGGAAGCTCTTTCGCCTACGCCGGCCCATCCGGGTGGTCTACGGGGAGCCCATCCCCGTTCCAAGAAAAGAGCGGGTGGACCACCAGGAGCTGGAAAACCTCACCCGCCTTATAGAGGCCCGGGTACGGGAACTTCTCCCCCCCCGGTACCGCTAGAGCCAATACTTTCGCTGTCATACCTTACTAACCACTTGTATAGGAAAGCCTTGAGGTATTGTAAAACTGCACCCCAGCGTGATATAGTCCGCCCGGAAGGGAAAAGATACGGGAGGTGAAGAATGGCAGCAAAGAAAACGGTAACCAAAGCGGACCTGGTGGATCAGGTGGCGGCGGCCACGGGCCTGAAGAAGAAGGACGTGAAGGCCGCGGTGGATGCCCTTCTAGACAAGGTGGAGGAGGCCCTGGCCGGGGGGAACAAGGTCCAGCTCACCGGCTTCGGCACCTTTGAGGTGCGCAAGCGCAAGGCACGCACCGGCGTGAAGCCCGGCACCAAGGAGAAGATCAAGATCCCCGCCACCCAGTACCCCGCCTTCAAGCCGGGCAAGGCCCTTAAGGAAAAGGTTAAGAAGTAGGCTATCCCCTCCCCGGGGGGGCTCAGGCCCCCCCGGTCCTTTCCATCTCCCTCTTGAGGCCCTCTAGGGCTTCCTTCCAGTCCTCCCCCAAGGTGAGGAGGCGGTGGGGCTTGGAAAGCCGGCGGGCCGCCTTGCGCAGAAGGCCAGGGATGGGGGGGCAGTGGTAGGAGACCAAAAGGAGAAGCCCCTTCACCCGGCCAAGCCGCCCCAGGTAGTGGACCATGCCGAGAAGCTCCCGGTCCGTGGGGAGGTCCATGGGTAAAAGCCGGTCCCCCTCCTCCCGCAGGCGCTCCGGGGGTAGGTCGGGGAAGTAGGGGAGAAGGCCAAGGGGCCTCAAGGCCTCCTCCACTTCCCGCCGGAAGGCCTCGTCCTCCAGGAGGTAGGGCTGGGCAACCACCCCCACGCTCCCCCTCGGGTTGGGCAAGAGAGGGGGGGGCTTGAGAAGGCTTCGGACCCGGTCCAGGGCCCGGCCCACCAGCATGGGGTTTTGCGTGAGGATCTGCCCCACCTCCCCCGCCCGTCCCAGAACCCGTTCCGAGGCCTCCGCAGGCACCTTTAGGACGGGGGGAAGGCCGGGGAAATAGCGGAAGAGGGTGGCCTCGAGGTCCAGAAGCCAGGGGCACCCACCCCCGCCCCGCTCGGACTCCACCCCCCCTTGGAGGTCGGGGAGAAGGAGGTAATCCACCCCTTGGGCCTTCAGGGCCTCCACCTGGCCCAGAAGCTCCTGCACCGGCCGGCAGAAGGGAAGGGCGGGGCGGGCCCCGGGCGCCCGCACCACCTCCACCCCCAAGGCCCTCAGGTACGCCTCCCAGAAGCCCAGGTACCGGCGGGAAAGAAAGCCCTCCAAAAGGCCCACGCGCATACGCCCTATCCTACGCCAAGGGCCCGGAGAAAGGCCATAAGCACCCTCCTCCCCTCCAGGAGGCTATTGGGGAGGACCCACTCCCTTGGGGTGTGGGCCCCACCCCCCCGGTAGGCCCCCAGGGCCAGGGCGGGGATCCCCCGCTCTATGGCGGCGCTGGCATCGGTGGACCCGGGGAGGAAAAGGGGCCTTTCCCCGATCTCGGCCAAGGCCTGCCTCGCCGCCTCCTTGAGGAGCGGGGTGGCGGTGGCCCCCACGGGCCGGGTGCCCAGGACCTCGAGGCCAAACCCAAGCCCCCGGGCCCGGGCCACGTTCCGGAAAAGGGCCTCCACCTCCCCCAAAAGGCCCTCCAACACCCCCTCCTCCAGGGCCCTAAGCTCCAAAAGGGCCTCCGCCTCCTTGGGGATGGCGTTCACCGGGGCCTCCGCCTTAAGGCCCGTGGCGTTTAGGCTGGCCTCCTTCCCCTCTAAAAGGGCCCGGGCCGCCCCAAGCCCCTCCGCCAGGGCGAAGACGGGGTGGGGCGCCCCCCTATCCCCCCAGGCGTGCCCCCCGGGGCCCGAAAGGCGCACCCGGAAGCGCACCGCCCCCAGGGCCCGGTCCACCACCACGGGCAGGTACCCGTCCACGGCCACCACCGTCTCCGGGCTTAGGGCGGCCACCAGGGCCCGGGCCCCTTTCAGGTTCCCCAGGCCCTCCTCCCCCACGGTGAAGCCCCGCACCACGCCGGGGAGGGGGGGCAGGGAGAGGAGGACCGCCACCCCCGCGCTGTTGTCCCCCACCCCCGCCCCATAGAGCCTCCCCCCCTGGAGCCGCACGGGCCCCGGGGAAAGGACGGTGTCCAGGTGGGCCAGGAGGAGGAGCTTCCCCTCCCCGGCAAAGACGTTCCCCAGCCCATCCCGCCGGGCCCCGGGCAGGTGGGCAGCCACGTACGCCGCCCGGGCGTCCTCGGGAAGGGGCGCCAGCTCCAGGAGGAAGGCCCTGGGGTCCACCTACTCTTCCGGCTGGGCCAGGCCCTCGCGGATGGCGTAGAGGGCGGCTTGGGTGCGGTTATTCAGGTGAAGCTTCTGGAAGATCTCGGAAAGGCGGTTGCGCACGGTCTTCTCGGAAAGCTGGAGCTCCGCGGCGATCTCCAGGTTGGTGTAGCCCTGGGCCACCAGCTTCAGGATCTGGATCTCCCGCTCGGAAAGCTCCGCGTGCAAGGGGGCACGGGCCTCCTTCTTGGCGCGGAAGTCCTGGATGATGTGCCCCGCAAGCTCCGCGTCCAAAAGGACCTCCCCCGCGTGCACCCGACGGATGGCCTCAATGAGCTCCTTGGCATCGGTGTCCTTCAGGAGGTACCCCCTGGCCCCGGCCTTCACCGCCTCAAAGACGTAGGCGTCCTGGCGGTACATGGTGAGGATGATGACCCTGGCCTCTGGCCACTCCTTGAGGATGGCCTGGGTGGCCTGCACCCCGTCCAGGCCCGGCATCTGGATGTCCATGAGGATCACGTCGGGCTTGGCCTCCAAAGCGTGCCTGAGGGCCTCCCAGCCGTCCTTGGCCTCCCCCACCACCCGGAAGTCCCCTTCGGCCTCGAGGAGGCTTTTCAGCCCCTGGCGGAAGAGGGCGTGGTCGTCCGCTAATAAGATGCGAATCACCCCTTCATTTTAGCCCCCTGGGTCTGGTAGGGTGGGGGAAGTGCTTACGGTGACCGTGGAAAAACTGGTCCCCGGAGGGTATGGCCTGGCCCGCACGGAGGAGGGCACGGTCCTGGTCAGGGGGGGGCTTCCCGGGGAGGTGGTGCAGGGCCGGCCGGTGCGCCGGCGGGGGGCGCTCTTCCTAGAAGGGGTGGAGGTCCTCACCCCCCGCCCCGACCGCTACCCCCACCCCCTCCCTCCCTCTGCCGACCTCCCCCTCCAGTACGAAGCCCAACTTCCCCTAAAGGAGGGCCTGGTCCGGGAGGCCCTGGAGCGCATCGCCAAGCTTTCCTTTCCCTTAAGCCCCATCCGCCCCTCCCCCGCCCCCTTGGGCTACCGCACCGCCCTCCAGTACGCCCGCCACCCCTTGGGGGGCCTGGCCTACCGCCTGCCGGAAAGCGAGGCCCTGGTGCGGGTGGAGGAGGACCCCCTGGCCGCCGAACCCCTCCGCTGGGCCCTGGACCTCCTCAAGGGCTGGCCCCTCCCCGTGGAGGAGGTGGCCCTGAGGGGAAGCCTCCTCACGGGGGAGGTCCTCCTCGGCCTCATCGGGGGAAGCCCGGCCGCGCTGAAGCGCCCCGCCAAGGCCCTGGTGCGGGAGGGCTTCCGCGGGGTGGTCTGGGCCGAGCCCTCCCCCAAGGGCCGCTTCCGGGGAAGGGTCACCCCCCTCCATGGGGAAAGGACCCTCCTGGAGCGCTTTGGTCCCATCACCGCCACGGTGAGCGTGGAGAGCTTCGCCCAGGTGAACCCCCTCGCCATGGGGACCCTCCTGGAGGAGGCCATGATCCTGGTGGAAGGGGGGGAAAGGCTACTAGAGCTCTACGCGGGCAGCGGCCTCTTCAGCCTCCTCCTCGCCCCACGCTTCCGGGAGGCGGTGGCGGTGGAGATCAGCAAGGAGGCGGTAAGGCGGGGGGAGGCGGACCGGAAGCGGCTTGGGGTGGAAAACCTCCGCTTCCACCGGGGGGATGCCAAGGAGGCCGCCCAGCTTGGGGCCTTTGACCTGGTGGTGGTGGATCCGCCCCGCTCGGGCCTATCCCCCGAGGTGCGGGCCTACCTGCTGGAGACCAAGCCCCGAGCGATCCTCTACGTGGCCTGCGACCCCGCCACCTGGGCCCGGGACGTGGGGGTCCTGGCGGAGGGGGGCTACCGGCTCCGCTTCGCCCGACCCTACGATTTCTTCCCCTTCACCCACCACGTGGAGGTCCTCTCCCTCCTTAGCCTCTAGGGCCAAGGAAGGGCCTGGAAGAAGGGCGCAGGGTCTATGGGGATGCCCTGGAGGCGGGCCTCGAGGTGCAGGTGAGGCCCGGTGGAAAGCCCCGTGTTCCCGAGAAGCCCGAGGACCTGCCCCCCCTTCACCCGCTCCCCCACCCGCACCGCCCTTTGGGCTAAGTGCCAGTAGCCCGTGCAAAGCCCCCCGCCATGGGCCAGGACCACCGCCTCCCCCCGCACCTTAAGCCTTTCCGAAAGGACCACCACCCCCTCGGCCACCGCCCGCACGGGGGTGGTGGAGGGCGCGGCCAGGTCCAAACCCTCATGGTAGGAGGTGAAGAGGTCCCCATACTGGCGGCGTACCCCAAAGGAGCTCGTCACCCGGGCCCCCTCCACCGGGCTTAGAAAGGGCCTTTTCAAGCGGAGGGGCCCCTCCTTGGGGCAGGCGGCCACCACCCGGGCCCGCTCCGCCTTCAGGGCGGGGTCCTGGAGGAGGGCTTTGAGGCTTGGGGAAAGGACCAGGGTCTCCTTAGGGTAGGCCAGGGGCTGGACCTCCACCCTCACCTCCACCACCTCCCCCTCCAGCACCAGGCGCAAGGGGTAGCCCCCCGGCTCCGCCAGGGCCCCCACGGCAAGGAGGCCAAGAAGCTTCTCCCCCGAGAGCCAAAGGGGAAAGCGCACCCCTTGGAAGAAGGCCTCACCCCCAGCGTACCCCTCCACGGCCAGGGCCAAGGCTCTTCCGGGAAAGGCGGGCCCGAGGAGAAGCCGCCCCTCAAGCAAGGGGATTGCCTCAAAGGCCCTCACGCGGAGGATCTGCCCGGCTTGGATGCGGCTGGGGTCCTTAAGGCCATTGAGGCGCGCCAGCGCCTCCACCGTGGTCCCGTAGCGCTTGGCGATGGAGAAAAGGGTCTCCCCCGGGGCCACGGTGTGGAGCTGGGCCAGGGCGGGAAGGAAAGCCCAAAGGGCCAGGGTCCGCCATAATGGGACCATGGTCCTCATCCTAAACGGACCCAACCTGAACCTCCTGGGAAAGCGGGAGCCGGAGCTTTACGGGAGGACCACCCTGGAGGAGCTGGAGGCGCTTTGCGAGGCCTGGGGGGCGGAGCTTGGGCTTGGGGTGGTCTTCCGCCAGACCAACTACGAGGGGCAACTCATTGAATGGGTCCAGCAGGCCCATCAGGAGGGCTTCTTGGCCATGGTCCTGAACCCGGGGGCCCTCACCCACTACTCCTACGCCCTCCTGGACGCCCTGCGGGCCCAGCCCCTTCCCGTGGTGGAGGTCCACCTCACCAACCTCCACGCCCGGGAGGAGTTCCGCCGCCACTCTGTCACCGCGGCCGCCTGCCAGGGGATCATCTCGGGGTTCGGGATCCTCTCCTACAAGCTCGCCCTCCACTACCTGGCGGAGACCCTCGAGGTGGGCTAGGCCCCTACCGGAGGAAGGTCACCAGGGCCAGGAGGACCGCCACGGCGGTGAAGTAGAGCATGGTCTTGTTGAGGGCGGCGCCGATCTCCGCCTTGACCTCCCCACGGAGGCCCCGGATCTCCTCCCTGACCTCCTTCCGGATAGCCTGGATCTCCCCCTGGAGGGACTGGACCTCCCCCTTAACCTCCAGGCGCATGGCCAGAAGCTCCCCCTTGACCTCTTGGCGCAGGGCCTGAAGCTCCGCCTTGAGCTCCTGGCGCAGGAGGTCCATCCGCCCCTCCAGGGCCTCCACCCGGGCGGGGAGGGTGGCCATCACCCCTTCCACCAGGCCCTCCAGCTTGTATACCCGCTCCTCCAGCGTCATCCCCTTCCCCACCAGTATAGAGGAGGAAAGCGTATAATGAAAAGCGGCGTCGCACACGCCCTAGGAGCGCTATGGCCCAGGTACTGCCTGTAGAAATCACCGAGGAACTGAAGCAAGGCTTCATCAACTACGCCATGTCCGTCATCGTGGACCGGGCCCTGCCCGACGTGCGGGATGGGCTTAAGCCGGTCCAGCGGCGCATCCTCTTCGGCGCCTACCAGGAAGGGGTCCTCCCCGGCCGCAAGCACGTGAAGAGCGCCAAGATCGTGGGGGAGGTCATGGGCAAGTACCACCCCCACGGGGACGCGGCCATCTACGAGGCCCTGGCCCGCCTGGCCCAGCCCTGGAACCTGCGCTACCCCCTCATGGACGGCCAGGGCAACTTCGGCTCCGTGGACGGGGACCCCCCCGCGGCCCAGCGCTACACCGAGGCCAGGCTTTCCCCCCTCGGGGCGGAGATGCTCTTGGACATCGACAAGGAGACCGTGGACTTCCGCCCCAACTACGACGGCTCCCTGAAGGAGCCCGAGGTCCTGCCCGCGGCCATCCCCAACCTCCTGGTCAACGGGGCCAGCGGCATCGCCGTGGGCATGGCCACCAGCCTCCCCCCCCACAACCTAGGGGAGGTGGTGGACGCCCTGGTGGCCATGATCGACAACCCCACCATCACCCTGGAGGAGGTCATGCGCCACCTCCCGGGGCCGGACTTCCCCACCGGGGGGAAGCTCTCCCGTAAGGGCATCCCGGAGGCCTACGCCACAGGCCGGGGGAGCCTGAGGCTTCGGGCCAAGGTGCGGGTAGAGGAGAAGGGCCAGCGCCCCATGCTGGTGGTCACGGAGATCCCCTACCAGGTGAACAAGGCCTCCCTCATCGCCCAGATCGCCGCCCTGGTGAAGGCCAAGAAGCTGGAGGACATCGTGGCCCTACGGGACGAGTCCGACCGGCATGGCCTCAGGATCGCCATTGAGCTCAAGCGGGGGGCGAACCCCGAGGTGGTCCTCAACCAGCTCTACAAGCACACCGCCCTCCAGACCACCTTCACCGTGAACCTCCTCGCCATCGTGGACGGGGAGCCCAAGACCCTAAGCCTCCTGGACCTCATGCGCCACTATCTGGACCACCGCAAGGAGGTCCTGAGGCGGAAAAGCCGCTTTGAGCTCAAGAAGGCGGAGGAAAGGGCCCACATCCTGGAAGGGCTCCTCATCGCCCTGGACCACATCGACGAGGTCATCGCCCTCATCCGCGGCTCGGAGGATGCCCAAGCCGCCCGCACGGGCCTCATGGCCCGCTTCGGCCTCACGGAGGCCCAGGCCCAGGCCATCCTGGACATGCGCCTTCAGCGCCTGGTGGCCTTGGAGCGGGAGAAGCTCCTAGAGGAGTACCGGGGGCTCATGGAGGAGATCGCCCGCCTAAGGGCCATCCTCGAGGACGAAGGCCGCCTGTGGGGCGAGGTGAAGCGGGACCTCCTAAGGGTCAAGGAGCGCTACGCCGACCCCCGCCGCACCCTGCTCGCCGACTTTGAGGAGAGCTTCAACCCCGAGGACCTCATTGAGGACGAGCCCATGGTCATCACCCTCACCGCCCAGGGCTTCCTCAAGCGCATCCCCCTCGAGGCCTACCGGGCCCAGGGCCGGGGCGGGCGGGGGGCCCAGGCCGGGCGGACCAAGGAGGAGGACGAGGCCACCCACGTCCTGGTGGCCAGCGCCCACGACGACCTCCTCTTCTTCACCGGCCGGGGCCGGGTCTACCGCCTCAAGGTCTACGAGCTTCCCGAGATGGGCCGCCAGGCCCGGGGGGTGCACGTGAAAAGCCTCCTCCCCTTAGCCGAGGACGAGGAGGTGGCCGCCCTCCTCTCGGTGCGGGGCCTAGAAGGGGAGGAAGACCTCCTCTTCGCCACGGAACGGGGCATGGTGAAGCGCACCCCCCTTAAGGAGTACCGGAACCTGGGCTCCGCGGGGCTCATCGCCATAAGGCTCCATCCCCAAGACCGGCTCATCGGCGTGGCCCTGGCTGACCCCGAGGACGAGGTCATCCTGGCCACCCGGGAGGGGATGGCCATCCGCTTCCCCTTGGAGGAGGTGCGGGCCACCGGCCGGGACACCCTGGGGGTCACGGGCATCCGCTTCAAGCGCCCAGGGGACGGGGTGGTCTCCCTGGCGGTGATGAAGCCCGGGGAGATGGTGGAGCTCCTCGCGGTGAGCAGCCGGGGCTACGGGAAGCGCACCCCCCTCGCCGAGTACCCCCTCCAGGGCCGAGGCGGGGTAGGGGTCATCACCTACGCCGTTTCCCCCAAAGTGGGGACCCTGACCGCCCTGCTCAAGGTGCGGGGCCCGGAGGACCTCCTGGTGCTTTCCAAGCGGGGCCTCGCCCTCCGCACCCCAGTGGCGGAAATCCGCACCTACTCCCGGGCCACCGCAGGGGTGCGCATCATGAACCTCCCCGAGGACGACGAGATCGCCAGCGCCTTTGCGGTAGAGGAGGAACGCTGATGGAGGAAGTGGTCCTCATCACCGCACCTAGCGAGGAGGTGGGGCTCAAGATCGCCCGCACCCTGGTAGAGGAGCGCCTGGCGGCCTGCGTGAACCTGGTCCCAGGCCTCACCTCCGTTTACCGCTGGCAGGGGGAGGTGGTGGAGGACAAGGAGGTGCTCCTCATCGCCAAGACCACCACCTTCGCCTTCCCGAGGCTCAAGGAACGGGTCCTCGCCCTCCACCCCTACACCGTCCCCGAGATCCTCGCCCTTCCCATCGCCGAGGGGCACGGGGCTTATCTGGCTTGGCTCCGGGAGAACACGGGATGACCGAGGACATGCTGGACTTCCTCCAAGCCCTCCACCAAGCCCAGGCCCGCTTCCTGGTCATCGGGGGGTACGCCCTAGCCTTCTGGGCCAGGCCCCGCCACACCAAGGACCTAGACCTCTGGGTGGATCAGAAGGAGGCGGAAAGGGTCCTTTCGGCCATCCGGGCCTTCTTCGGGGGGGATGACCTGGGGCTTACCCTAGAGGACCTCTCCACCCCCGGGGTGGTGCAGCTGGGGTACGCCCCCAACCGCATAGACCTGGTCATCCTGGAAACCCCCTCCTTTGACGAGGCCTTTGCCCGCGCCCTGAGGACAGAGGTGCGGGGGGTCCCGGTGTATGTGGCCTCCCGGGAAGACCTGAAGGCCCTGAAGCGGGCCTTCGGCCGCCCGGTGGACCTAAGGGACCTGGAGGAACTGGGATGAGGAAGATCCAGCCGGTGGCCAGGCGGTTTGCCCTCGAGGAGCACCCCGACGACCGGGCGGAGTGGCTGGCCCTGCCCCTGGAAGAGCGCCTCCAGGCGGTTTGGGAGATGGCCCTCTTCTGGGCAGAGCGGGCGCTGGAGGAGACCAGGGCCCGGGGGGAAACCCCCGAGATCGCCTTCCGCCTTCTTCCCATCGCCCGCAAGCGCCCCCTGGGCGGAGAAAATTTTTGAAACCTTAGGGTTTACAAAATCTCTCCCCCTGTGCTAGCCTGAAGGGGAGGAGGGAAGCCATGACCCAGGTGCGCGAAACCTGCAGCTTCCGGCCCGGCGAGGTCATCCTCTACCCCGGGGTGCCGGGGCCCCGGGACCGGGTCTTTCAGGTCCTGAAGGGCCTGGTCCGCCTCGAGGCCGTGGACCCCGAGGGCAACGCCCTTACCCTCCGCCTGGTCCGCCCCGGGGGGTTCTTCGGGGAGGAGGCCCTTTTGGGCCTGGAGCGGGCCCACTTCGCCGAGGCGGTGACAGAGGTGGAGCTTCTCCCCCTGCCCCAGGAGCCGGACCCCGAGACCCTAAAGGCCCTCGCCGTCCACCTGGCCCAGGCCCTGGCGGAGGGGTACCGGCGGATAGAACGCCTGGCCACCCAAAGGCTCAAGAACCGCATGGCCGCTGCCCTCCTGGAGCTCATGGACACCCCCCTGGCCAGGGAGGAAGAGGGGAAGATCGTCCTCCGGGCCACCCACGACGAGCTGGCCGCCGCGGTGGGTAGCGTGCGGGAGACGGTCACCAAGGTCATCGGGGAGCTCGCCCGGGAGGGGTACATCCGTTCGGGCTACGGCAAGATCACCCTTCTGGACCTGAAGGGGCTTAGGGAGCTGGCCCAAAGCCGGGGCGAGGGCAGGTAAACTCTAGGGGATGCGGCTCCGCCAGCGTCTCCTCGCCGGCCTCCTGGCCCTTCTACCTCTCCTCGTCACCCTCTACTTCCTCCTTTGGGTCTACACCTACTCCGGGGGGTTCATCCAAGGCCTCCTCCTGGCTTTGGGGGTGGAGGTGCCTCTGGCCTATAGGCCCCTCCTCCCCTTCGTGGGCCTCTTGTTGGCGGTGGCCTTCATCTACCTGGTGGGCACCCTCACGGAAAACTACCTGGGAAGAAGGCTCCTCCTTTCCCTGGAACATTCCCTTACCCTCATCCCCATCGTCCGCGACATCTATAAGGCGGTCCAGCAGATCGCCCACACCCTCTTCGGCCACAAGGAGGTGAAGTTCAGCCGGGCCGCGGCCATAGAGTACCCAAGGCGGGGGGTCTACACCCTCTGCTTCGTGGTCCAGCCCGTGGGCCGGAGGCTACCCCCTCTCCCCGAGGGCTATACCGCCGTCCTGGTCCCCACCAGCCCCGTGCCCGCAAGCGGGATGGTGATCCTGGTCCCCTCGGAGGAGGTCATCCCCCTGGAGATCAGCGTGGAGGATGCCCTCAAGTACGTGGTCTCCGCGGGCTTCCTCCTGCCGGAAAAACCTTCAGAAGCCTTAACTCAAAACTTGCACCTCCCGCATACCGTGCATAAACACCCATCCCCCCCTCCTCCCCCCGGGGGCCAAAGCCTGAGGACATGGAGCTCCCGCAAAAGCCCCTGGACCACCAGCTCGGGCAGCAAAAG
>NZ_JBBIMD010000043.1:0-20038 GCF_037444525.1 Thermus sp. | reverse complement strand
CGGCGGGCCTACTGGGTGCACGAGAAGGTGCGGGAGGCCTTGGAGCACTTCCAGCACCTGGAAAACGGGGAGGGCAAGTAGGCTCCCTCCCGGGGAGGATACGCCGTCCGGGCTAGGGCGCGGGCTCCAAAAGGAGCGTAGCCCGGGCGGGGGCCTCGAGGGCCATGGGGAGGTAGGCCCCCCTCGCCCAGAGGGGGAGGAGGTCGGCGTAGTGGGGGGAGAGGGGGTGGCCGGACTGGCCCATGGGATGGATGAAGAGGGAGGCCTCGAGGTCCGAGAGGTCCACGATCTGCCGGTAGCTCGGGCCGTGGTCCATGCGCAGGGTGGCGGGGTCAAAGGGCCCCACGTTCACCGTGTACCGGTCCCCTCCGAAGGGCACCCTTCGGTCGGAGAGGCGGGCGAGGGGGGTGTGGGTGAGGACCGCGTGGTCAAAGGTTGCCCGGTGGACCTCCCCCCAGGCCCTCGCCCCCAAGGACGCCTTCCGGTCCAAGGCCCTCTCCAGGGCCAAGGCGGCGAAGTCCAGGCAGGTTTCCCGGTACTCCGTCTCCTCTTGGTCGCAGTTTCTGTCCCCCTCCTTGAGGGCCCTTAGGAGGTAGCGGGGCTCGTCCCAATGGGGCATCCCCACCTCCTTCGCGGGCAGGCGGGTGAGCTCGGTGTACCAGAGGGCGAAGAGGAGGGCTTCTTCCGAGTCCTTCCCCATGGTCCCGTCCCAGGCGAGAAGCCGTTCCCGTGCCCTTTGGCTCCTTTCCGAAAGGGGGTTGAGGAGCTCTAGGACCGGGCGGAAGTCCCGGTAGAGGAGGCTTTTCTGGTCCAGCTGGATGGCCTTCATGTCCTCCAGGGTGAGCTTCTCCTTGCCACGAAGGAGCTCCAGGATGCGCGCCGCCCGATAGGGCTCGGCCCAGTCGTAGGTGAGAGCATAGGGGAAGCCCTGGGGGGTCACCTTGTGGTTGGCGGTGACGATGAGGCCCTCCTTGGGGTTCAGGACTTGGGGCCAGGCCTCGGGGGGGCGGTAACCCAGCCAGTCCCAGCTCCCATCCCCCGGCACCGGTACCATGCCCGTGTGCCCCTCCTTGCGGATGGGGAACTTCCCCGGGGCGATGTAGCCGATGTTCCCCTCCACGTCCGCGTAGACGAAGTTCTGGCTGGGGGCGGAGTAATCCCTAAGGGCGCGCCAGAACTCCTCCCAGTTCTGGGCCCGGTTCACCCCCAGGTAGGCCTTTAGGATGTGGTCCTCCTCGTCCAGGCTCACCCAGCGGAGGGCCATGGGGGTCTTGGGGGGGTCCTGGAGGGCATCGGTGATGACCGGTCCATAAACCGTCTCCCGCACCCTTAGGACCTCCTCCTTTCCCCCCTTCACCCGGATCCGTTCCTCCCGCACCCGGTAGGGGATCACCTGGCCCCCATGGCGGTAGCCCTTCCCTCCCACATCCTCCAGCAGGTAGAGGTCCTGCACGTCCGCCCCCACGTTGGTCACCCCCCAGGCGATGCGCTCGTTCCGCCCGATGACGATGCCTGGGACCCCAGGAAGGCTTGCCCCGATGACCGAAAGCCCCGGGGCCTTCAGGGCCATGAGGAACCAGAGGCTAGGGGCGGAGAGGCCGAGGTGAGGGTCGTCCGCCAGGAAGGGCTTGCCGGTGGCGGTGCGGCTTCCCGAGACCACCCAGTTGTTGCTGGCCTCGAGGAAGCGGGGCGAGGCGAGGCCGAGGAGGAGGGCCGGGGCCTCCTCCCGCTTTAGGGAGAGCCTGAGGTCCTCCGCCTGGAGGATGGTGGGGGCGTCCTCGGGGTAGGGGGGAAGGAGCTCTAGAAGCCTTTCTGGGGTGAGGCCCCGGGCGAGGAGCCGGTGGCGCAGGAGCTCTTCCTCCCAGTTTCCCGAAAGGTCAAAGCTCATCATCTTGGCCCAGACCAGGACATCGGGCCCGGTCCAGGGCTCGGGATGGAAGCCCAGGAGGCGGAACTCCGGGGGGAGGGGGGCCCCCGAGGCCAGGTAGGCGTTCACCCCGGCCACGTAGGCCTCCACCGCCTCCCTTTCCTCGGGGTAGAGGCGGGCATAGGCCTTCTTGGCGGCCTCGTAGAAGCCCCAGGTGCGTAAGAAGCGGTCCTGGGGAAGGGCGGCCTCCCCCAATACCTCCGCGAGCCGTCCCTGGCCCACCCGCCTTTGGAACTCTATCTGCCAAAGCCTCTCCTGGGCGTGGACAAAGCCTTGGGCGAAGAGGAGGTCCTTAAGGTTCTGGGCCTGGATGCGCACCACCCCGTGCCGGTCCCGCTCCACCTCCACGGGGGCGGAAAGCCCCTTAAGGCTCAGGCGCCCCGCGGTCTGGGGCAGGGTGCCCCTTAGGTAGAGGAAGCCGGCCAAGAGGAGAAAAAGCCCAAGAAGGCCCAGCATGCCAAGGGTCAAGCCCAAAAGGCGCAGGAGGCGTTTCATCGTTGGACGGAGTATACCACCTTGGGGGGTAGAATGGGCCCATGCGGCTGGAGTTCTTGGAGAATGGCCCCATCCGGGTGGACGGGGCGCGGTTTCGGGTGCGGGTGGGGGAAAAGGAGGAGGTTGTGGAGAAACCCAGGGTCTTCCTCTGCCGTTGCGGGGGTTCCGCCAAGAAGCCCTTTTGCGACGGCACCCACAAGGCCCTAGGCTTCCAAGCCCCGGGGGGGGTGCTGGAGGTGGAGGGAGACTGACCCGCTGGTCAATCTAGCCCCCATGGGGTAGACTTCCCCTGCTATGGGCAGCATGCGCTACCGCAAGCTGGGGAAGTGGGGCCTCAAGGTTTCGGAGGTCTCCTTGGGGGCCTGGGTCACCTTTGGCGATGTGGTGAAGGACAAGGAGACCGTTCGGGAGATCGTAAAGATCGCCTACGAGGGCGGGGTGAACTTCTTTGACAACGCGGACGTCTACGCCAAGGGCCTGGCGGAGGAGATCATGGGGGAGATCCTACGGGAGTTCCCCCGGCACACCCTGGTCCTCTCCACCAAGGCCTACTGGCCCATGTCCGAGGACCCCAACGACCGGGGCCTTTCCCGGAAGCACCTTTTGGAGAGCATCACCAAAAGCCTAAAGCGCCTCGGGACGGACTATGTGGACATCTTCTTTGCCCACCGCTACGATCCCGAGGTGCCCATGGAGGAGATCGTCTCCGCCATGCACACCATCGTGGAAAAGGGCTACGCCCTTTACTGGGGCACCTCGGAGTGGCCCGCGGCCCGCATCGCTGAGGCCATAACCTTCGCTCGGGAAAACGGCCTCCACACCCCCATTGTGGAGCAGCCCCAGTACTCCATGCTTTACCGGGAGCGGGTGGAGGGGGAGATCCTCCCCGAGGTGGAGCGCTTCGGCATGGGCTTGGTGGTCTGGAGCCCCTTGGCCATGGGCATGCTCACCGGGCGCTACGATGCGGGGGTTCCGGAGGAGAGCCGCTTTGCCCGCTACCCCCAGTTCGCCCAGCGCTTCCTCACCGAGGAGAACCGAAAGAAGGTTCTGAAGCTTAAGGCGGTGGCGGACGAGCTCGGCCTCACCCGCACCCAGCTGGCCCTGGCCTGGGTCTTGAGGCTTCCCGGCATCTCCAGCGCCATCACCGGGGCTACGCGGCCAGAGCAGATCCGAGAAAGCCTGGGGGCCGCGGGGGTGGACCTGCCCCAGGAGGCCCTGGAGCGCATAGAGGCCATCCTCAAGGGCGAGGCCTAAAGGGGGGCGAGCCCCAGGTGGACGATGTGGCGCCGGCGGTCCTTCCGGGGCTCTAAGGCGGCGTAGCGGTGGTAAAGGGCGAGGAGCTCCCGCTGGAGCGCCTTGGCCTCCTTGGGGCTTAGGTGGAGCCCGGCCGACCAAAGGTTGAGGAGGGCGGGGTGGTTCTCCGCCAGGATGTCGGGCTCCTCGGCCTCGCCCCATTCCAGAAGCCCTTCTGGGTTTAGGAAGACCCGCAGGGTGGGGTTCTGGGAGAGGTTGAGGCGGGCCAGGGCTTGGGCGAACTCCCTCTGCCAGCTCTGGGCCCCTTCCAGGGCCTCGAGGACCCTCGGGGGCACCAGGGCCTTGGGGATGAGGAAGTCCCGCGCCACGGCCTCATAGAGCTGGATGGGGCGGCCTGCCCTCCTTTTACGCCCCGCGGGGCGCAAGAGGCCCGCTTGGAGGAGGCGCCTCACCCGGTAGTGGGCCTTTTGCAGGCTGAGACCTTGGGCTTGGGCCAGGTCCTTCACGCTGGCCGGGCCTTTCATGAAGGGCTTCAGGGCCACCGCCCAGTCGGGATCGGCCAAGAGGCGGGCCGCCAGGGGGTCTTGCACCCGGTGGGGCATGGCCCTACTCTAATCCCTCCCTTGCTCCTGGAGTAGAAGGGGGTAAAGACTGGGCCCCGTGCAAGGGTTTGCTGCTTTCCGCCTCCTCTGGATGGGCCAGGCCCTGGCCCTGATGGGCCGGGAGGCGAGCTGGTTTGCCCTCACCCTCTTTGCTTATCAGAAGACCGGCCTAGCCACCACCCTTTCCCTCCTCTCCTTCTTCCACTTCCTGCCCCTTCTCCTCCTTTCCCCCTTTGCCGGGGCTCTGGTGGACCGCTGGCCTAGGAAGCGGGCCATGCTCCTTTCCGATCTCGGTGGGGGGGTGGCCTCGGGGTTCCTCCTGGTTCTGGTCCTCCTGGGGCGGCTCGAGGTCTGGCACCTCTACCTGGCCTCCGCCCTTACCGGGGCCCTTTCCAGCCTGCACTGGCCCGCCCTTTCCGCCAGCATCAGCGCCATGCTGGATAAGAAAGACTACGCTCGGGCCAGTGGCCTCCTAAGCCTGGCGGAGTCCCTGGCGGGCATTGGGGGGCCCATCCTGGGGGCGGCCCTCCTGAAGCCCTTGGGCCTTGGGGGGGTTCTTTTGCTGGACCTCCTGGGGGGGGGGGGGGCGGTGGCCACCCTCCTTCTCGTGCCCATCCCCAGCCCCAAGCCCACCCCCGGGCCCATCCCCGCCCTCCTCCAAGAGGCCCTCTTTGGTTTCCGCTACATCCTGGCAAGACCCCCCCTTTTAGGCCTCCAGCTCATGTTCTTCGCCGTTAACTTCCTCTACAGCCTAGCGGCCACCGCCCTGCCCGCCATGGTCCTGGCCAAAACCGCCTTCTCCGAGGAGGCCTTGGCCCTGGTGCGCTCCGCGGCGGGGGTGGGTGGGGTGGCGGGGGGGCTTTTCCTTTCCCTCTGGGGTGGCCCCGCAAGGCGGGTCCACGGGGTCTTCCTGGGCATGGCCCTTTCCAGCCTTAACCTGGCCCTTATGGGGGCGGTGGAGGGAGCTTGGGCCTGGGCCCTTTTGAGCTTTGCCGAAAGCTTTTTCATCCCCCTCTTGAATGGGTCCAACCAGGCCATCTGGCAGGCCAAGGTACCCCTGGAAGTCCAGGGCAAGGTCTTCGCCGCCCGGCGGATGATCGCCTGGATGGCCAACCCCCTGGGGATGCTCCTTTCCGGCTTCCTGGCCGACCGGGTCTTTGGACCCCGGTGGGGCCAGGGGGAGGGCATCGCCCTCATGCTCCTCCTCTTCGGGGGCATGGGGGTTTTGGTGGGGCTTATGGGCTACCTCATCCCCACGGTGCGGGAGGCGGAGGAGCGCCTCGAGGACGCCAAGGCATAATGGGGGCATGTGGGCTTTCCCCGAGCGCTTTTCCGGGCGGTACGTGGCCCTAGAACCCCTGACCCTGGCCCACCTCCCCGCCTTTCTCCGCCACTTTGACCCCGAGGTCTACCGCTATATGTCCTACCGGCCCGAGGGGCCGGAGGGGATGAGGGCCCACCTCGAGGCCCTCCTTTCCGAACCCGGCCGGGTGAACTGGGCTATCCGCCTGGGGGAGGAGGTGGCGGGGCGGATCTCCGTCATTGCCCCGGACCCAGAGAACCGGAAGCTGGAGCTTGGGACCCTCCTCTTCAAGCCCTTCTGGGGAAGCCCCGCCAACAAGGAGGCCAAGTACCTCCTCCTCCGCCACGCCTTTGAGGCCTTGGGGGCGGAAAGGGTCCAGTTCAAGGTCCACCTCCAAAACGAGCGGAGCCAAAGGGCCTTGGAGGCCCTAGGGGCGGTGCGGGAGGGGGTGCTCCGCCGAAACCGAAGGCTCAAGGAGGGCACCTTTCGCGACGATGTCATCTACAGCATCCTCCGCGAGGAGTGGCCTTCGGTGAAGGCCCGCCTCGAGGCCCGGCTCTATGGAGGCCCTTAGCCTCTTCGTGGTCCTCCTGGCCTACCTGGGCCTCGCCCTCGGGGGTCTGCCTGGCTTTCGCATGAACCGGGCGGGGGTGGCCCTAGTGGGGGCGAGCTTTCTCCTCCTCCTCGGCACCCTGGACCTGGAGGAGGCCTGGAAGGCCCTGGACGCCCCCACCCTGGTCTTCCTCTTCGGGGTCATGGTCCTGAACGCCCAGTTGGGCTACGCGGGCTTTTTCGTCTTGGCCATGCAGGGGCTTTCCCGCCTGGCAAGGACCTCCTTCGCCCTCCTCGTCCTCCTCACCTTTGGAGCCGGGGGGCTTTCCGCCCTCTTCCTGAACGACACCATGGCCCTTCTCCTCACCCCCCTCCTCCTCGGGCTCACCCGGGGCCTCGGCCTCAACCCCGTGCCCTACCTCCTCGCCCTCATGGGAGCGGTGAACACGGGGAGCCTCATGGCCCCCACGGGCAACCCCCAGAACATCCTGGTGGCGAGCCTCTCCGGGCTTTCCTACCTGGACTTCGTGGGGGCCCTTTCCCCTGTGGCCCTCTTCGGCCTCCTCCTCCAGGTGGCCCTCCTTGCCCTCCTTTACCCCGAGGTGCGGAGCCTCAAGCCCCTCTCCCCCCTTCCCCCAGTGCGGGCCCGGGTCCATCCGGGCCTTCTCCGCAAAGGGCTTTTGGTCGCCACTGGCCTTCTTTTCGCCTTCCTTTTGGGCTACCCCCTGGCCCAGGGGGCCTTGGTGGCCGCAGGGGTCCTGCTCTTCACCCGTAGGCTCCGCTCCGAGCGCTTTTTCCTCCGGGTGGACTGGGAGCTTCTCGTGATGTTCGGGGGGCTTTTCGTTCTTACAGAGGGCGTGCGGCGGCTTGGCCTGGCTGAGGCCCTCCTTCCCCTGGCGGAAACCCCCTTGGGCCTCCTCCTTTCCTCCACCCTCCTTTCCCTCCTCATCTCCAACGTGCCCGCGGTCCTCCTCCTTTCGGGGCACGTGGAGGGCAAGGAGGCCTGGCTCCTCCTCGCTGGGGGGAGCACCCTGGCGGGGAACCTCACCCTCCTCGCCAGCGTGGCCAACCTCATCGTGGCCGAGGGGGCAGGGCGGGAAGGGGTGCGGCTTGGCCTCTGGACCCACCTCCGCCTCGGCCTACCCCTCACCCTCTCCAGCCTCGGCTTCCTGTACCTCTGGCTGGCCTAATCCCTATTGGAGCCGGGCCTCCAGCCACCCCCCGATGGCCAGCACCCGGCCGTCCTCCCCGTAGGGCCCCACCACCTGGACCCCCACGGGCATCCCCTCCACCCGGGCGAAGGGTAGGGTGAGGGTGGGCACCCCCAGGAGGCTGAAGGGGAGGGTGAGGGTGATGAAGGCCTCCCGGTGGCTTTTGGGGCCGGACTCCAGCTCCACCACCTCCGTGCCCAGGGGCGGGGCGGGAAGGGGCTGGGTGGGAAGGAGGAGGGCGTCCACTCCCCTTAGGGCCTTGGCGAGCTCGAGCCTCAGGGCCTCCCGCTCGGCCACCGCGTCCCGGTAGTCCTTCTCCCTGAGCCTAAGCCCCTCCTCCAGGGCGAGGCGCACCGCTGGGGAGAAGCCCTCGGGGTGCTCCCTTAGGGCCTTTTCGTGGATGCGGGCCGCCTCGTAGCGGGTTAGTCGCGTGTAGACCTCGTACACCCCCTTAAGGGGTAGAGAAACCTCCTTAACCTCGGCCCTCAATCCCGGAAGGTCCTCCAGAAGCCTCTGGAAGGCTTTCCGTACCCCCACCCCGAGGCGGCCTTCCAGGAAGTCCAGGGGCACCCCGAAGGTGGGGTTCTGGGGGCCTTCCAGGGGGATGGCCTCCCCAGCCAGGATCTCCGTGAGGAAGTGGGCGTCCCGCACCGTCCTCGCGATGGGCCCCGCGTGGTCCGTGGAGCGGGAGAGGGGGAGGGCGCCCTCGAGGCTTACCCGCCCATAGGAGGGCTTGAAGCCCACCACCCCGTTGAAGGCCGCGGGGATGCGGATGGACCCCCCGGTGTCCGAGCCTAAGGAGGCGAGGCCGATCCCCAAGGCCACGGCCACCGCGCTCCCTCCGCTGGAACCCCCCGCTTGGCGGGTGGGGTCCAGGGCGTTCCGCACGGGGCCGGTCCAGGGATTTTCCCCCGTGATCCCCAGGGCAATCTCGTGCATGTTGGTCTTGGCGAAGAGGAGGGCCCCCGCCTCCCTTAGCCGCCCCACCGCCCGGGCCTCCTCGGGGAGGGGAGGGAGGGGGGCCCGGGTCCCTGCCCGGGTGGGCATGCCCCGCACGGGGAAGAGGTCTTTCACCGTGAGGGGAAGGCCGTGGAGGGGCCCCCTAAGCCGCCCCTGGCGGAGCTCCTCCGTGAGGGCCAAGGCCTCGCGCCTTGCGGCCTCCTCGCCCAGGTAGGCCAGGGCGTTCCGGTCCTGGGAGGCGCGGGCCCGCTCCAGGGCCTCTTCCAAAAGGTCAAGGGGGGTGGTCTTTCCCGCTTCCAGAAGGGCTTTGGCCGAGAGGAGGTCCATGCCCCATTATAAAAGCCGCCCCTCAAGGGGCTTGTGTCCTGAGCCAGAGGAGAAGGGCTTCCGCCGCCTTGGGGTTGGTGGCGATGGGGACGTTGTGGACGTTGCACACCCTTAGGAGGGCCTGGACATCGGGCTCGTGGGGCTTGGGGGTGAGGGGGTCTTGGAAGAAGAGGACGGCCAGGACCTTGCCCTCCGCCACCCGGGCCCCGATCTGCTGGTCCCCCCCCAGGGGCCCCGAGAGGACCCTTTCTACGGGAAGCCCCGTGGCCTCCTGGACCCGGGCCCCGGTGGTGCCCGTGGCCAAGAGGGGGAAGCGGGCGAGAAGGGCGCGGTGGGCCAGGCAGAAGGCCGCCATCTCCTCCTTCTTGGCGTCGTGGGCGATGAGGGCTATGGCCTGCATGGGGGCATCTTAGCGTAGGCTAAGGGGTATGGACCTGACCTTTGCCGAAGCCCAAAAGGAGGTGGACGCCTGGATCGGCCGCTTTGAGGAGGGCTACTTCCCGCCCCTCCTCATGCTGGCCCGGCTTGTGGAGGAGCTCGGGGAGCTCGCCCGGGTCCTGGCCCACCGGCACGGGAAGACCCCCAAGCCCGGGGAAGGGGAAGGGGACCTGGAGGAGGAGGTGGGGGATCTCCTCTTCGTCCTCATCTCCCTGGCCAACAGCCAGGGGATGGACCTGGAAAGGACTTTCCGGAAGGTCATGGCCAAGTACCAAATCCGGGACCGGGCCCGCTGGACCCCCAAAGGGGATTAGGGTAAAATAAACCCTTGGCATGGGCCGTTAGCTCAATCGGTCAGAGCGGCCGGCTCATAACCGGTTGGTTGCAGGTTCAAGTCCTGCACGGCCCACCAAAACCCCTGCCTTTGGGCAGGGGTTTTTAAATGCCCCACCCCAGACAGGGCCCTAAGCAGCCTTCAGCGTGCTTTTAGGTCACCGAGGGGCGCTGGGGCCTGGCCAAAAGGAAAAACCCCGCTCTTTCCAGCGGGGCCTTTGGTGGGCGATGGTGGACTTGAACCACCGACCTCACGCTTATCAGGACGGCCAAGGTTTTCACAGGCTTTTATAGCCACTTAACGAGCGCCCTTTCTTACGGGATTTTTTACTACTTGCCCTCCTTGGTTTTATCAGGTTTTGGCATTGATTTGGTGGTCAAATGGTGGTCAGCCCTAACCTCACACTTTCAAGGGGAGCTTGACTTCAGGAGGGGGCAGGGGGACCCCATTCAACCCAAGCCGCCACAACCGCAGGCTCCACCACGTAGCCCCTCGGCGGGCGCAGGCTTAGGGGATGCAGGCCTGGACCCCGCCCCTAGGGGATGATGAAGGGATGAGCGATCGGGAGATCAGGGACGCCGCGCGTGTGGCCAGGGACCCGAACGCCCCCCCGGATGAGCGCTATGATGCCCGGGCGGAAGTCGCACGGGAAGCGGCCAAAGGAGTCCCCCGCCACCTCGAGGCCCAAACCATCATCAAGGCGGCCACCTTCCTCCACCGGATCAACCTACACGTGGCCCGGCGCCAGGGGTGGCCCAAATCCGGGAGCGCGGACCCATACGGGATTTTCCGCTTCAGTGGGTATCTTCAGCGCCCCGCCCCTCTAGGGTTTCATCAGCTCCGGGCCCTGGTGCAGAACGATCCCGTTCTCTACGCCATCATTCTGACCCGCACCCGCCAGGTCTCTCGCTTGGCGCGCCCTGCCCGCTACGACCATGAGCCCGGTTTCCGCCTCCGGCTCCGGGGGGCGGTGGACCTGACCGCAGCGGACCAGAAGCGCCTCGAGTGGCTTGAGTACTACATCCTCAACACGGGGGCGGAGTTTGACCCCATCCGCCGGGAAGCCCTGAGGCGGGATGATTTCATCACGTGGCTCAAAAAAGCCGTGATGGACTCCCTCACGATGGACGCCATGCCCGTGGAGCTCATCCGCACCCCCAGCGGGCGCGTCCACGGCTGGGTTCACGTGGACGGGGCCACGGTCTACCTGGCCCCTCCGGAGGGGCTCCCCCCGGGCACCCCGCCCCCTTCCCCCGAGGACGGGGACATTGCCCCCGAGGAGGTCAAAGCCGTGGAATCCCAGGACGGGCGCGTGGTCCACTGGTTCAGGCGGGATCAGCTCCTCTACCGGGTGCGTAATCCCAGGCCGGACGTGTGGGGGCAGGGATACGGGATCGCCGAGCCCGAGCTCATGATCCGGGTCATCACGGGATTCCTGAACGTGATGACCTTTAACCTCAAAAGCTACGAGGAAAACCACATCCCCAAGGGCTTCCTCACCCTCTTCGGGGACTTCCGGGAGGAGGACATCGAGGAGTTTAAGGCCGAATGGGCGGCCTACGTGGCCGGGGTCTCGAATGCCTGGCGCCTCCCCGTCCTCATCAGCCGCGACCGGGAAGCCGGTGCCCAGTTCACCCCTACGGGGGTCAATCCCTCGGAGATGCACTTCGTGAAGTGGACCAGCTTCCTGGTGGCCATCCAGTGCGCCCTATACGGGATTGACCCCGAGGAGATCGGCTTCGAGTCTTTTAGCTCCCGTACCTCTTCCCTAAACGATGCCTCCATAGAGTCCAAACTCGCCTCGAGCCGGGATAAGGGCCTCTACCCCCTCCTTCAGCACCTCGAGGCCACCGTCAACACCATCCTGGCCGGGGTGGACCCCGCGGTAGAGTTCTACTGGACAGGGTTCCAGGACCCCAAGGAGGTCTGGGAGCGGGACCGCCTGGCCCTCACCTACGGGGAGCTCCGGCAGCGCCTGGGCCTGCCCACAGGGCGCTACCCCATCCTGGACGACGCCCCCCTGAACCCATCCCTCCTCTCGGTCTACATGCAGGCCGTGCAGGCAAATACTCCTGAGGCGGGGGCTCCCAATGATGAAGCGGGTGGCCCTACCGAGGAAGCGGAAGGGCAGTGGCCCGAGGAGGACGAGGGCCTCGAGGCCCTCCACCAGCTGGCCCAGGTCCTGAAGGGGTAAAGATGGAACAGTATCCCGCCTCGGAAACCCTCCTGCCGGCCCTCGAAGAGGCTACCGAGCGCATCGGGCGGGACTTCCTTTACCGCGTCCACCTCAGCCTCCACCGGGCCCTGGGCCTCCCACCCCTCCCCCGGGGGGCGGTGGAGCGGGTCTATGGGATGCCCATCCCCCATCGCACCCTGGCCAAAGCGCGGCTAACCCCGGAGGAAGCCTGGTCCAAAGCCCTAAAGCGCTTCCGGGAGCTGAGGGCGAAGGGGATCCCTCTCCGCCCCCGGGATATCCGCGAGCTCAGCTCCGCCGTGGTGGACCGCTGGTACGCTCTGGAGATGGTGGAGGACCGGGCGAAGGCCCAGGCTCTCAGAAACTTCCTCGCGGGCTTTCTCCGGGCGCACCCTAGGCTCCCCTCGAGGCCCCCCGAGACCGTCCCCGAGGCCGTAGCCCTCCTGAGGCTTCGGGAGGCCGAAGCGTGGGCCCTCGAGTGGGCCGTGGAGCACCTGGCGGAACACGTGCGGGGGCTGGCCGAGGACACCCGCCGGGGGGTGGCCCAGGTCCTCATGGGGGCGGTGGGGCGCTCGGATCCTCCGGAGGCTGTGGGGCGGCAACTGTTGGACCGGTTCGGCACCCTCAACCGGGACTGGAGGCGCATCGCCATCACCGAAACCGCCGCCGCCCACGGGGCGGGGTTCCTCACGGCGATGATCGGGCAGGAAGTGGAGTGGGTGGCGGCGCAGGACGCCTGCCCGTATTGCCGCCGATACCACGGGCGGCGTTTCCTGGTGGTGGCCCCAGACCACCCCCATAAGGACTTCCAGGTCCATATGTGGCCTGGGAAGACGAACGTAGGCCGCTCCTTCCACCCCTACACCGCTTCTGGGAAAAAACGGAGCGAAGGGGAGCTCGCCGGCCCAGCCATCCCCGCCCACCCCCACTGCCGTTGCCGCGTGGTGCCCGTGGTCGGGCGAAGCGCCTACGAGGACCCCGAGGCTATGCGGCGCATCCGGGCGATCCTCGGAACATGACCCTGCTCCCGGGGGAGGATGAGGGCATGAACCTCTCCCACTGGCTCGCCGTTGTGAAGGCTAAGATGCAGGCCCTCTTCCAGCTCCCCCACGTTCCCCGGATCCGGCCCGGGCTAATGCCGGTGCGGAAAACGGTGCGGCGCGGGGGGCGCACCCACGAGCAGACCTACTATGTGCGCCCCGAGAACCTGGCCCAAACCCAAGCCCCCAAACCCAAGCCCCCCAAGCCTAAAGCCCAACCCCAGCCCTCGAGCCCCCTGGAGGCCCTGGCCCAGATAGACCCCCGCATCCAGCCCAAAACCTCCGGATTTTCTACTCCCGAAGAGGCCAAGGAGTACCTCATGCAAAAAATCATGAGCCACCCAAAGGGGGAGATCGCCCACCCTGAGGGATGGCGTATGGGGTTGAACATAGGGCTAGCTGTAAACGAAGACCCCCACCTGGATGCGTGGAGGATATACCACGAGCGCAAGGAGCAAGCCGAATCCAGCGTGGTCCAGGAGCGGGACCAAAAAGCCAAGCGTGCCCTCGATCTGTGGAAAAATCTCCAGCGCACTCGGAACAAAAAGCGCCGCTGGGAGCTGGAGTACGAGTATAGCCGCAATGCCAGCGAGGTGGCATACCTGGACTCTGTGCTGCACAATCTGCGGGCCATCCGCATGGCCCTGGGGGATGCCCCCCAGGCCTTCTACCGGGAGCTGGGGGAGCGCATCACGAACGAGCTTAGGAGCGCATACCAGCGCCTCACCGCCCAGGGGGAACAGCTGTGGCAAAAACTCGCCCCCAAAGTACGTAGGACCCTCGAGGAAACCCTGGGCCCCCGCTACCTAGAGGGGGGCGGCCCCATCGGGGGTACTCTCCGCACCCTCTACGACCTGGCCAACGACCCCACCATCTCCCGGGGCGCCAACAAAATCATCCCCCGCCTCGAGCTGGTCGAGGAGCGGCTAAAGCAGCTTGCGCAACTATGGCGGGAGTACGAAGCGCGGCCCTCCCCCGAAACCCTCCGCAAGCTCCTAGAGTCTGTGGGCAGTTTGCCCACGTACTACTCCCCCTCCTACCTCATAGACGAGATGGGCATGAAGATGCCGAACGAGACCCCCAAGTGGTTCTTGGCCTGGGAGCGTAAGGCCCGCCCCTTGGTGCGGGGGGTCCCCTACCAGGACGAGGCGCAGAGGGCACGTAGGATCGCCACTGGACTGGAGTGGATCGAAGACCACTTCCGCAAGATTCAGGGGAAGGACCCGGGGAGCTACAACACTATCCGAGGCAACTACGTCCTCCACTGGATACGCCGGGAGCACGGCGATGCCCTGGCCAAAGCCTTGGCCGCCCTCGAGGCGTTCGCGAAGGCGGAGGTGCGCAACATCCCCGTGGGCCGCCTCAAGTGGGTGGACCGGCCCGCGGAGCGAGGAAAAGTCCCCGCTTCCCACTTCCTCCTCCCCAAAGAGAGGAAGTTCCCCTATCGGAATAAGGATGGTTCCATCAACTGCCGCCTCCTGCGCGCGGCCATCAGCCGGGCGGCCCAGCACGGGTACAAGGACGTGGAAGAGCGGGCCCGTCGCCTGTACAAGCGCCACTGCCAGAATGGGCGTTGACCTCATCAAGGCCCTGACCCTCCTTTGGGCCCTTGTGGTTTACGGCCTGCCGGACGGCTGGGACGTGGCGCTGGGGGCGCGGCTCAGCCTGGGGTTGGACGGGGTGGTCCTCGAGGTGGGGGTAGACCCCGTGGGCATCTACCGCCGTCCTCCCCCCTGGCCGTGGGATGGGCTTTGTGGGCTGGACGCGCTGGGGATGGTGTTCGTGAACCCGAACGCCGCAGCCCTGGGGTGTGCTGACACCCTGGACCACGAGCTGGGGCATGTGTGTCAGTACAGGGCATATGGGCTCGCCTATGCCCTCACCTATCACGCCTACCCAGGGTGGTGGGAGCCCTCGAGGCCCTGGGAGGAGATCCCCCTCGCTCCCAGGACCCTTCTGTACCCCCTGATCCGCCTGACCTTGCCCCTATGACCCGTGAAGAGGCATACCGCCTAATCCTCTCCCAGATGCGGCTTCCTCCCCCGGAGTTCTCCGAGGAGGAGCTGTCCTCCCTAATCCGCTTCGTCCAGGCCTCGGGGATCCGCCCCGAGGGCCCCGGAGGGGCGCCTTTCAGCTTGGAGGGACGGCGCTACCTCGAGCCCCTCTACGCCGAAAGGCGGGACCGCCCCTTCCGCCGCCTGGTCATCATGAAGGCGGCCCAGATGGGCCTCACCACCCGCCTCATGTACCGGGCCGCCTGGTGGGTGGCGGACGCGCGGCGCAAGGTGGACGTGGCCCTCATGTTCCCCACCCAGGACGCCGTGCTGGACCTGCACAAAACGCGCTTCCGCCCCATGATGCGCTCCTCGGCCCGCATGATGCGCCTCATCGCCGACGTGGACGCCGTGGAGGTTGTCCGCATCGGCGTGAGCAACATGCGCTTCAGGGGGATGCGGAGCGGCGTAAGCGTGGACTCTATCCCGGTGGATGTCATCCTCTTCGACGAGGTGCGGCTCATGGACGTGGCCACCATAGAACGGGCCTTCGCCAGGGTGAGCGCCTCCCGCCTCGAGGGGCCTGAGGGCCGGGGAATCATCGAGCTCAACTCCACCGCCGGGTTCCCAGGGGCGGACATCGACTACTACTTCCGCCGGAGCTCCCAACGCCACTGGCACACCCGGTGCCCTAACCCCGCCTGCCCCAACCACAAGGGTTTTGTGATGGCCTTTACGTGGCCTGATTGCGTGGACCCGGACCGCATGGTGTACCGATGCCCCAAGTGCGGGCGGGTGATCGAGGACCCCCAGGATGGCTTTTACGCTCCCCTAGGGCCTGAGGACGCCGAGTGGGAGGGGTACGCCTTCAACCAGATCCTCCTTGGGCCCAAGCGCCTCCCCGAGCTATGGCGGGCCTACCAGAGGATGGTCATCGAAGGGGCCAACCCCTCCGAGTTCTACAACAGCTACCTGGGCCTCCCCCACCGTGACCCCAACGCCATCCTGGTCACGGGGGAGGTCATGGACGCTTGCCGGGGCCTGGACCCCACCTACCGCTGGCCCGCCCCCGGGCCGCATCCCGAAGGGTGGTGGACGGCGATGGGGGTGGACCAGCGGGGCGTGGAAAAGCATGTGGTGATTGCCCGTTGGGGTCATGGTGGGCGCGTGTATCTCGCCCACCTCGAGGTGGTGGAACGGAGCGGGGAGGAGGCCGCGGCCTACCTGGCCCACCTGGCCCGGGAGTGGGGCGTAGACATCGTGATCGTAGACGCCGAGCCCTCCTACGACCTGGCGGTGAGCCTGGGAAGGCGCCTCCCCAGGGGTATGGTGTGGCTAGCGGACTACGTGCACGATCGGCCCCAGCCCTTGGAGTGGAGCGACCAGCGGGACCGGGAGGCCATTCGGAAGTCCTCGGGGGAGGCGAAGTGGGAGTTTTGGGTCTTCATAGACCGCTACAAGCACCTTCTTCAGGCCCAGATGCTTTTCGTGAACCGCCGGGTAGTCCTCCCGGTGGACCTCGAGGCCAAGGTGCAGGAGCTCCGCCGCCTGGGGCAACGGGTGCCGGTGAGCCTGGGCCTGGAGTTCCGGAGCCACTTTGAGAACATCGCCCGCACCACCATCCCCCGCCGCCGCCGGGACGCGGAGGGACGGGAGGTTGAGGAGGAGCCCCGTTACACATGGCGCCATCTGGCCCTGGACCCCCACTTCGTTCACGCTTGGGGCTACGCCGTGGCCGGCCTCATGCGCCGGGGGGGAACGAGCGAGGTGGTGCGGCCTCGAGAGCGGGGGGCTCTCGAGTCCACGGGCTACCAGGCCCAGCTCCCTCCGGATCTCCGCCCTCAGAGTCCGCGGAAGGCGGAGTGCGCCTCCTGCCGCTACTTCCGCCCCAACCCAGACGGGGAGGGGATGGGCCTATGCCAAAACCCTGTGGTGGCCGCGTCCTTGGGGGTGCCCCCGCCCGTGCGCACTTCCCCCCGCACCGTGGGGTGCCACCATCACCGGCGTTAAATGCCTAGGAGCCTGGGGAGGGTGTTCAAAAGGTAGCCGAGGATGAGCATGATAATGGACCAAATCAGGGATTGGGCCAAGCTGGTTCCGTGCCCTTGAGCCTCTATCCGGGAGCGGATCTCCCGCAGGTCCTGCTTCATCTCGGAAATATCGTCCGGGATGCGTTCTAGGCGCTCCACCCGCCGCTGGACCTCGGAGGTGATTGCGTCCAGGCGCCCGAGCTCCTGGCTCAGCGCATCCTGGCGCTCCAGGCGTCTGGTCACTTCCCGGATGAGCACCGCGTGTTCCCGGATTTGGCCCTCGAGGGCCTCGAGGCGTTGGAAGATTCGTTCCGTGTTCACTTCCATGCGATGCCCACACTCAGCGAATAGAAGTTCACGCCCATTAGAAAACTAGCCCAGAACCCTTCGCCCAGGACGAGGGCCCCCACATACGGGAAGAACCCCCCGGGGTAGCGGGCCTCGAGGCCCGCTACCACCTCCAGGGGGCCCCACTGCACCACACCCTCTTCCGCAAAGCAGGCCGCCCGCCACGGGTACTCGACCCGGCAGGCGGCCCTGCCCGCGGCCAGGCTAGAGGAGGCGACCCCGATCAGCGCCGCTAGCGCCGCCGCCAGGAGGAACCGCATCCCCACCCCCCACCGCCTTGCGAACGTTCTTCACGGCCTCGTAGAGCCCGGAAGCGGACAGGGCAGCATAAACGCCGAAGAGCAGGGCCCCGCTCGGGAAGGGGTAGGAGGCGGGGAGGAGGCCCGCCCATCCCAGGGGGAGGGCGAACACCAGGCTTAGGGCGACATTCGCGAGGTAGATCCACCCTCCCCTGAGGCCCACGCTCCGCTTCAGCCCCTCGGTGATGGCCGCCACGAATGCACCTAGCGCTGCGGGTTCCTGCACGATCGCTTCCATGCCCTCACCGTACCCCCCTTGCGGGGTCATGCTTCTTCTGACACGGGCCGGACCCAGAGCCGCTCCTCCACCCGCCGCACCCAGGCCCCGCGGGGGGCCTCGAGGTCCTTCCCGATATAGCGCACGGGGGCGTAGAGGCGCCCCGAAGGGAGGAGGTTGGGGCGATCTGCGAAGCTCAGGGCCCCCCAGACCCGGGCCGGGTCCAGGTACTGGGCCCGCACCCGGGCTTCTGTTCTCGGGTATGCATCCGGGGGGATGCGCATCCGGGGGAAGTCTATGTGGAGGTGAGCCATATAGCGCCCCCCATCCCCCTTCCCGATACTCCCTATGCACTCTCCGGCGTCTACCTGTTGGCCCTGGGTGACCACCGTGTGGTGGAGGTGGCCGTAGCGGACGTAGAGGTCCTCGAGGGGCTCCCCCAGGGCCTTCTGGAGGAGCTCTTGAACCCACGGGTCCACCCGGACCACCACCAGGTTCCCCCACACCCGGTACCACCCCGCGGCTACCACCGTCCCCGGGAAAACGGCTTGAACGGGGTAGCCCAGGTCGGAGTCCCCGCCCGTGCGGAGGTTCCAGTCCTCCCCGGTGTGGGGGACACCCATGCTTCGCGCGTAGGCCGGGTCGAGGTAGCCCGCGGCTACATAGGAGTTCGCTTTGGGCCGAACGGGCCAGGCAAAGATGGGCCCTCCCATGCCCCCACCCTAGGCCGGGCGCGGGGGCAATAGCTACGGGTATTGACTTGTACCGCCTGAGCTACTACCATTGGTATTGGAGGTGAGCTATGGCGCGGTGCAGCGTGTGCGGCAGGGAGCTGAAGGACCCCCGGAGCATCGCCCGGGGCATCGGGCCGGTGTGCGCCAGGAAGCAGACCCGCATGCTGGAGATGGAGCGGCAGAGCCGGATCTGCTACAGGGGCGGGCGCTGCCTCAACCCCATCCACCTTTCCGCCCTCCTTTACCGCGTGGAGCAGGCCCTCGAGCACACCCAGGACCCTGCTACCTACGCCCTTGGCCCCGTTGTGGGGCATCGCATCCTGGAGGATATCCGCCAGGCCATGCGGCGCCTCCGCCAGAGCTACGGGCTGGACCTGCCCAGGGGGCCCGAAATCCGCGACTGGAACGAGGCCAAGGCCCAGGGGGTCTGCCCCTTCGGGCTCATCTGCCGGGGCCCGGATCTGGGGGCGGTAGCCCAAATGGAAGGCGCAGTTTTAACCCTAGCCCGGGCGATAGCAGCAAAGGGGATCAGGCCCAGCGACCTCCTCCCCTACAACCTCGTGCAGAGCATCGCCAATATGTACGACGTCCTGGGGGAAGAGAGGGAGGCCATCAACCTGCGCAAGCAGATTGAGCGCTACGACCGCCGCCGCTCCCGGGGGGGGCTGGATAACTACTACGCATGGATTGCGGAGGGGGTGGGGAGTAGGGCCTGAGCTTGGCGGAAGCCCCGGGGGTACCCCCGGGGCTTCTTTTTCAGCGCGCCCAGTTTTCCACCTCGATGAACGCTGGGTGGTTCGTGAGTGTTTTGCGGGGGACACGGTATGGGTAGGAGAGCCCCCTAGGGGCGTCTTCGGGGACATTGCCCTCGAGGCGTACGGTCCATTTTTCTTTGGAGGCTATAGAGTTAGTGGCGATCTTGAAGTAGGGGGTTCTGACCTCGGCAATCCCGTGGAGCACGCTCCACTCCATCGCCCAGCCCAGCATCTCATAAGCCCAGTCCACTTCCTCCCCCAGGCCCTCCTCCCGGGCCAGGGCCATCCAGTCTTGGGCCATCCGCCGGGAGGCCTCGCACCGCAGGGAGTGGGGAATGTGGGGCACTAGGCGCACCCCAATGTAGCGGAGCACGGGGAGCACCTCGGGGTAGTGGCCCTTGAGGTGGAGGAGGCGAGGACCCTCCTCCACCACCTCGGCCCCCTCGAGGAGGGCGTTTTGCGCCGCATGCCACACGGGGTCCACAAAGCCCGCCGTCCAAACCTCGGAGAAAAACGCCCGGCAGCAGGCGGGATAGCCTAGGAGCTCCCCCAAGGCGCTGTGGTCCCCCCGGTCCGTGGCCTCGGCGAACGCGGCCAGATCCTCAGGGCGGCCCACCACGCCGTAGTAGGTCCACGGCTTCCCGGGCTCCACCGGGGGGTGATAGTGGGCGAAGCCCGTGTAGGCTCCCACCTGCCTCAGGGGAAGGTAACTCAGCCCCATCCGGGCCAGCTCCATCACCCCGCGGGGGAGGTCCTCGGGGCGGAAGTGGGCCGTGGCCACCCGCCTCAGGCCCGCGGCTACGCTCAGGAGCTCGAGGCGATGGAACGCCTGGCTAATCCGGTTGATCCTGGGCCCCCAGACCGCCTCGTAGGCGGGGTCCGCCCACTGGATGCGGGCGAAGGGGGGCATGTGCATGTGCATAAGGTCCGCTTTGGTCATCTCAAAACTTGCACCTCCCGCATACCGTGCATAAACACCCATCCCCCCCTCCTCCCCCCGGGGGCCAAAGCCTGAGGACATGGA
>NZ_JBBIMD010000042.1:0-21319 GCF_037444525.1 Thermus sp. | reverse complement strand
ATCATCTGGAGGGTATCCTGATCCATGGGGTACCTCCTCTCCCGTTGGTACCCCCATTCATACACATACCCTTACACATAATTCCTTACACGACCAACCAAAGACCCCCTTTCCTTTTGTCCTGTCAAGGTCTATGCAGGTGAATAACCGAAAGGGGGGATTAAAGGTGATAAAGGAGGTAAGGCGAATGAAGGTCCCGAAAAAGGTTGCTTTGGCCCTCGGCCTCTTCCTTCTCGCCGCTTGCGGTGGCCCGGGTGGGAGCGGCCAGGGGGGCATGTCCCAGAAGGAGTTTAGCCAGGCCTGGGACGGGCATACCCAGACGCAACAGCAGGTTGTCCAACAACTCATCCAGGATCCTGCATTCCAGGCTTTCCTGGGGAATCCAATTGGTGCTCTGAGCGTAGGATCTCTTTCCCTGGTGCCTTCTGGGGGGGCTTTTCCTGGTTTATTCCCCCTCTTGAACCTTCGTCCTCTAAACCACCCCTCCGGAAACGAGCTCCCCCGGGGAGGCTGGGACTATACCACCGATCCCAACAACCCCAGTACCTACATTCTTTCTCCCCCCTACGATCTAGGCTTGAAGTGGACCGCGTTGGGCCATGTGGCGGAGCTCCGGGTGGACTGGGACAAGAGCGGCACGGCCACCCTTTGGCCTCATGACCCAACTGGCCAGAGTCGGGAAGCCCCCCAGGCAGCCCAGGCCCATATGACCCTAGGGGACGCCGAGGTTGGTCACGCCGACTTTGGGGCTACCTGGTATAACTGCAGCACCACCAGCACCTATATCCTGCAACCGACCCAGCTCACCTTCTCGGGCTATCTTGGCCAGACGGCCCAGCTCAACTGGGATGCCTCCTACCAGCTCACCGAAGGCGCCCAGGACCAGATCCAAGCTGGGCTTGACCTCTCCACCCAGGGTACCAATCCCACTTCCCACCGCTCGCTGAAGCTCACCCTGAACGGGCAGCTCACTCGGGGTGCCAACTGCTTCTCTCAGAGCTTCCAGCCCCAAAGCGGTTCCTTCACCCTAACCTCCAGGGCGGGCTCCGAGAGCATGGTCTTCCAACTCCAGGTTACCCGCGTTCAGTGGAACCCCGACGGCCGGCCCATCCGGGTGGATCTGAACGGCTACGTGGACCACAACGACCGGCGGGCGGTGAGCTTTAGCGGATATCTGGATGAAGGAGACCTGAACCGCACGAACCCCTGCCCTGGGGAAAACGTAATCCTTACTTTCCGTGATGGGACGGTTACCCTACGGGCCTGGCTCCAGAACCAGGGTGCCTGCCGGCCCTAGGGGGGTAGGGGTATCCCTTGTGCTAGGCTGGTTGGCTTAAGGAGTTGGGCCCGGCCCCCTTTTAGAGGGGCCGGGCCCAGCGCGTGGCCTACCCCCCTTTTCCGCCCCGCCCCTTTGCTATAGTGGAGGGGACAGGCTAGGGGTGCCCCAATGGAGGGGTTGAGAGCTGGGTCCTTCCCAGCAACCCTTGGAACCTGATCCGGGTAATGCCGGCGGAGGGAAGCCTATGCGGAAGATTCCCAGCACAATCCGTCCCGTCCTCGGGCCGCGTGGGCCTTGGCCGTACCGCCGGCCTGAGGGGGTGAAAGGGTGCTTGGCAGGCTCTATCTGGTGGTGACCCCAAGGCCGGGCTGGACCTTTGAGGAAACCCTGCTGCGCACGGAAAAGGCCCTGGCCGGGGGGGTGGAGGTGGTGCAGCTTAGGGCCAAGGACTGGGAGGCGAGGCCCATCCTGGCCCTGGGAGAGAGGATGCTGGCCCTGGCCCGGCGCTACGGGGTGCCCTTTTTCCTGAACGACCGGCCGGACCTGGCGGCCCTTCTGGGGGCGGACGGGGTCCACCTGGGCCAGGGGGATTTGACCCCAAAGGAGGCCCGGCGCTTTTTCCAGGGCCTGGTGGGCCGCTCCACCCATGCCCCCGAGCAGGCCCTAAAGGCCTTGGAGGAGGGGGCGGACTACCTTTCCGTGGGGCCCGTTTGGGAGACCCCCACCAAGCCCGGGCGGAAGGCGGCGGGCCTCCCTTACGTGCGCTGGGCTGCGGAGCACCTGGGGGAGAAGCCCTGGTACGCCATCGGGGGGATCACCCTGGAGAACCTGGACCAGGTTCTGGAGGCCGGGGCCCAAAGGATCGTGGTGGTGCGGGCCATCCTGGACGCGGAGAACCCCGAGGGGGCGGCCCAGGCCTTTCGGAGGAGGCTCTATGGTGGTGCTTAACGGCAAGCCTCTGCCCCTCGAGGGCAAGACCCTGAAGGAGGTCCTGGAGGAACTGGGGGTGGAGCCCGGGCGGGTCGCCGTCCTCCTCAACGAGGAGGCCTTTCCCGGCCACGCCCTCCCCGAGCGCCCCCTGGAGGAGGGGGATGTGGTGGAGGTGGTGGCCCTCATGCAGGGAGGCTAGATGGACACCTGGGTGGTAGGAAAAAGGACGCTTAGAAGCCGCCTCATCTTAGGAAGCGGCAAGTTCAAGGACTTCGGCCTCATGCGGGAGGCCATAAGGGCCGCGGGGGCGGAGGTGGTGACGGTTTCCATCCGGCGGGTGGAGCTCAAGGCCCCGGGGCACGTGGGCCTCCTGGAGGCCCTGAAAGGGGTCGCCCTCCTCCCCAACACCGCGGGGGCCAGGACGGCGGAGGAGGCCCTGCGCCTGGCCCGATTGGGCCGGATCCTTACCGGGGAGGACTGGGTGAAGCTGGAGGTCATCCCCGACCCCACCCACCTCCTCCCGGACCCGGTGGAGACCCTACGGGCGGCGGAGATGCTCCTAGGGGAGGGCTTCACCGTCCTGCCCTACATGGGGCCCGACCTGGTCCTGGCCAGGCGCCTCGCCGCCCTGGGCACAGCCACGGTCATGCCCCTGGCAGCCCCTATCGGCTCGGGCTGGGGGGTGAAGACCCGGGCCCTTTTGGAGCTCTTTGCCCGCGAAAGGGCTCACCTTCCCCCGGTGGTGGTGGACGCGGGGCTTGGCCTGCCCTCCCACGCGGCGGAGGTCATGGAGATGGGCCTGGACGCGGTCTTGGTGAACACCGCCATCGCCGAGGCGGAAGACCCCCCGGCCATGGCCGAGGCCTTTAGGCTTGCGGTGGAGGCGGGGCGGAAGGCCCATCTGGCGGGCCCCATGCGCCCGAGGGCAGGGGCGAGCCCCTCTAGCCCCCCGGAGGGGGTGCCCCTGTGACCGAGGTGGCGGTGGTGGGGGCGGGGGTCATCGGGGCCCTCGCCGCCTACGAGCTCCGGAAGCGGGGCCTCGAGGTGGTCCTTTTGGACGCGGAGAAGCCCGGGGCCGCCACCTTGGCCAGCGCGGGGATGCTCGCCCCCCACCCCGAGGGGCTTTCCGGGGAGGTGTTGGAGGCGGGGCTCTTTGGACTGGACTACTACCCCGAGCTCCTAAAGGAGCTTCGGGCGAGGGGCCTCGAGGTGGAGGCGGGTTTTGGCGGCACCTGGGCCGTGGCCCTCTCCGAGGAGGAAAAGGCCTTCTGGGCCGCGGAGGAGCCCACGCCCTACCCCGTGCGGGGGGCCCGGGGGGCGAGGCGCTTCCCTGGGGGGTACGTGCACCCCAGGGCCCTCCGGGTGGCCCTCCTTAAGGCCCTGGAGGGCATGGGGGTTCCCCTCCTCCGGGCGACGGTGGAGGGGGTGGAAGGGGGGCGGGCCTTCTGGCAGGAAGGGGAGGTCCGGGCCCGCCATGTCCTCCTCGCCGTGGGGGCTTGGGGCGGGCGCTTTGGCCTCCGGGTGCGGCCCTTAAAGGGGGAGGCCCTCCTCCTCTCGGGCCCCGCCCCCCCGGGGCCCCTCTTCGCCGGGGAGGGGTACCTCCTCCCCCGGGAGGGCGGGGTCTATTTGGGGGCCACCGCCCGGGAGGGCTTTGCCGATGGGGTGGACCTCTTCGGCCTTAGGTGGCTATCGGACTACGGACACGAGCGCTTTCCCCCTTTGGAGGGAGCGCGCTTTCTGGGAACCCTCTGGGGATACCGGCCCCTGGGGGAGCTCTTCGTGGGCGAGGTGGAAAAGGGCCTTCTGGCCGCCACGGGGCACGGGCGGAACGGTGTCCTCCTGGCCCCTTGGACGGCTTACCGGGTCCTTGACCTTTTGGGGGTGAAGGCATGACCCAGCTGGAAGCGGCAAGGAAGGGCATCGTTACGGAAGAGATGGCCCACGTGGCCGAGAGGGAAGGGGTTTCCCCCGAGTTGGTGCGGGAGGGGGTGGCCGCGGGCCGGATCGTCATCCCGAGGAACCCCAACCACACCACCTTGCGCGATTTCAAGGGGATTGGGGAGGGGCTTTCCGTGAAGGTGAACGCCAACCTGGGCACCTCCTACGATTACGTGAACCTCGAGGAGGAGGTGGAAAAGGCCCGGGTGGCCATCCAGTACGGGGCGGACACGGTCATGGACCTTTCCACGGGGGGCGACCTCAAGGCCATAAGGCGGCGCATCCTGGAGGTGGCCACCGTTCCCCTAGGCACCGTGCCGATCTACGAGGCGGAGTTCAGGGCTGCCCGGCGGAAGAACTTCTTTGACATGTCCGCGGATGAGCTTTTTGAGGTCATTGAGGAGCACGGGAAGGAGGGGGTGGACTACATCACCGTGCACGTGGGGGTGACCCTGAAGAACCTCGAGGTCTACCGCCAAAGCCGGCGCACCACGGGCATCGTGAGCCGAGGGGGCGGGCTCATGGCCGCCTGGATGCTCCACCGGGGGGAGGAGAACCCCCTTTACGCCCGCTTTGACGACCTCTTGGACATCGCCCGCACCTACGACATGACGCTTTCCCTGGGGGACGGGCTCCGGCCCGGTTCCTTGGCCGACAGCACCGACCGGGCCCAGATCGCCGAGCTCCTCACCATCGGGGAGCTGGTGGAAAGAGCCCGGCGGGCCGGGGTCCAGGCCATGGTGGAGGGCCCGGGGCACATCCCCTTGAACGAGATCGCCACCAACATCCAGATCCAGAAGAAGCTCACCGGGGGTGCGCCTTTCTACATCCTGGGGATGCTCCCCGTGGACACCGCCGCCGGCTTTGACCACATCGCCGGGGCCATCGGGGGGGCCATGGCGGGGTGGCTGGGGGCGGACATGCTCTGCTACCTCACCCCGGCGGAGCACCTGGGCTTGCCCACGGTGGAGCACGTGCGGGAGGGGGTCATCGCCTTCAAGATCGCCGCCCACGCCGCGGACGTGGCCCGGGGGAACCCAAGGGCTTTGGAGCGGAACCGCCATATGTCCGAGGCCCGCTACCGGCTGGACTGGGAGACCCAGTTCGCCCTCGCCCTCTTCCCCGAAGAGGCCCGCCGCCTCAAGGAGGAGCGGGGCTCCAAGACCAAGGCCTGCAGCATGTGCGGCCCTTTCTGCCCCATGAACCTGGTGGAGGCGGTGCTCCGGGGTGGGGCGCGGATGGAGCTTCCCGTGCGCTAGAGGCGGATGGGGGTCTTTCGCCCTTTAGGGAAGGAGGGGGAAGCCCTCGCGTTCCGCGGCCTCCCGAAGCCGCCCGTCCAGGCTCACGAAGGGAAGCCCAGAAGGCCGGCCTCCAGAGGCCACCAAGGCCGCCCCCAGCTGGAGGGCGTCCAGGGTGCGAAGGGGGTGGATGCGGAGGCGCGGATGGCGGCCTCCCGCACCTCTTCCGTGGGCAGGACCTCGTGCCAAGCCTCCTTAAGGGCCCAAAGCCGGTTCCGGGCTTGGGCCAAGCCCACCTGGTCCAACCCCCCTGCTCGCTCCAGCCGGGCCAGGACTGAGGTGAGCTCCACGGGGGTGATCCACGCCACGAGGAGGTGGGCGTCCTCCTCCAGAAGACCAGCTACCCCCTCCAAGGAGGCCTCCTTCACCAGGAGGGGCACCAAGGCGGAGCTATCCCAGAACCTCATTCTTCCTCTTCCCGCTCCGTCAGGAGGTGCTCCAGGAGGCTTCCCCGGCCTTCGGGAAGGGGGAGGGCCTGGAGGCGGGGCCTACCCGTTCCTGGCCGGACCAACCCTTTCCGCACCAGGAGGCCAAGGGCTTCATCCTGGGCCTTGGAAACGGGCGCCAGCCGGGCCACGGGCACCCCTCGGTTCAGGATGAGGACCTCCTCCCCATCCTGTACCCATTCCAGGAGGAGGCTCAGCCGGTTTTTGGCTTCTGTAATCGATACAGTTCGCATGGGGCTATTTTAGCCACTTGAAAAGGGTCCTTCAAGGAGGTAAGCCATGCAGGTAGCGCTAACGGTGGCCGGTTCCGACCCCTCCGGCGGGGCAGGGGTCCAGGCGGACCTCAAGGCCTTCCACCGCTTTGGGGTCTACGGGGCTTCGGCCCTCACCCTGCTCACGGTGCAGAACACCCTGGGGGTGCGGCGGGTGGAGCTCCTGCCGCCGGACTTCGTCTACGAGGAGATCCGCGCGGTGGCCGAGGACCTCCCGGTCCATGCCCTGAAGACGGGGGCCCTGGGGAGCGCCCCCATCGTGGAGGCGGTGGCCCAGGCGGTGCGGGATTTCCGCCTGGGGCCTTTGGTGGTGGACCCGGTGATGGTGGCCAAAAGCGGGGATCCCCTTCTTGGGGAGGGGGCGGTTTCGGCCTTGAAGGAGGCCCTTTTCCCCCTGGCCTTCCTCGTGACCCCCAACCGGGTGGAGGCGGAAAGGCTCTTGGGGAGCGCCATCCGCGACCTCGAGGACGCGGAGGAGGCCGCAAGGGCCCTCCTCGCCCTGGGGCCCAAGGCCGTCCTCCTGAAAGGGGGGCACTTCCCGGGGGCGGAGAGCGTGGACCTGCTCGCCACCCCCGAGGGTCTGAGGCGCTTTTCCGCTCCCCGGGTGGAGACCCGGAACACCCACGGCACGGGCTGCACCCTCTCCGCGGCCATCGCCGCCCTGTTGGCCTTGGGACGCCCCCTGGAGGAGGCGGTGCGGGAGGCCAAGGCCTACCTCACCCGCGCCCTGCAGACCGCTCCGCCCCTCGGGCGGGGCCAGGGGCCCCTGAACCACTTCGCCTAGGGGCGGCGCCTGTGGCTTCGCCAACGGTCAAACCCGGAGGCCGGCTGGTTAGGGACTTGCAAGCGCTTTCAAAGCATGCTATCATTGACCTCAATGACTAAGGCCCAGCCCACCATCGAGGAGGTGGCCCGGCGCGCTGGGGTTTCCCCGGCCACAGTTTCCCGTGTCCTAAACGGCACAGCCCGCGTCTCCCGCGAGAAGGTGCGGGCGGTGCTGGAGGCGGTGGAGGCCCTAGGCTACACCCCAAGCCCTCTAGCCCGGAACCTGGCCCGGGGCCGGTCCTACGCCCTGGGGATCCTCCTGCCCGATTTTGAAAGCCCTTTCTACGGCCCCATCCTCCAGGCCCTGGCCCACCGCCTCGAGGCCACCCCCTTTCGCCCCGTGGCAGTTCCGGGCCACTGGAGCCTAGCCCGGGAGCTGGAGGCCCTAGACTTTCTAAAAGCCCAGCGGGTGGAGGTCCTCGTCCTCCTCGGGGCCACCGTGGACGGGGCCCCCTTGGAGGCCCTGGGGGTGCCGGTGGTGGCCTTTGGGGAGAGGGTGGGGGAGAGGGTCTACAGCCTCGTCCTGGATAACCGCGAGGCGGCCTACCGGGCCACCCTTTACCTCATCGCCAAGGGCCACACCCGTATCGCCCACATCTCCAGCCACCGGGGGCACACGGACATCCGGGAACGGCTCTTAGGCTACCGCCGAGCCATGCGGGAGGCGGGCCTCGAGGCGCGGGTGGTCTACGGGGACCTCACGGAGGCCGGGGGGTACCGGGCGGGGAAGGAGCTTTTCACCCGCTTCCCCGACACCACCGCGGTCTTCGCCGCCAACGACCAGACGGCCATCGGCCTCCGCGTTTTCCTTTACGAGAAGGGGCTTTCCGTCCCGGAGGAGGTCTCCTTGGTGGGCTTTGACGACATCCCCTTGGCGGCCTACCAGGTCCCTCCCTTGACCACCGTGCGCCAGCCCGTGCGGGCCATCGGGGAGGCCTTGGCGGAGGCCGCCCTGGCGGTTCTCGAGGGGCAGGAGCCGGTCTTGCCTAGGCTAGAGCTCAGCCTGGTGGAGCGCCGTTCCGTGGGGGAGGTGGGAGCCTGAACCAAACTGAGGGTTTATAGGCGTTTGGGCTTTCTGGCCGCCAGCTGAATCGGCGGAGCACATGGGAGGTTTGTTCGTGATTAAGAAAGCGCTTTCAAGCCTGTTCTTCGGCCTGGCCCTGGGCGCCTTTGCCCAGCGGACCACCTTGGAGGTCTGGATCATGCCCAACACCCCGAACGCCGCGGAGGACTTCAAGGCCCTGGTGGCCCCCTTTGAGCGGGACAAGGGGGTGGAGGTCAAGGTCACCGTCCTCGACTGGGGCGTGGCCTGGACCAAGATCACCACCGCGGCCACCAGCGGGGTGGGGCCGGACCTTACCCAGCTCGGCACCACCTGGGTGGGGGCGGTGAGCGCCATGGGGGCCCTGGAGCCCGTGGACGAGGTTCTCCAGACGCTTGGAGGACAGGGGGCCTATCTGCCCGCGGTCTGGAACACCACCCGCCTGGCCGGGGCCCGGGAGGCGACGGCGGTGCCCTGGTTTTCCGAGCTTCGGGCCTTTTACTACCGCACGGATGCCCTTCGGGCCGCGGGGGTTAACCCCTCGGAGATGTTCCGGGACTGGCAGGGCTTTGAGGCGGGCCTGGACCGGCTAAAAGCCTCCAGCTTCCGCGACCCCGTCACGGGCCAGCTCCTGGCCCCCTTTTGCACCCCGGGGAAGAACTCCTGGGACGTGCTCCACAACGCCGTCCCCTGGATCTGGGGGGCCGGGGGAGAGATCGTCCGCCAGGTGGGGGGGCAGTGGCGGAGCGCCCTGGATGAGCCCGCAAGCCTCCAGGGTCTCTACTTCTTCCTCTCCCTGGCCCAGAAGGGGTACGTGCCCAAGGAGAGCCTGGAGAAGAACACCGCCCAGATTGAGGCCGATTTCCAGGTGGGCAAATGCGCGGTCTTCGCCAGCGGACCCTGGATGATCCAGCGGGCCAAGACCCCTGAGGCCCAGGGCGGGTTCGCCGGGCGGCCCGCGGCGAGGAACCTAGGGGTGGTCCCTTACCCTGCCGGGCCCAAGGGGCGCTACACCTTCTTCGGGGGCTCCAACCTGGCCCTCTTCAAGTTCTCCAAGAACAAGGCCCCGGCTAAGGAGCTCCTCAAGTACCTGGGAAGCCCCGAGGCCCAGCGGCGCTACGCGGAGATGAGTGGGATGCTCCCCGCCCTGAGGTCTGCCTGGAACGCCCCCACCTTCCAGCAAGACCCCCTTTTCCGGGTCTTCCTGCAGGCGGCCCAGTTCGGGCGGAGCTACCCTGGCCTAGCCGGCTGGGGAGGGGTGGAGAACCTGGCCGTGCAGCACCTGGGGATGGCCTGGGACCTGGTGGCCCAGGGGCGGCTTACGGAGGCCGCCCTCAAGGACCTGATGGGGCAGGCTTCCCGGGCCATCAACGATAGTCTGCGCTAAACGGCCGTTTGGGGGGGCTTTCGGGCCCCCCCAAGGAGCCCTTCATGACCCGGTTTGGACGCCTCCGACGCCGCTACGGCTTCGCCTACGCCCTGGTGGCCCCGGCCCTTTTGGGGATGCTCCTCGTCCACTACGGGCCCATGATCCAGGGCATATACCTAGCTTTTTTGGACCTCCGGCTAGAAACCCTCCGGCTTTGGCTCGGTGCCCCCTTTGTGGGCCTGGCCAACTTCCAGGAGCTCCTCTTTAATCCCCACTCCACTTTCCGAGCGGGCTTCCTCTATGCCCTCAGGACCACGTTCCTCTACACCCTGGTGGTCAACCTCCTAACCCTGGGCCTTGGCCTCCTCATGGCCCACGTTCTCAACCGGTCCCTTTTCCTTCGGGGGCTTTGGCGGAGCCTGCTCCTCCTCCCCTGGGTGATCCCCGCCTACGTGGTGGGTCTCCTGTGGGGGTTCCTTTGGCTGAAAGACGGGATGGTGAACCACCTCCTGGTGGACGTTCTCCACCTCCTTCCCGAGAGGCCCCAGTGGCTCATCGGGCCTTTTACCTTTGTGGCCATCACCCTCCCTGCGGTGTGGCGGGGATGGCCCTTCGCCATGATCACCTATCTGGCGGCCCTGCAGTCCATTCCTCAGGAGCTTTACGAGGCGGCCCGGGTGGACGGGGCTACCCCCTGGCAGCGTTTCCGCTACGTCACCTGGCCCCTCCTTAGGCCTGTGACCGCGGTTCTCCTTCTCTACGGGACCATCTGGAACTTTTACAGCTTCAACCTGGTCTACATGATGTTCGGCCATGGGGCTGGCTACCCCGGGGAGTGGGGGGACCTCCTCATGGCCAACCTTTTCCGCAACACCTTTGGCCTCTGGCGCTTTGGGCTTGGGGCCGCGGCCAGTCTGATGTACATGCTGCTGGCCCTCCTCTTCGTTCTCCTCTGGTACCGGATTTACCGGGAAGACTTGCTAGCGAGGTGAACCGTGGAAGAACGCTGGCTCAGACCTCTGGCCTATCTGGCCCTGGCGCTGGCCCTTCTCTTCCAGCTGGGGCCCGTGCTCTTCATGGTGAACGCCTCCCTCATGACCCAGCTGGGGGTGGCCACGGGGGCTCTCTTCCCCAAGGCTCCCCAATGGGGCAACTACCTGGAGCTCTGGAGGGTGGTGCCCTTCCTCCACTACCTCAAGAACTCCCTTTTGGTCTGCGGCCTCACTACCTTTCTGGCCCTTCTGGTGGCCACCTTCGCCGCCTATGCCCTGGCCCGCTTCCGCTTCCCCGGGGCGGAGCTCTTTGGAGGGAGCGTCCTCGCCACCCAGTTCATCCCGGGGATCCTCTTCCTCATCCCCCTTTACCTCATGTACATCGCCTTCCAGAACTGGGCCCGGGAGGCCTTGGGCCTCGAGGTGCGCCTGGTGGGGAGCTACACCGGGCTTGTCCTCACCTACACCGCCTTCTTCGTGCCCTTTAGCATCTGGATCCTGAGGGGGTTCTTTGCCAGCATCCCCAAGGAGCTGGAGGAAGCCGCCCTGGTGGACGGGGCCACCCCCTTCCAGGCCTTCTTTTGGGTCATCCTGCCCTTGGCCCTGCCCGGCCTTGCCGCCACCGCGGTCTACATCTTCTTGGCCGCCTGGGACGAGCTCCTCTTCGCCCAGATCCTCACCAGCGAGGCCACGGCCACCCTGCCCGTGGGCCTGCGGACCTTCGTGGGAAACTACCAGAACCGTTACGACCTGGTCATGGCGGGGGCCACGGTGGCCGTCCTGCCGGTCCTCCTTTTTTTCTTCCTGGTCCAGCGGCAGCTCATCCAGGGCCTGACCGCGGGGGCCGTAAAGGGGTGAGCCATGGGTGAACCTTTTCTCTTTGGCGTGGCCACCAGCGCCTATCAGATCGAGGGAAGCACCCACGTGGACGGCCGCGGGCCCTCCATCTGGGATGTCTTCACCGCCCGTCCCGGGGCCATTGCGGACGGCGCCACAGGGGAGCTGGCCTGCGACCACTACCGCCGCTACCGGGAGGACGTGGCCCTTATGCGCTGGCTTGGGGTCAGGGCCTACCGTTTTTCCGTGGCCTGGCCGAGGGTCTTGCCTGAGGGTCGGGGTAGGGTAAACCCCAAGAGCCTGGCCTTCTACGAGCGCCTGGTGGACGCCCTTTTGGAGGCCGGCATCGCCCCCTTCCTCACCCTTTACCACTGGGACCTTCCCTGGGCCTTGGAGGTCCAAGGGGGGTGGCGGAGCCGGGAGACGGCCTACGCCTTTGCGGAGTACGCCCGGGTGGTGGCCCGGGCCCTGGCCGACCGGGTCCCCTTCTTCGCCACCTTGAACGAGCCCTGGTGCAGCGCCTTCCTAGGCCACCTCACCGGGGAGCATGCTCCGGGGCTAAGGAGCCTCGAGGCGGCCCTCAAGGCGGCCCACCACCTCCTCCTGGGCCACGGCCTCGCGGTGGAGGCCCTTCGGGCCGAGGGGGTGAAGCGGGTGGGGATCGTCCTCAACTTCACCCCCGTGGAGGGGGTGGAGGAGGCCAGGGAGCGGGCCGACCGCTACCATAACTGCTTTTTCCTGGACCCCATCCTGGGCCTGGGCTACCCGGAAAGCCCCTTCCGTTCCGCCCTAACCCCCCCCATCCGGCCCGGGGATCTGGACCTCATCGCCCGGCCCCTGGACTTCCTGGGGGTGAACTACTACACCGTGGCCCGGGTGGCCCCGGGGGAGGGGGTCTACCCCGTGCGCTACCTGCCCCCGGAGGGGGAGGCCACGGCCCTGGGTTGGGCGGTGCGGCCGGATGGGCTCTATGGGCTTTTGAAGCGCTTGGGGGCCCTTGTGCCCTGGCCCCTTTACGTGACGGAAAACGGGGCGGCCTACGAGGACCGCTGGGCGGGGGAAGGTGCGGTGGAGGACCCCCTGAGGGTGGCCTACCTCGAGGCCCACCTGGAGGCCGCCTTCCGGGCGCGGGCGGAAGGGGTGGACCTAAGGGGCTACTTCGTCTGGAGCCTCCTGGACAACTTCGAGTGGGCCCACGGGTACCGGCCCCGTTTCGGGCTCTTCTACGTGGACTACCCCACACAAAGGCGCATCCCCAAGCGGAGCGCCCTTTGGTACAGGGACCTTCTATCCGCAAAGGGGTCCAACTAAATGCCCCACCGAAGCGAAAGCTTCGGTGGGGAGCCCAGCGCGCTCTTCCTCCAAGCCCCAAGGGGCGCTTTCAAGGCCTGGGGGCTTAGGGCTTCGGCGCCCGGTCCACGAAGGCGTTGGTGTAGGTGCGCTTGAGGTCTATGCGGGCCCGTTGCACGTTGGGGTCAAAGGCGGAGAGGACGGTGAGGGGGCGCAAGGGAGCGGTGTCGCTGAAGCGGCCCGTGGGGGAGAAGGACTCCAGGGAGTTCCGGAGGACCTTAAGGTAGAGGGCCTTATCGCCCAGGAAGTACTCTTCCGGAAGGACGGCGGCGATCTCCTCCGGGGTCTTCCCCTGCATCCAGCGGAGGCCCCGCACCATGGCGTTCACCAGGCGCTGGGCGGTGTCGGGGTTCCGTTCCAGCCAGGCCCGGGTGGTGTAAAGGACGGCCGCGGGGTACTCCCCGCCTAGGACCGCCCGTGTGCCTTGGGTGGTGCGGGTGTCCGCCAGGACCTTGATGAGTCCCCGCTCTTCCAGGAGGGTGATGGCGGGTTCCACGTTGGAGATGGCTTCCACCTGCCGGTTCTGGACCGCGGCCACCGCCTGGGCCCCCACGGAAACCCCCACCACGGAGACATCCGTGGGTTTGAGGCCGTTTTTCACAAGGAGGTAGTTCAGGAAGAAGTGGGTGGAGCTCCCCGGGGCGGTGACCCCCACCCTGCGCCCTTTGAGGTCGGCCACGGTGCGGATCTGGTCCGTGAGGTCGCTCCGCACCCCAAGGACGATGGCCGGGTAGCGCCCCACCTGGACAAAGGCCACAATGTCCCGGCCCTGGGCCTGCATCTGGATGGTGTGGTCGTAGAAGCCCATGACCACCTCCACGCTTCCCCCAATGAGGGCCTGGAGGGCCCGGGAGCCCGCCTGGAGGTCCTGGATGGTCACGTCCAGGCCTTCTTCCTTGAAGTAGCCGAGCCTCTCCACCACCGTGAGGGGGAGGTAGACCACCGCGGTCTTCCCCCCCACGCCCAGGACCACCCGCTTCTGGGCCAGCCCAAAAGCCAAGGTCACCGCCAAAAACGCCAGTATCCACCGCTTCATCTTTGCCCTCCTTCCCCTTGGGGGCGCCAGACGAGGAGCCTGCGTTCCAGGGCGCCCACCAGGGCATCCAGCACCAGCACGAAGACCATAAGGACCACCATGCCCGCAAAAACCCCGGTGGTGTCAAAGACCCCTTCCGCTTGGGCGATGAGGTACCCCAGGCCTGCCGCAGAGCCCAGATACTCCCCCACCACCGCTCCGATGACTGCAAACCCGATGGAAGTCCTTAGGGAGCTGAAGATCCAGCTCGCCGCCGAGGGCAGGTAGACGTGGCGGAGGAGGTGGAGGCGGTTCGCTCCTAAGAGGCGGGCGTTTTGGAGGATTACGGGGCTCACCTCCTTCACCCCCTGGTAGGTGTTGAAGAAGGCCACGAAGAAGACCAGGGTCACCCCCAGGGCCACCTTGGAGAGGACCCCGAGGCCAAACCACAGGGTAAAGATGGGGGCCAGGACCACCCGGGGGATGGCGTTTAGGGCCTTCACGTAGGGGTCCAGCACCGCGGCCGCCCCCGGGGCCAGGGCCAGCCAGATCCCGAAGGCCACTCCTAGGAGGGTGCCGATGGTGAAGGCCAGGAGCATCTCCAGGGTGGTCACGTAGAGGTGAGGGTAGACCTCCCCCGTGCTGAACCAGCGGTAGACTCGCTCTGCGATGGCGGAGGGCAGGGAAAAGAAGAAGGGGTCCAGGCGCCCCGTCCTCGTGGCCCACTCCCATAGGGCCAGGAGGGCCAGGAGGAGCCCCGCCTGCCAGAGCCGCACCCTAAGCCCGCGCATGGGCCCGCATCACCTCCCCCCTTAGGAGGTCCCAGATCTCCCGGTGGAGCCTCAAGAACTCCGGGGTGAGCCGGACCTCCGCCACGTCCCGGGGCCGGGGCAGGGGGATGGGGAAGTCCCCGATGGGCCTGGAGGCCGGCCCCGCGGAGAGAACCACCACCCGGTCGGAGAGGGCGATGGCCTCTTCCAGGTCGTGGGTTACGAAGAGCACGGTCTTGCGGTCCTCCTGCCAAAGCCTCAGGAGCTCGTTTTCCATGAGCTGCCGGGTCTGGACATCCAGGGCGGAGAAGGGCTCGTCCATGAGGAGGAGCTTGGGGTCCGCGATGAGGACCTGGGCCAGGCCCACCCGCTTGCGCATCCCCCCGGAGAGCTGGTGGGGGTAGCGGTCGGAAAAGCCCTCGAGGCCCACCTTGGCCAGCCAGGCCCGGGCCCGCGCCCGGGCCTCCTGGAGGGGTACCCCCCGGAAGACCAGGGGTAGGGTCACATTGTCCAGCGCGGTCTTCCACGGCAGGATGGCGTCCTGCTGGAAGAGGTAGCCCGCTTTGGGGTTCAGGCCCCTTAAGGGGCGCCCTTCCAGGTGAACCTCCCCTCGGGTGGGGGGGAGGAGGCCCGCCGCCACGTTGAGGAGGGTGCTCTTCCCGCACCCCGTGGGCCCCACCAGGCTCACGAACTCCCCCTCCACAAGCCGCAGGCTCACCCCCTCCAGGGCGACGTAGGCCCCAAAGGCCACCGTCACTTCCCGGAACTCCAGTAGGCTCATCTACCACACCGCCAGGGCCCGCACCGGCCCGCCGGAGGCCCCTCGGTGCTTGGGGCCCCCCACCAGGATGAGGGCCCCTGCTGGGGGGACCTGGGCCAGGTTGGCCAGGTTCTCAAGGCCGTACTTCCCCGCTCCCAAGAGGGTGAGGTGGGCCTTGAAGTCCTTAGAGGGGCCGAAATCCAAGGAGAGGGTGTCCACCCCCACCCCCACGATCTCCCGCTCCTCCACCAGGAAAGCTACGGCCTCCGGGGAGAACCCAGGGAAATGGAGGACGCCGGAGGCATCCTGGTTAAGGAAGGCTTTGGGATCCTGCCAGCGGGCTTCCCAGCCAGAGTGCATGGCCACCAAGGCCCCTTTGGGAAGGCGGCCGTACCGCCTTTCGTAGGCCAGGAGGTCGTCCACCGTCACTTGAGCGTCGGGGTCCTTGGCTGCCTTCTCGTGGATGTGGACCACCGCCAGGGGGGCGATGAGGTTACCCACAGGGAGCTTTTCTGCGGTGAGCCCCCCTTCCGCGAAGTGGGCAGGGGCGTCCATGTGGGTGCCGGAATGCTCCCATAAGTCCAGGCGGTTTCCGTAGTAGCCGTTTTGCCGCACGGTGACCAGGGTGGTGATGCGCATGGGCTCGGCTCCGGGGAAAAGGGGGATTTCCGGAGAGAGCTCGTGGGTGAGGTCCACCGCGTGGCGGAAAGCCTTGCCCGGAACCTCCGCCTGGGCCAAGGCCTGGCTCGCAAGAAGCCCAAGCCCCACACCCAGGAAGGCCCGACGGGAAAGGGAGCGGGCCACCGCATCCATCACCAGGGGGGCGCACATCTTGGCCTCCTTTGGGGGAGAAGATTAGCACATCCTCTTCCGGGTGGGCAAGGGGCGGCCGGTCTCGAGGCATTTCCGGACTGCTCCCTGGCCTAGCGCCTGGGGTCCAGCCGGTCCCTTAGGCCGTCCCCTAGGAGGTTAAAGCCCAGGACCGCCAGGGAGAGGGCGAGGCCCGGCACCAGGGCTGGGTAAGGGGAGAGGGGAAGGAAGCTTTGGGCTTCTCGGAGCATCCGGCCCAGGCTCGGGTTTGGGGGCTGGATTCCGAGGCCCAGGTAGGAGAGGGCGGCTTCGGCCAGGAGGGCGGCGGCGAAGGCCAGGCTGGTCTGGACCACCAAAGGCCCCAGGAGGTTGGGGAGGAGGTGGCGGAGGAGGACCCGGCCCTCCGTGGCCCCCAGGGCCAGGGCCGCCTCCACGAAAGGGGCTGACCTCAGAGCCATGGCCCCCGCCCGGGCCACCCGGAAGAAGGCGGGCACCAGGGCAAGCCCAATGGCCAGGGTGCTGCTCAGGGCCCCGGGGCCCAAGAGGGCCGCGAGGAGGAGAGCGAGGAGGAGGCCGGGAAGGGCGTAAAGGGCCTCGTTGAGGAGGCTTAGGGCCCCATCCCACCCCCGGCCCCAATACCCCGCCAGGAGGCCCAGGGCCACCCCCAGGCCCGCCCCCAGGGCCACGGCAAGTCCTCCCACCAGGAGGGCGTTTCGCGCCCCGTGGAGGAGGCGGGCCAGGAGGTCCCGGCCGAAGGGGTCCGTCCCCAAGGGGTGCTCGAGGGAGGGGAGGCTTAGGCGACGGAGGAAGTCCGGGGCGTTGGGGTCCACGGGGTAGAGGGAGGAGGCCAGGGCCAGGAGGAAAAAAAGCCCTGTGAGGAGGCTTCCTGCGAGGAGGCTTGGGCTACGCATACTCGATTCGTGGGTCCAAAAGGCCATAGAGGAGGTCCACCGCCAGGTTGAAGAGGACGATGAGGGCCGCCATGGCCACCACCAGCCCTTGGAGGAGGGGGTAGTCCCGGGCCTCGAGGGCGGTGAGGGCCAGGCTACCAAGCCCGGGCAGGGCGAAGACCGCTTCCACCACCACCGCCCCCGTGAGGAGGAACCCCCCTTCAAGCCCCAGGAGGGTGACGAGGGGGAGGCTTGCCGGCTTGAGGGCGTGCTTGAGGAGGAGCCTCCCCTCGGGCACCCCCTTGGCCCGGGCGGTGCGGATGTAGTCCTGGCCTATGACTTCCAGAAGGCTTCCCCGGGCCATGCGGAAGAGGATGGCCGCCCGGGCCAGGGCCAAGGTAAGGGCGGGGAGGAGGAGGTGGCGGAGGGCCTCCACGGGGCTTGCCCACCCCGGGAAGCCGCTTGCGGGGAGGAGGGGGAGATGGACGGCGAAGGCGTAGAGGAGGACCACCCCCAGGAAGAAGGTGGGCAGGGACTGGAGGAGGGCCATGAGGCCGCTTAGGAGGAGGTCCAGAAGGGGAAAGCGGAGGGCGAGGAGGGCCAGGGGGAGGGCCAGGAGGAGGGCCCCCGAAAGGCCCAGCCCCACCAGGGCCAGGGTGAGGGGAAGCCTTTCCCCGAGGAGCTCCCCCACCGGCTTGGCGTAGCGGATGGACTCCCCTAGGTCCAGCCGGAGAAGCCCCCAAAGCCAGTCCAGGTAGCGGGGGAGGGGCGGCCGGTCCAGCCCCAGGGCCCGCTCCAGGGCGGCCCGGGCCTCCGGGTTCGCCTCGAGGCCCAGGATGGCCTGGACGGGGTCCCCGGGGAGGAGGAGGAGGGCCAGGAACACCAGGCTCCCCGCAAGCCACAGGGTGCCGAGGGCCAGGAGGGACCGGCGCAGGGCGTAGGCGGCCATCAACGGGCCAGGTACACCCGGGTCACGTTGAGGCTCGGGGTGGGCTGGTTTTGCCACCAGCCCATGACCTCCTTACGCATGGCCGCGATGTAAGGGGCGTTCATCACCCAGAGGTTCACCGCGTCCTCGGCCAGGAGGCGCTGCATGGCCTTCATGAGCTCGCAGGCCCGGTTCGGATCCGGGGTGCGCAGGTACTGGGCGTAAAGCTCCCGGAAGCGGGCGGAGTCGTAGCGGAAGTAGTAGTTGGGGTTGGCGTAGATCCCGATGTCATGGGGCTCCGAGTGGCCGATGATGGTCATCTGGTAGTCCGCCCCGCGGAAGACCCGGGAGAGCCAGGTGGCCCACTCCACCACCTCCAGCCGGGCCTGGACCCCGATCCCCTGGAGCTTGGCGGCGATGGCCTCCCCCAGGCGGCGCTCGTAGGGGTAGGGGGCCGCCAGGGTGAAGGTGAAGCGCAAGGGATTGGCCGGCCCGTAGCCCGCCTCCTGGAGAAGGGCCCGGGCCCGGGCGGGGTCGTAGGGGTAGAGGCCCGAGAGGTCCTCGTAGCACCGCTCCCCCGGGGAGCGGTGGCTCCCGATGGGGGTGCCGAAGCCCAGCATCACCCCCTGGATGAGCTCCTTTTTGTCCACTGCGTGCTGGATGGCCCGGCGCACCCGAGGGTCGTTGAAGGGGGAGCGGGCGTTGTTCATCCCCACAGTGATCTCCGTGGTGGTGGTCCCGCTTACCACCTTGAAGCTAGGGTCCCGCCCCAGGGTGAGGGCCGCCTCCGGGCTCACCCCTAGGCCAATCACGTGGATGTCCCCCGCCCTAAGGGCGGCGATCTGGGCGTTGGGGTCGGGGAGGAAGCGGAAGAAGACCCGGTCCAGGTAGGGGAGGCCGGGCTCGTAGTAGCCCTCAAACCGCTCCAGCCGCACCCCCACCCCCCGTTCCCAGGCCACGAAGCGGAAGGGGCCGGTGCCGATGGGCTGGGTCTTCTGCTCCTCCACCCGTCCCTTGGGGCCGATGACGGAGTCCGGTCGGGCCAGGTTGAAGAGGAAGTCCTGGTCCGGTTGCCGCAGGCGGAAGACCACGGTGTAGGGGTCCTTGGCCTCCACGCTCCCGATGTCCCGGTAGTACTCGGGGTGGGTGTGGCCGGATTTGGGGTCCCGGGCCCGGTTGAACTTGAAGAGGACGTCCTCCGCGGTGAAGGGGGCCCCGTTGTGGAAGCGCACCCCCCTCCTCAGGTGGAAGGTCCAGGTGAGGCTCGAGGGGCTCCCCTCCCACCGCTCCGCCAGGGCAGGAACGATCTCCCCCTTCTCGTTCAACTTCACCAGCCCCTGGAGGACGTTGTCGTAGAGCATCCTGGGGATTTCCTGGCTGGTGGAGGCCGAGGGGTCCAACACCGGGGGTTCCGCCAGCACCGCCACCCTAAGCTCCCCGCCCCGGGTCTGGGCCAGGGCGAGGGCCAGGACCCAGGCCACCATCGCCGTCCACGCTTTCCTCATGGCGTCCCTCCTTACGCACGCTACCCTTCCAGATAAAGGGCGGCCAGGGCGGCGTAGACCCGGGCCGCCTGCACCACCTCCTCCACCCCCACCCACTCGTCCACCTGGTGGGGCAGGGTCTTCCGCCCAGGGCCCATGACCACCACGGGAAGCCCCCCCCAGGCCCGGAGGAAGGTGCCGTCCGTGGCCCCCGGCACCCCTCCGTGGCGCAGGGGGAGGCCCAGGAGGCTTAGGGCCTCCTCCGCCGCCTGGACCAGGGGGTCCTCCTTGGGGGTTTCCACGGGGGGGCGGTCCTCCAGGACCTCCACCCCCACCCCTGCCAGGGCCCCGATCTCCGCCACCAGCCCCGCGTGGTCCACCCCCGGCACGGTGCGCACGTCCAGGGCCACCTCCGCTCGGTCGGGGAGGACGTTGAGCTGGCCTTCCCCAGCGCTGGCCAGGAAGCGGGTGGGGGTGAGGTAGGGGGGCCCCAGGAAGGGGTGGGGGAAGGCGGCCTGGAGCTTCTCTTCCAGGGCTTTTAGCTCCAGCACGAACCGGGCCGCCTTGGGGATGGGGTTTTCCCCCGCGTAGGGCATGGCCCCGTGGGCCATCCGCCCCGGGAAGAGGAGGCGGAGGCGGAGGGCCCCCTTTTGCCAGAGGCAGATCTCCATTTCCTCGGGCTCGGCCACCACCGCCCCCCGGAAGCCCCGGGCGAGGCCCGCCTTCAGGAAGGCCTTCACCCCAAGCATCATCCCTTCCTCGTCTGCCAAGGCGGCGAGGCACAAGGGGCGCTTGGGCCTGCCTAGGGCCCGCCCCACCGCCAGCATGGCCCCCACCAGGGCGGCCAGGCCCCCCTTCATGTCGCAGGCCCCCCGGCCGTAGACCCGCCCCCCCTCCACCACCGCCCCGTAGGGGGGGTGGGTCCAACGGGCCTCGTCCCCCGGGGTCACCACGTCGGTGTGCCCCTCCAGGATAAGCCCCCCTTCCCCTTCCCCCAGGTCGGCCACCAGGTTGGGCCGCCCAGGGGCCGCCTCCTGGAGGAAAGGCCTAAGCCCCCGCTCCTCCAGGTACGCCGCCAGGAAGGCGGCCACCCCCTCCTCCCCGGGCCCAGGGTAGTGGCTTGGGATCCGCACCAAAGCCCGGAGGAGGTCCACCACCTCCCTTTCGTCCACCGCCTCCGCTGCGCTCAGGGCCTTGTCCATGGCGCTTAAAGGGGCGGGGTGAAGCGGCCGTCTATGGCCGTCCACCCCCCGTCCACCAGGAAAAGGGTGCCCGTGATGTAGCTTGCAGCCCTCGAGGCCAGGAAGACCACGGCCATGGCCACCTCCTCCGGCCGGCCCCAGCGGCCCAGGGCGGTCTTCTCCGCGTAGGCCCGGTACCACTCCGGGTGGGCCTTGATGGGGGCGGTGAGGGGGGTTTCTATGGGCCCCGGGGCAATGGCGTTGGCCCGCACCCCGAAGGGCCCAAGCTCCGCCGCCAGGGCGCGGACGAGCTGGAGGATCCCCGCCTTGGTGGCCGCGTAAACCCCCTGCCCCGGCTCCACCACCAGGGCCCGGATGGAGGCCAGGGCGATGAGGCTGCCCGAGCCTTGGGCTCGCATGGCACGCCCCCCGGCCCTTAGGAGGCGTAGGGTGGCCTTGAGGTTCAGGTCCACCACCCGGTCCACCTCCTCGTCCGTGTAATCCAGAAGGGCCTTGCGCACGTTGATGGCCGGGGTGGAAACCAGGACGTCCAGCCGGCCGTGGCCCTTAAGGACCTCCTCCACCAGCCCCTCCGCCGCCTCCTTTTCCACCAGGTCCACAAGGTGGGCCTCCCCCCCGGGCACCCCCTTTAGGGCTTCCTGAAGGCCCTTCTCGTCCCGGTCTGCCAGCACCACCTTGGCCCCAAAGGCCGCTAGGGCCTCCGCGGAGGCCCGGCCGATCCCCGAGGCCGCCCCCACCACCAGGGCCACCTGGCCCGTCAGGTCCATGAGCTCGCGGTAGTTGGCCATGTTACCTTCCAGCTTAGTTCTCCCGCCTTTGGTTGGGAAGGCTTAGCCCTAAAAGGAGGAAGGCCCCTAAGCTTTGCAGGAACACCAGCAGAAA
>NZ_JBBIMD010000041.1:0-21329 GCF_037444525.1 Thermus sp. | reverse complement strand
TCGTTTTGGGCAGCTTCCAGCCCCAAGGAGAGTCCTGTTAGGGCCTGGCCCACCTCGTCGTGGAGATCCCGGGCGATGCGGGCCCGCTCCTCCTCCTGGGCCCGGACCAGGGATCTCAAAAATTGGGCTCGCAGAGCTTCCTTCTCCCTCAGGCTCTCGTAGTAGCGGGCGCGTTCCAAGCCCACCGCGATGGGCGCAAAAAGCCCCTGCAGGAAGGCTTCACTGCTCCCTTCCCCTCCCAATAGGACGAGAAGGCCGTCCTGCCCCAGGGGGATTTTTTGAAAGCCTGGAGGGGGCTCTTGGGTTAAAGCCTCTTCCCGCAAGGGGCAGGCCTGCGATACGCAGGCTCGGCTGCTCACCTTCTGGTAACCTTCCCCCCGGCGCAGGTAGGCGTCCCCGCAACGGAAGCGCCCCGTGGCTACCAGGGTTTCCAGGGCTACCTCCAGGACCTCCTCCGGGGTTTCCGCCCGGTTGACCGCCTCCGCCACCCGTTGGAGGTCCAAGAGCTCGGCTTCGCGGTCTCGAGCCTGGGCGAAGTAGGCGTTGAAGCTCTGGGCCAGGGCCGCCAGCTCCCCTTCGGGTTCCCGGATGCGGTCCACCTTCCCAAGCCGCAGCGCCTCCACGTCCTGCACCATGTCCTGGATGGGCCTGAGAAAAGCCAGGGCCACGCGGTATGCAAGCCCGCCCGTGGCCAGGGCCACCCCCAGGATGGCCAGGGCCAGGTGGGCTATGGTTTGCCGCAGCCTGGCCTGGAAGGGCCCCTCGCTGACGATCACCCGGACCTCCCCCAGCTGCCCTTCCAGGATGGAGGCCGCCCGTTGGTGGTAGGTGTTGCGGCCCGTGCGGTAGTCCAGATGCCCAGGGAAGCGGAGCAGGACCTGGGGGAAGCCCTCGGAGAAGGTGTGGAGGAGAACCTGGCCGGAGGGTCCCATCACGTAGGCAGAGCGGACTTCCTCGTCCAGGGTTTGGAGAAGCAGGCGGTGGGCCCCATAGAGGTCGTTGGAGAGGAGGTATTCCTCCAGTTCGGCGCTGAGGGCCCGGGCCAAGGCCTGCGCCCGAGCGTCCAGGGCCCGCAGGCTTTCCCGGTAGAGAAACCAGTAGGCCACCCCACCGGTCCCCAGGGCCGTAAGCGCCACGCCGAGGAAGGCGAGGCCAAGCAACTTGGTCTTGAGGCTGGGCCTCATGGTTGCGCTCTCCGGTAAACCCGAAGGTAGGCTTCCTTCTTGGCCGGTCCAAACCCCCGAAGGCTCATGGCTTCCAGAGCCTCCCGGACCGGGCCCTGGGCGGGGGCCAAAAGGGCGGCCCGGAGGCGGGCCTTGATCCTGGGTTCTAGGCCCTTTCGCACCACCACGGGGGGTGGGGGATCTGGGGGACTGGCCCAGACCACCCGGAGGCGCCGCCGTAGGCTAGGGTCCTTCTTGGCCAGGCTCCGATAGACCAAGCTGTCCACCGCAGCGCCGTCCACAAAACCCTCCTGGACCGCTTTCAGGCTTCGGTCATGGGCATAGGTGTAGATGACCTGGCGGAAAAAGCCCTCAAGGGTGCGGCCTTTCGCGCCCAAGAGAAGCCTTGGCCAGGCCGCGCCCGTGTTGGAAAGGGGATCCACTAGGGCGAAGCGCTGGCCCTCCAGGTCCCAGAAGCTTCGGGCCCGGGAGGAGGCGGGCACCACCACCAGAGCGCGGTAGGGGGCACCCTCTTCCGGCTCGGAGGCGGCCAGGAGCTCCACAAACCCCTCTTCCAACCCTTTCCCCGCCGCCAGCGTGCAGAGGAAGCCCACATCGGCTTCCCCCCTGGCTAGGAGATCCAAGACCGCTTGGTAGCTTCGGCGTTGCACCACCACCGCCTCCAGCCCCGCGGCCTGGGCTAGGTGCTGGGCCAGGACCTCGTAAGGTTCGGCCCTCCCTGGGCTCAGCATATTGGCCACCGCCACCACCAAGGTGGATTCCTGGCGGAGGGGGACCACCTGGGGGAGGTCTAAGCGGGGGCCCAGGTCCAGCTCCACTCCCCGCTGGCAGGAAAAGAGGAGAAGGGCAAGGATCAGAAGGTGGAAGGGGTAGGCCCTCACAAGCCCCATTTTGCTCGCCCTTTCCTGGGAAGAATGTCCCAAATTGCCCTCGGTACCGCCCCCGACCTTCCAGGGGACGTTTGGGGTGATCTTGGGGTCGGAGACCTACCGATGTGGACAGGCTGGCCGAAGCCTAATCTCGGAACCGGGAGGTAAGGGATGGTTAAGGAGGTGGACCCATGACCGACAGTCGGCGGGCTTTTCTAGAGAAAGTGGCCTCCGCGGTGTTCGCCGGAATGGTGTTGGGTGGGCAGGCGGTGCAGGCGGAGGCTTCCCCTTCCCGCACGCCTTTCCCTGCTCTCCCCTTCCGGGTGAGCGACGGCGCGGAGGAGGACGTCCTTCTTCGGATGCAGCGGGATCTGGAGCGGGCGCTAAGGAAGCCCATGAACCAGCGCAGGTGGGGGATGGTCATAGACACCCGCAAGTGCGTGGGTTGCCACGCTTGTACGGTGGGGTGCGCTATGGAAAACAAGCTCCCCCCCGGGGTGGTCTATCGGCCGGTCATTGACCTCGAGGTGGGCACCTACCCCCATGTGACCCGGAAGTTCCTCCCCCGTCCCTGCATGCAGTGCGACAATCCTCCGTGCGTTCCGGTCTGCCCGGTGGGGGCCACCTGGAAGCGGGAGGACGGCATCGTGGAGATAGACTACAACGCCTGCATCGGTTGCCGCTACTGCATCACCGCTTGCCCCTACCAGGCCCGCACCTTTGACTTCGGGGAGAACTGGACGGATGGGGCCGCCAAAGGCCTTCCTGGCGGCTTGGTCCTGGACGGGGCCAAGGCCTACGAGGAACTCCCCAACTTTGAATACGGCAGGCAGTGGCAGCGGGCGGAAGGCGTCATTCCCAAAAGCCCGGTGGGCAACGCTCGCAAGTGCACCTTCTGCGCCCACCGGCTGGAGCAGGGCCAGTTGCCCATGTGCGTGACCACCTGCATCGGGCGGGCCACCTTCTTCGGGGACCTCAATGACCCCGAGTCCTTGGTTTCCGAGCTCCTGGCCCGCAACAACGCTGTCCGGCTTAAGGAGCATCTGGGCACCGAGCCCAAGGTCTACTACCTGGTGTAGAGGAGGCGGGGTATGGTCCAGGTAAGACGGAATCCCTTGTGGGTCGGGTTTCTCTGGGTGGCTTTTATCGCCCTGGCCCTCTTCGGGGGCGTGGGTATAGCCGAACGTTTCCTCACGGGGCACCGTTTGGCGGCCTACGGTAGCTACGTGCCCTGGGGGCTTTGGGTGGCGGCGTACATCTACTTCATCGGCCTTTCGGCTGGGGCTTTCCTCCTTTCTAGCCTCGTGTATGTCTTCGGCGTTCACCGCCTGGAGAAGATCGGTAAGCTGGCGCTTTATGTGGCCGCCATCACCTTGGTCATGGCCCTCATGACCATCTGGTTTGACCTGGGCCACTTGGAGCGGTTTTACTACGTCTTCCTAAGACCCCAGTTCCACTCCATGATGGCCTGGATGGTTTGGCTCTACACCGCTTACTTCCTCCTTCTCCTAGGGGAGCTCTTCTTTGCCGTGCGCCGCGATTTGGTGCGGCTTTCCCCGGAGGCGGTGGAACGGGACAACCGCATCTTGCGGATCTTGGGCACCATAGGGGTGCCGCTGGCCATCGCGTTCCACGGGGGCGTGGGGGCCCTTTTCGGCACTGTGGTGGCCCGGGAGTACTGGCATAGCCCCATTTACCCCATCCTCTTCCTCACCGGGGCGCTGGTCTCTGGTGGGGCGCTCATGACTTTCCTGGTGGCCTGGGTTTACCCCAAAAAGGACGAGGAATGGCGGGGCATGCTCCAATTTTTGGGGCGCATCGTGTTGGGGCTGGTCCTCTTTGACCTCCTCCTGGAGTGGGCCGAGTACTCCATCCCCATGTGGTATGGGGTGGGCTCGGAGTACAAGCTCCTCACCTATGTTCTCTTTGGCCCCTACTGGTACGTGTACTGGATCTTCCACGTCCTGCTGGGCGTGGCCATCCCTGTGTGGCTCTTGGCCACCCGCTCCTCCTCGCCTCGGGCGGTGGCCCTGGCCTCCATCCTGGTGGCCGTGACCTTCTTCGCCGTCCGGCTGAACCTGGTCATCCCCGGGCTCATCACCCCGGAGCTTCGGGGGTTGGAGCGGAGTTACCAAGACCCCATCGCTCCTTTTAATCGCCTGTCCTACGCCTATTTCCCCAGCCTCTTTGAGTGGCAAGTTCTTGCGGGTGTGGTGGCCATAGGGATAGCCCTCTTCTACCTGGGGTACCGCTATCTGCCTTTGATCAAGAAGGAGGTGGCCTGATGAAAAAGCTCACGCGCAGGGAGGTTCTGAAGGCGGGAACGCTTACGGGCGCCGGGGCCCTTTTGGGCCGGGAGGGGCAGCGCCTTTTCTCCGCTTGGGCCAAGAACGGTGAGGGGGGGATTTACCCTTTGGCCCTTCCCGAGAACGTCCTCTACACCGTCTGCCTGCAGTGCAACACCCAGTGCACCATCAAGGCCAAGATCCAGGAGGGGATTTTGGCGAAGATAGACGGCAACCCCTATAGCCCCATGAACCTCTACCCCCACCTGCCCTACGGGACTCCCCTGGACCAAGCGGCCAAGGTGGATGCCTCCATCTGCCCCAAGGGCCAGGCGGGGGTGGAAACCCTTTACGATCCTTACCGGGTGCGGACGGTGCTCAAGCGGGCCGGGCCTCGAGGGAGCAACAAGTGGAAGACCATCCCCTTTGAGCAGGCCCTCCAGGAGATCGTGGAGGGGGGTAAGCTCTTTGCTGAGATCGGCGAGGACCGGGAGGTGCCGGGCTTCAAGGATGTCTTTGTCCTCCGCGACCCCGCCTTGGCCAAGGCCATGGCTGAGGACGTGGCCGCCATCCGGGCGGGCAAGATGACGGTGGAGGAGTTCAAGGCCAAGTACAAGGACCACCTGGACGTTCTCATAGACCCCGACCACCCGGACCTCGGGCCCAAAAACAACCAGTTTGTCCTTCTGGGGGGGCGGATCAGCCCCGACCGTGAGCAGATCACCAAGCGCTTCACCTTCCAGTCCCTGGGCTCCGTGAACTGGTACGGCCACACCACCATCTGCGAGCAAGCCCACCACGTGGCCTTTAAGTACGCCCTGGCCAGCTGGACCGAGAAAAACGGGAAGTACAGCTGGAAGAAGGGCCCCAACCACATGAAGCCCGATTACACCCGGGCGGAGTTCGTCATCTTCTGGGGCACCTCCTACAACGAGGCCAACTTTGGCCCCACGCCCCTTTCGCCTAGGGTTTCCCAGGCCATCGTGGAGGGGAAGCTGAAGGTGGCGGTCATAGACCCCAGGCTTAACAAGACCGCGGCCAAAGGGTGGTGGATCCCCATCAAGCCCGGGGGGGATCTGGCCCTGGCCTTGGGGATGACCCGCTGGATCCTGGAGCACAAGCGTTACGATGCCGCTTTCCTGCGAAACGCCAACAAGGCGGCGGCCCTGAAGAACGGGGAGCTTTCCTGGACCAACGCCACATGGTTGGTCAATGTGGCCAACGGCAAGCTCCTTAGGGCCAGCGATCTGGGCTTGGGTCCTGAGCACCACTTCGTCGCCTTGGTCGGGGGGAAGCCCGTGGCCGTGGACCCCAACGATGAGGCGAACCCCGTGGTGGGGGATCTGGAGGTGGACACGGAGATCAAGGGTTTCCGCGTGAAGTCCGGATTCCGGCTCCTTAAGGAGGCGGCCTTTGCCCATACCCTGGAGTTCTACGCGGCGGAAAGCGGTGTGCCCGTGGAGACCATTGAGGCCTTGGCTCGGGAGTTCACCGCCCACGGAAAGCGGGCGGCCATAGACTTCTACCGGGGGCCCATCAAGTTCACCTGGGGGTTCTACGCGGCCCAGGCCATCATCAACCTAAACTTCCTCATCGGGAACGTGGACCACGTGGGTGGGTTGGTCAAGGGCGGGGGTTCTTGGGATGGGATGGGCGGTAAGGAGGGGCAGCCTTTCCCCATGGACAAGCTCCACCCCAACGCCCTCACGCCCTTTGGCATCAAGGTGAACCGTGAGGACTCGGGCCCTTACGAGACCAGCACCCTTTTTAAGCGGGACGGCTACCCGGCCAAGCGCCCGTGGTTCCCCTACACGGACGACGTGTACCAGGAGGTGATCCCTTCCATTGCCGCGGGGTACGCCTACCCCATTAAGATCCTGTGGCTCCACTACGGCACCCCGGCCTACGCTTCCCCCGCGGGGCACCTCCAGATTGAGATGCTTCGGGATACGGAGAAGATCCCCCTCATCATCGCCACCGACGTGGTTATCGGGGAAACCACCATGTACGCCGACTACATCTTCCCCGACCTCACGTACCTCGAGCGCTGGGGGAACCCCGTGGGAACGAGCCCGGCGGTGCTCACCAAGATCAGCAAGTTCCGCCAGCCGGTGGCCCCACCTTTGACGGAGATTGTCCAGGTGGATGGGGAGGAGATGCCCCTTTCCATGGATACGCTCATCATCGCCCTGGCCAAGCGGATTGGGGCCTCGGGGTTTGGCAAGGATGCGTTTGGGCCGGGCCTCCATCTGGATCGCCCCGAGGACTATTACCTCAAGCTGGTGGCCAACCTGGCGGCGGGGGATAAGCCCGGGGATGAGGCGCCCATGGCTTCCGACGAGGAGCTGGAGCTTTTCCGCAAAGCCCGGCGGCACCTGCCCAAGGCGGTCTTTGACGAGGAGCGTTGGAAGAAGGCGGTGGGGGATGAGGCCTTGTGGCGGCGGGTGGTTTACCTCCTCAACCGAGGGGGCCGCTTTGAGGCCACCGACAAGGCCTACGAGGGAGAGTTTGTCCACCACGCGCTCAAGGGGCAGCTTAACCTCTACTTGGAACCCATCGGTACCGGCTTCCACTCCATCACCGGCAAGCGCCTCTCCGGTGTGCCCTTCTATCAGCGGCAGATGCACTTTGACGGCCAGGAGGTGGTTTTCCCCGAGGAGTACGACCTCACCCTCTTCACGTTTAAGGAGATCCTCGGGGGCCAGTCCCGTACCGTCTCCAACTACGTGGGGCAGCTGGCCATCCAGCCCGAGAACTACGTCTACATAAGCCGCTACGATGCGCACCGCCTGGGCCTCGAGGACGGGGACATCGTCCGCATCCTCTCCCCGGACTTCGGCGGGGAGTTTGAGATCTACCCGGGGGTTAAGGTGGCCGTAGAGGGCAAGCTTCGGGTCATAGAGGGCATTGCCCCCGGTTCCGTGGGGGTCTCCTGGCACTATGGCCACTGGGCCTACGGAGCCAGGGACGTGGAGATTGACGGCCAGCGCATCCCCGGGGATCCCCACCGCAGCAAGGGCCTGGTTCCCAACCCGGCCATGGCGGTGGACGGTTACCTGAAAGACGTTTCCCTCACCGACTACATCGCAGGGGACTCGGTCTTCACGGGGACCCGGGTGAAGCTGGTCCGGGTGGGGCGCTCCCAGGAACGGATGCCCGAGGTCGGGGTGATGAGCGCCGGCCCCCGGATGGCCTTGGTCCAGCCCGATGACCCCCGGGCGGATGAGCTGGCCCGCATGGCCCTGGAGGTCGCCCGGGGGCGGAAGCCCCTGGAGGCTCTCCAGGCGGAGGTGCGCAAGCGGCTCAATCTGGCCTAGCTGACCTTCTTCCCCCACCGCCTCGAGGCGGTGGGGGTGTTGAAGGGCCCCGCCGAAGCGAAAGCTTCGGCGGGGTACTTAGAACCACAGGTCCAGAACGATGAAGAGGAACATTCCCAAGCTCACCCCCACGTTGGCCTGGAAGAAGGCCACGTCCACCCGGGAGAGGTCCTCGGGGGAGACCAGGCGGTGCTCGTAGAAAAGAAGCCCCCCCACAAGGAAGAGGCCCAGGTAGTAAAGGGCCCCGGCCCCGTAGGAAAGCCCCGCAAGGAGGAAGGCCGTCCAGGCCAGGAGGTGGGTGGCCCGAGCGATCCCCAGGGCCAGGGGGATGCCGAAGCGGGCGGGGATGCTCTTTATCCCAAAGGCCCGATCAAAGGCGTAGTCCTGGGTGGCGTAGAGGATGTCAAACCCCGCGATCCAAAGCCCCACCCCCCCCCAAAGCCAGTAGGCCGTGGGGTGGAAGCTCCCCGTGACCGCGATCCACCCCCCCGCGGCCGCTGCTCCGATGGTGAGGCCGAGGACGTAGTGGCAGAGCCAGGTGAAGCGCTTGGTGTAGCTGTAGCCGGTGAGGAAGAAGACGGCCACCGGGAGGAGCCTAGAGGTCAAGGGGTTCAAGGAAAGCCCTGCGTAGACCAGAAGGAAAAGGCCTAAAAGGGCGAGGAGGAGGGTCTCCCAGGGCTTCACCAGCCCTTTGGGCAGGTGGCGGTCCTTGGTCCTGGGGTTTAGGGCGTCTAGGCGCCAGTCTATGAGCCGGTTCAGGGCCATGGCCATGGTCCTTGCCCCCACCATGGCCAGGGTTACCAGGAGGAAGGTGCGCCCCCCCGGCCACCCCCCCGCCGCGAGGAGCATGCCCCCGTAGGCAAAGGGGAGGGCGAAGAGGGTGTGCTCAAAGCGGATGAGATCCAGGTAGAGCTTGAGCCGACTCACCCTCTCCGCACCTCGAGGATTCGGTTTTTCTCGTCCACCAGAACCACGGTGGGCTTTAGGTTCTGAGTCTCCTCCTCCTCAAACACCCCATAGGCCACGAGGATGACCAGGTCCCCGGGGTGCACCAGGTGGGCCGCGGCCCCGTTGATCTTCACCACCCCCGAGCCCCGCTTTCCGGGAAGGGCGTAGGTGGTGAGCCGGGCCCCATTGGTGAGGTCGTAGACGTCCACCTGCTCGTAGGGGAGGATGCCTGCGGCCTCCAGGAGGTCCTGGTCCACCGTCACCGAGCCCACGTAGTTTAGGTCGGCCTCGGTCACGGTGGCCCGGTGGATCTTGGCGTGGAACATCACCCTCTTCACGGGATCTAAGTTTACGCCCCGCCTTCCCCTTCGGGAAGGGTGCCCTCCACGAAGAGGGTCTTGGCCCCGGTGTAGAGCACCTGGCCGGGGGCGGCCTTGCGGGGCCGCCAGACGTGCTTCTTGCGGGTGTAGTCCACGGGCACCTGGCGCTCCCCCCGGGCCTTGGAGTGGTAGGCCGCAAGCTGGGCGGCGAAGAGGAGGTCTTCCAGCGGGGGGTTTTTCCCCTCGCACCGGAGGATCACGTGGCTCCCCGGCACCCCTTGGGCGTGGAACCAGAGGTCCTCGGAGTGGGCGGCGCGGGTGAGGAGGTCGTTCTCCTTGGCGTTCCGGCCCACGAGGACCGGGAAGCCCGAGGGGGAGGTGTAGCGGAGCCCGAGCCTGGGGCCTTTTTCCCCCTTGGGCCTTTGGGAGAGGCTGAGGAGCTCTTCCAGGCTGGCCTTGCGGATCCTCTCCATCTCTTCCTCCAGGGCCCGGATTCGCCCTTCCGTCTTGGGGATGAGCTCCAGGGCCCGTTCCGCCTGCTCCTCCAGCCTTCTTGCCCGCTCGTAAAGCTTCTTGGCGTTCTCCTGGGGGGTGAGGGCGGGGTCTAGGGGGAGCTCCACCCGTTCCCCCTGGAACCCCTCCAGAACTACCCGCTTTGCCCCCCGGGGCACCGCCCTCAGCCGGGCGAGGAGGAGGCTGGCCTTCGCCCTAAGGTCCTCGGCCTCCTCCAGGCGTTCCAGGGCCTTTTGGTAGTCGGAAAGCCGGGCGAGGAGGGTTTTCCGTTCCCGCTCCAGCGCCTCGAGGAGGGGCTTCCTCAGGGCCTCCTTCTCCTCCTCGGCCCATTTCCGGCGGAGCTCCTCGGAAAGCTCCGTGCGCAAGGAAGGGTCCTCCACCAGCCCCTTTAGGGCCCGGTAGACCCTCCCGAGGCTTTCCTCGTCCAGGGGGGTTTCCGGGGTGAGGCCCGCCCGGCGGGCCAGCTCCCGCATGAGCTCGAGGCCCACCCCGTCCACGTGGCGCACGATCTCCTTCAAGGGCTTTTCCAAGAGGACCCGGAGGTCCTCCTCCTTTAGGGTTCTCGGGTCCAGCTTCTCGTAAGGGGGTGGGGGGGTGTAGGGGAGGCCTGGGCGGAGCTCCCGGTAGCGGTTCACCTCCCGCCCGATGGGGCGGTCCACCCCCAGGATGGTGCCCTTCTCGTCCAGGAGGAGGAGGTTGGCGTTCCGCCCCGTGGCCTCAAAGACCAGGGTGGAAGGTGGGGTGTCCACGAAGCCCTTCTCCCCCCCGAAGCGGAAGAAGACCACCCGGTCCAGCTTGAGCTGCTCCGCGGCGAGGAGGGGGCCCTTGAGCCGGGCCTGGAGGAGGCGCTGGAAGGGGGTTTTGGGCTCCCCTTCCAGGTGGGCTTCCTCCAGGACCAGGCTCGGGCTTGGGGGGCGGTGGCGGAGGACCAGGTTGAAGATCCGCCCCGAGCGCCCTTTTAGGAGGAGGGCCAGGGTGCCCTCCTCGGGGAAAGCAGGGCCCAGGAAGAGGGCGGGAAGCTCCTTTTGGAGCTCCCTTAAGACGGCGTGGATCAGGAGGCCTTCCATCGGCGAAGGACCACCAAGAAGGCGGTGTGCCCCACCTGCTGGAAGCGGGGGTGGGCCACGGGAAGCCTCACCTCCCACTCCCGCCAGCCCACCTCCAGGACCCGTTCCAGCCTTAAGGGAAGCCCCTCCGCCCCCTTTACCAGCTCCAGGACCTGGGTGATGTTGGGGAGGTAGGCCACCAGGAAGCGGTCGGGCATGAGGGCCCTGGCCGCCTTGGGGAGGACCTTCCAGGGCTCCATGAGGTCCAGGGCCACCCCGTGGTAGCTCTCCGCTTCCAGCTCCGCCCCTTCCAGGGCCCCGAGGTGGAAGCGGACGTTGTCATGGGACCAGAAGGCCCGCACGTTGGCCTCGGCCTGCTTGAGGTGCTGGGGACGGGCCTCGTAGCTCTCCACGAGCCCCTCCGGCCCCACCGCCCGGGCGAGGAACAAGGTGAGCCCCCCGGAGCCCGTCCCCGCCTCCAGGACCCGCATCCCCGGGGCCAGGTCCAGGAGGGCCACCATGGCGCTGGCGTCTTTGGGGTAGGTGGGGGTGGCGCTCCGCTTCATGTGGAGGACGTACTCCTCCAGGCTCGGCCGGTGCACGGAAAGCGCTTCCCCTAGGTGGGTCGTTACCTGGCCGCCGGGGCCAGCCTCGAGGATGGCCTCGTGGGGCACCGTCCCCCGGTGGTGGTGGAAGACCCCCCCGGGCCTCGCCCGCACCAGGAAGGCCCGGCCCTTGCCGTCCTTGAGGAGGAAAAGCCCCTCGTCCATCCTGTCCACTCTACGGGCTCTTCCCGTGGGGCGCAAGGCTAGGCCGGGGGTTTCCCCCTGGGGGTACGGACTTTGACGGCGATGTCCTCCCCCAGGCGGAGGAAATCCTTTGGGTTAAGAGTAGGGAGGAGGTCCACCTCCCCTTTGCGGGTTGCTTGGGCGATCAGGGCATCGTAGACCACCCCACCCCCGAGACCCCGGGCCACAAGCCTCCAGGGTGGAGGTGTCCAGGAGAACCTTCACGGGAAAGGGCCTCTAGCCGCTCCTGGCCAAGCTCTTCTACGGCGTTTTCGCTTTCTGGATACACCTCGGCCACCAGGGCCTTGCCTTTGCGGCGGAGGGGTGCGGGGGGAAGGGGCGTGAGAACCAGATGCCCTTCCTCTAAGGTGACCTCCAAAGTGTCCCCGGGTTTGAGGTTTAAGGCTTCCCGGAGCGCTTTGGGAAGGAGAAGGCGGCCGCTTTTGTCCAAGGTAGCCTTCATGCTACACTTTGAAAAACCCCTCCACCGGCAGGACGAAGACCACCGCCCCCCCCACCTGGACCTCCACCGGCTGGGCCAGGAAGGGGTCCGGGGCCTCGGAGAGGGGGAGGCCCCGGGTGACAAGCCGGGTGCGGGTGCGGCACTTCTCCCGGATGAGCTCCAAGGCCTCCTCCACCCGGTCATCCTCGAGGCCGATGAGGAGGGTGGTGTTCCCCTCCCTTAGGAAGCCCCCGGTGGAGGCCAGCTTGGTGGACTGGAGGCCCCGCTCCAAAAGGGCCTTGGTGAGCCCGGGGGCGTCCGTGTCCTGCACGATGGCCACGATGAGCTTCATTGAGCCTTATTGTACACCCCGTGCCAGGCCTGGAGGGGCTGGACCTTTAGGGGCGCCTCCCGGGCCGCCAGGATGGCCTTTAGGCTCCACCAGGCCCCCTCCTTGGTGGTGATGAAGGGGAGGCCCCGCTCCACCGCCCGCCTGAGCTCGGGGTGGGGGAGGGTGGCGATGAGGAGTTCGTACTCCCCTTCGGAAAGCTCAAACCCCGCCTCCCGGTAGAGGGCCTTAAGCTCCTCCAGCCCCTCCCCAAGGAAGCGCACCCGGCCAAAGAGGGGAAGCTTCTGCCCCGCGCCGAGCTCCGCCTTGTAGTAGGCCAGATAGGGGTTCTCGTCTATGCCCATGCTCTCCCCCGTGGAGCGCATCTCCGGGCCTAGGACGGGGATCACCCCCGGGAACTTGAGCCAGGGGATGACCACCTCCTTCACCGCGTAGTAGGGGGGAAGGGGGTTCAGATCCCTCACCCCAAGTTCCTTTAGGGTCTTGCCCACGGCGATGAGGGCGGCAAGCTTCGCCAGGGGCACCCCGATGGCCTTGGAGACGAAGGGCACGGTGCGGCTCGCCCGGGGGTTGGCCTCGAGGATGTACACCTCCTCCCCCAGCACCGCGTACTGCACGTTTAAAAGCCCCTTCACCCCCAGGGCTAGGGCGAGCCTCCTGGTATAGGCCCGCACCCTCTCCATGGCCTCCTTAGAGAGGTGCACGGGGGGCAAGACGGTGGCCGAGTCCCCGGAGTGGACCCCGGCCCGCTCCACGTGCTCCATGATTCCCGCCACCATGACCTCCTCCCCGTCGGAGAGGGCGTCCACATCCAGCTCAATGGCCCCTTCCAGGTACCGGTCCAAAAGGAGGGAGGGCCGTTCCACCAGGGGGGCGTAGACCTCCTCCAGGTAGGCCTGGAGTTCCTCAGGGCTCCGTACCACCCGCATGGCCCGCCCCCCCAGGACGTAGGAGGGGCGCACCAGGAGGGGGTAGCCCACCTCCTCCGCAAGCTTTAAGGCCTCCTCCGGGCGCTCCGCCACCCGGCCCTCGGGCTGGGGGATGCCGAGACTCTGGCAGAGCCGGTTGAACTCCGCCCGGTCCTCCGCCCGGTGGATGGCGGAAAAAGGGGTGCCGAGGAGCCTTACCCCCGCCTCCTCCAGCCCCTTGGCCAGCTTCAAGGGGGTTTGCCCCCCCAGGGTGGCGATGACCCCCATGGGCTTCTCGTGTTCCACTAGGTTGAGCACGTCCTCCAGGGTGAGGGGCTCAAAGTAGAGGCGGTCCGCGGTGTCGTAGTCCGTGGAGACGGTTTCGGGGTTGGAGTTCACCATGATGGTCTCGTACCCCGCCTCCTTCAGGGCCCAGACCGCGTGCACCGTGGCGTAGTCAAACTCCACCCCCTGGCCGATGCGGATGGGCCCCGAGCCCAGGATGACCACCTTGGGCCGCCTCGAGGGCCAGACCTCGTCTTCCAGCTCGTAGGTGGAGTAGTGGTAGGGGGTGTGGGCCTCAAACTCCGCCGCGCAGGTGTCCACGGTCTTGTAGACCGGTGTTACCCCTAGGGCTTTTCTCTCCGCCCGCACCTCCTCCTCCTTGCGGCCGAGGAGCTCGGCCGTGCGGGCGTCGGAAAGCCCTAGGCCCTTGTAGAAGCGCCAGTCCTCCCGGTCCTTTGGGGGGTGGGTCTTAAGCCACTCCTCCGCCTCCACGATCTCCTTCACCTGGTGGAGGAACCAGGGGTCAATGCGGGTGGCCTGGTGGAGCTCCTCCACGCCCATCCCCCGCCGGAGGAGCTCGAGGAGCGCGTAGATCCGGTCGGGGTTGGGGTAGAGCTTTCTTTCAAGGGCCTCCGTCTGCACCCCCGCCAAGGCCCGCACGTCCCGCTCCAGGCCCCTTAGGGCCTTCATGAGGGCCTCCTTGAAGGTGTGCCCAATGGCCATCACCTCTCCCACGGACTTCATCTGGGTGCCGAGCTCGTCGGAAAGGCGCCCTAGGGTGTTGGGGAGGTCTTGGAACTTCTCAAAGGCGAAGCGGGGGATCTTGACCACCACGTAGTCGATGGTGGGCTCAAAGGAGGCCGGGGTCTTGCGGGTGATATCGTTGGGCAGCTCGTCCAGCCGGTAGCCCACCGCGAGGAGGGCGGCGATCTTGGCGATGGGGAAGCCCGTGGCCTTGGAGGCTAAGGCGGAGGAGCGGGAGACCCGGGGGTTCATCTCGATGACCACCATCCGCCCCGTCTTGGGGTCCACGGCGAACTGGATGTTGGACCCCCCGGTGTCCACCCCGATCTCTCGGATGATCGCCCGGGCGGCGTCCCGCATCCTCTGGTACTCCACGTCGGAGAGGGTCTGGGCGGGGGCCACGGTGATGGAGTCCCCGGTGTGGACCCCCATGGGGTCAAAGTTCTCAATGCTGGTGATGATGACCACGGTGTCCGCGTGGTCCCGCATCACCTCGAGCTCAAACTCCTTCCAGCCCAAGACGGACTCCTCCACCAAGGCGGTGTGCACGGGGGAGAGCCTGAGCCCCCGGCCCAGGACCTCCCTTAGCTCGGCCTCGCTTCGGGCGATCCCGCCCCCTGTGCCCCCCAGGGTGAAGGAGGGGCGGACCACCACCGGGTAGCCCACCTCCTGGGCGAAGGCCAGGCCTTCCTCCAAGGAGGAGACCATCTTCCCCCGGGGGACCTCGAGGCCGATCTTGCGCATGGCCTTCTGGAACTCCTCCCGGTCCTCCCCCTTCCGGATGGCCTCGGCCTTGGCCCCGATGAGCTCCACCCCGTGGCGTTCCAGGATGCCCTCCTCGTAGAGGGCCATGGAGAGGTTGAGGGCGGTCTGCCCCCCCAGGGTGGGGAGGAGGGCATCCGGGGCCTCTTTGGCGATGACCCCTTCCAGGTACTCCAGGCTCAGGGGTTCCATGTAGGTGGCCTCGGCCAGGTCCGGGTCGGTCATGATGGTGGCGGGGTTGGAGTTCACCAGGACCACCTGGTACCCCACCCCCCGGAGGGCCTTTAGGGCCTGGGTGCCGGAATAGTCAAACTCCGCGGCCTGGCCGATGGTGATGGGCCCCGAGCCGATGATGAGGATTTTTTTCAGGTCTCTCCTAGGCGGCATCGCGCACCCAAGGGGCAAGGATACCACGAAAAGCCCTCCTTCTCCAGATACCTCCTGTCTGCAACTTTACACATAAGGATGCATACCTTTCCCCAGCCCTCCGGGGTATAGTGGGACTATGCGCCGGGTCCTTCCCGAGGAGCTCCCCGCCCTTCTGGAAGGGGGGGTGAAGGTGGTGGATGTGCGCCCCGCGGAAAAGCGCAAGACCCCCCTGCCCTTTCCCGCGGAGTGGGTACCCCTGGAAAAGATCCAGAAGGGGGAGCATAACCTGCCCAAGGTCCCCCTCCTTCTGGTGTGCGAGAAGGGCCTCATCAGCCAGGTGGCCGCGCTCTTCTTGGAGGCGGAGGGCTACGAGGCCATGAGCCTGGAGGGGGGCCTCGAGGCCTTGACGAAGGCAGAGTAGGCGCTTAGAATGGCGGATGCTGAGCGTGGTGAGCGTAGCTCAGCTGGTTAGAGCACCGGTCTGTGGAACCGGGGGTCGTGGGTTCAAGTCCCATCGCTCACCCCAACCTGGCCACCCCGAAAGGGGTGGTATTTTAAAGGGGGGCCTCGCCCCCTATGCGAGGATGGCGGAACCGGTAGACGCGCCGGACTTAGGATCCGGTGGGGCAACCCGTGCGGGTTCAAGTCCCGCTCCTCGCACCACAAGGGCGAGGCCCCTAGCCTTGTGAGGTGGCGTGTGGCGGAGATCCTGGAGCGTTCCGGTTATCTGGTGAAGGTCCGGGTGGAGGTGCCCGCGGAGCGGGTGGCCCAGGGCTACGAGGCCCTGTTGAGGGAGGTGGCCGGACGGGTGCGGATCCCCGGCTTCCGCCCCGGCAAGGCCCCCCTGAAGGTGGTGGAGGCCCGGTTGGGCCGGAAGGAGCTTTTGGAGGACCTGAAGGAGCGCCTTCTGGACGAAACCTACCCCGAGGCGGTGCGGGAGCTTGGGCTCCAGCCGGTAAGCGCCCGGGTGGTGGAGGCCTCCTTGGAGGAGGGGGCCCCCTTCGTCTACGTGGCGGAGGTGGAGAACTACCCCGAGGTGCGCCTCCCCGACTGGCGGAGCTTCACCCTGGAGGTGGCCCCCGTTGAGGTCACGGAGGAGATGGTGGAAAAGGCCCTGGAGGAGCTCCGCCAGCGCTACGCGGAGCTCGTTCCCGTGGACCGGGGGGCGGAGGAAGGGGACCATGTCTTCGTGCGCACGGAGGAGGGGGCGGAGTTCCCCATTGACCTCTCCAAGGCCTTGCCCCACGTGCGGGAGGCCCTTCTTGGCAAGAAGGCGGGGGATGTGGTCCAGGTGCCTGTCCTGAACGAGAAGGGGGAGAAGGTCCGGGAGGTGAGGACCGAGATTCTGGAGGTCAAGACCCTCCAGGTCCCCGAGCTGGACGAGGAGTTCGCCAAGACCCTGGAGGCCGAGAGCCTCGAGGACCTAAGGGCCAAGGTGCGGGAGAGCCTCAAGCGCCAGGCGGAGGCCGAGCACCAGGCCGCCCGGGAGCGGGCCTTCCTGGATAAGCTCGCCGAGGGCCTGGAGGTGGACATCCCCCCCTCCATGCTCCAGGCTGAGGAGCGGCACCTCCTGGAGCACCTGGCGGAGGACCTCTACCGGGAGGGGATCCCTCTAGAAGCCTACCTCAAGGCCCTGGAGGAGAAGGGGGAGCTCCCTAAGTTCAAGGAGGACCTGCGCCAAGAGGCCCTGCGGCGCGTCCGAATCGCCTTGGCGAAGGAAAAGCTGGCGGAGGAGCTCCGCCCCGAGCTTTCCGAGGAGGAGTGGCAGGCCTACCTCCAGAGCGTGGCCAGGGCGTATGGGCTTTCCCCCCAGGAGCTCCGCCGGCAGATGGGGGAAGGGGGCCTGGAGCGCCTCAAGGCCTCCTACCTCCAGGACAAGGCGGTGCGGGAGGCCCTGGCCCAGCTGGGCTAAGTTCCTGGGCGCCCCCTGGCCCTTCGTGGGCCAGGGGGGTTTTCCTTCCCCCATCTCCGCTACAATAGGGAACGGTATGGTGATCCCCTACGTCATAGAGCAGACCGCCCGCGGCGAGCGGGTCTACGACATCTACTCCCGCCTCCTCAAGGACCGCATCATCTTCCTGGGCACCCCCATAGATGCCCAGGTGGCCAACACCGTGGTGGCCCAGCTCCTCTTCCTGGACGCGCAAAACCCAAACCAGGAGATCCGCCTCTACATCAACTCCCCTGGCGGAGAGGTGGACGCGGGCCTGGCCATCTACGACACCATGCAGTTTGTCCGGGCCCCGGTCTCCACCATCGTCATCGGCATGGCGGCCAGCATGGCCGCCGTCATCCTGGCGGCGGGGGAGAAGGGGCGGCGCTACGCCCTGCCCCACGCCAAGGTCATGATCCACCAGCCCTGGGGCGGGGCCCGGGGCACGGCCAGCGACATCGCCATCCAGGCCCAGGAGATCCTGAAGGCCAAGAAGCTCCTCAACGAGATCCTGGCCCAGCACACCGGCCAGCCCCTGGAGAAGGTGGAGAGGGACACGGACCGGGACTACTACCTCTCGGCCCAGGAGGCCCTGGAGTACGGTCTCATTGACCAGGTGGTGACCCGTGAAGAGGCATAGGGCCTACTGCAGCTTCTGCGGCCTCCGTCCCCCGGAGACGGGCCGCCTTTTGGAAAGCCCGGTGGAGGAGGTTTACATCTGCGAGGACTGCGTGGAGAAGGCCCACGAGTTCCTGAAGCAGAACCCTAAAGGGGAACGGCCCGCCCTCCGCCTGGCCCGGCCCCAGGAGATCAAGGCCCATCTGGACCAGTATGTGGTGGGCCAGGAGGTGGCCAAGCGGGCCCTCTCTGTGGCGGTTTACAACCACTACAAGCGCCTCCTCCACCCCGAGGCGGAGATCGGCAAGTCCAATATCCTCCTCATCGGGCCCACGGGCACGGGCAAGACCCTCCTTGCTGAAACCCTAGCCCGCTTCCTGGACGTGCCCTTCGCCATCGCCGACGCCACCACCCTGACCGAGGCGGGGTACGTGGGGGAGGACGTGGAGAACGTCATCCTGCGCCTCCTCCAAAACGCGGACTTTGACGTGGAGCGGGCGGAGATGGGCATCGTCTACATTGACGAGATCGACAAGATCGCCCGCAAGTCGGAAAACCCCTCCCTCACCCGGGACGTCTCCGGCGAAGGGGTCCAGCAGGCCCTCCTTAAGATCATCGAGGGCACCATCGCCAACGTCCCGCCTCAAGGGGGCCGGAAGCACCCCCACCAGGAGTTCATCCCCGTGAATACCAAGAACATCCTCTTCATCCTTGGGGGGGCCTTTGAGGGTTTGGAGACCATCGTCAAGGCCCGCGTAGGGAAGACGGCCATCGGCTTTACCAAGGGCACGGTGGAGCGGGAGGAGACCCCGGAGGTCATCCCCGAGGACCTCATCAAGTTCGGCATGATCCCCGAGTTCGTGGGCCGGGCCCCCCTCATCGTCCAGCTCCACCCCTTGGGGGAGGAGGATCTGGTGCGCATCCTCACCGAGCCCAAAAACGCTCTGGTGCGGCAGTACCAGGAGCTTTTCCGCATGGAGGGGATTGAGCTCCGCTTCACCCAGGCCGCCCTCAAGGAGGTGGCCAGGCGGGCCCTGAAACGGGGCACGGGGGCCAGGGGCCTTAGGGCCATCCTGGAGAAGGCCATGGTGGACCTCATGTTTGAGGCCCCGGGGAGTGGGGTAAAGGAGATCGTCTTTGACCTGCCCCACCTGGATAGCCCCCTGAAGGCCCTGGAGGAGGCGAGGCTCCGCCAGGCCTCCTAAGGGCCCCGCTCCCAGGCGGGGTATCTAAGTGCCCGGGCATTGAAAAATCCTCATGGGGCTCGGAGGAAGGGCATGCTGAACCCTCTTTCTGGGGTCCCCACCGAAGCTTTCGCTTCGGTGGGGCACTTAGGGCACGCCCGCCTCTCCCTCCTCTAGCCTGCGGATGAGGGTCTCCTTGAGGGCGAAGAGGCGCTCACTCAAGGACACATGGTAGATGTGGGGGTTCACGAGCCGCCTCACCCCTGGGTCCAGCCGCTCCACGTCCCGCCGCCGCCTTTCCCTGAGGACCTCTAGGGGCAGGGGAGGGAAGAGCCTTTTTCCGCGGAAGACCTCCTCCAGGAGGGGCTCGAGGGCGTACGTTCCGGGCAAGAGAGCCCGGCGCTTGGTGGGATCCGTGGGGTGCCTTAGGGTGAGGGGCTTCTTGGGGTCCGGCTCCTCCTCGTGGGTGGTGAGGAGGTCCGCGGTGGCGAGGCCCCTATGGTCGTAGACCCGGAAGACCTTCTTGTGCCCAGGGTTTAGGACCTTTTCCAGGGAGTCCGAGATCTTGATGGCCGGGGCCCACCCCCCGTCCTCCCGGATGGCCACCAGCTTGTAGACCCCCCCCAGGGCGGGGGCCCCCCAGGAGACCACCATCTTGGTCCCCACCCCGTAGACCAGGCGCTTCAGGAGGGCTTCCGGCTCCACCCCGTAGCGGGGGGCCTCCTCCAGGATCTGGCTCTTGATCTGCCAGATGACGAGCTCGTCCAGGTCCCCCGAAAGCACGATGAAAGCCTCGGGGAAGCCCGCCCGGTCCAGCTCACGGGCCACCTGGATGGCCAGGTGGGCCAGGTCCCCGGAGTCGATCCGCACCCCCACGGGCCGGTGCCCCCGGCGCCTCAGCTCCTCAAAGACCCGGATGGCGTGGGGCAGGCCCGAGTGGAGGGTGTCCACGGTGTCCAGGAGGAGGACGGTGTCGTCGGGGAAGACCTCGGCGAAGGCCCGGAAGGCGTCTTCCTCCGTATGGCCCAGGGCCAGGAAGGCCTGGACCAGGCTGTGGGCATGGGTCCCCGAGGGGGGAAGGCCCAGGAGGTGGGAGAGGGAGACCGCGCTGGTGCGGTCCGCTCCCCCGATGAGGCTCGCCCGGGTGGCGCTTTCGCCCCCCTTGGCCGGGGCCCGCCTTAGGCCGAACTCCAAGACCAAGGCCTCCCCCGCGGCCTCCCGCACCCGGCTGGCCTTGGTGGCGATGAGGGTTTCGTAGTTGATGCGGTTAAGGAGGGCGGTTTCCAGGAGCTGGGCCTGGAGGAGGGGGCCTTCCACGCTGAGGAGGGGCACCTGGGGGTGGGCCACCCGGCCCTCGGGGAGGGCCCGCACCCTAAGGCCGGAAAACCCCCCCATGGCCTTCAGGTAGCGGAGGTAGTCCTCGTCAAAGAGGGGTTTCCCCGAGCGGCTTTTAAGGGACTTTAAGGCGGCGATCTCCTCCTCCCCGAAATGGACCTCCTCCATCCAGGAAAGTAGGGGGTCCAGCCCGGCGAAGACGGTGTAGCCCGCCTGGTGGGCCCCGTAGTCGGGGTTTCTGCGGTAGAAGGCCTCAAAGAGGGCCTCCTTCTCGTGGAGGCCAAGGCGGAAGTAGACCTGCCCCATGGTGAGCTGGTAGAGGTCGGTGTAGAGGATGCCAAAGGGGTCCATGGGGCTAGCATAGCCCCTTCCTTTTGGCTACACTAGCGGGATATGGTGGAGGTCCACACCTGCAGCCCGGGGTGCCGCCACCTCCACGGGGGGGCGGGGTGGGGAGAGGCGCCCCTCGTCCGCCTGGGGTACAACAAGGAGGCCCGGGCCCGGAAGTTTCCCTACCTCGAGGCCCTCTCCCGGCGGGTCCTGGTCTTTGACGGGGCCATGGGCACGGAGCTCCAGAAGCTGGACCTCACCCCGGAGGACTACGGGGGGGAGGCCTACTTCGGCTGCCCCGAGATCCTGAACGCCACCCGCCCGGAGGTGATCCAGGGGATCCACCGGGCCTACCTCGAGGCCGGGGCCGAGGTCATCGAGACCAACACCTTCGGGGCCCTGCGCCACGTGCTCTCGGAGTACGGCCTTGGGGAGCGGGCGGAGGAGCTCGCCCGGCGGGGTGCGGAGCTTGCCAGGGAGGCGGCCCGGCCCTACGGGGCCTTCGTGGCGGGGGCCTTGGGCCCCGGGACCAAGCTCGTCTCCCTGGGCCAGATCACCTGGGAGGAGCTTTACGGGGCCTACAAGGAGGCGGCCCGGGGCCTTCTCCTTGGCGGGGTGGACCTCATCCTGCTGGAAACGGCCCAGGACATCCTGCAAGTGCGCTGCGCGGTCTTGGCGGTGCGGGAGGCCATGGCCGAGGTGGGGCGGGAGGGGCCCCTCCAGGTGCAGGTGACCATGGAGGCCACGGGCACCATGCTGGTGGGCACGGACGAGGCCGCGGCCTTGGCCGCCCTGGAAAG
>NZ_JBBIMD010000040.1:0-21449 GCF_037444525.1 Thermus sp. | reverse complement strand
ATCATCTGGAGGGTATCCTGATCCATGGGGTACCTCCTCTCCCGTTGGTACCCCCATTCATACACATACCCTTACACATAATTCCTTACACGACCAACCCCAGCCGCCGAGCCCCTTCCAGGGCCTCCCCCACCGCCGCGGCTAGGCCTTTGAAGAAGACGCTCCTTAAGAGTTTCCGCGCCTGGGCCGCCCCTGGCCCTCCTTCCACCACCCGCACCGGGACCCCAAGAGGCGCCAGAAGCGCCCGATAGGCCTCCGCACCGGGCCCCGCAGCCAGGGCGGGGGTGCGGAGGCCCCGCCCTGGCACCGGGCTCATCAGGGCCACATCTACGAAGACGGCCCCTGTGGGGGCGAGATGCCGGGCGATCTCCTCCTTCAAGGTGGGGCTTGCGGTATTCAGGTCCGCGTAAATCTGGCCAGGCTGGAGCACCGGGGCCACCCGTTCCGCCACCTCCAGGGCTACCCGGGCCCAGTTGAGGCTGAGGACCAAATCCGCTTCCCGCGCTGCCTCGGCCTCGCTCCCTGCCCGTAGGAGGCCGGGGACGGTCTTTTCCGGCACCGGGTCGTAGCCCACCACCTCCACCCCTAAGGCCAGGAGGTCCTGGGCGAAGAGGCTTCCCGCCTCCCCCAGGCCCAGCACCGCCACCCTAAGCCCCATCGGCCCTCCGGAGTTCCTCTTCCACCAAGGGACGGAGGCCGTAAAGGTCTATGGAGAGCTCTCCCCTCCGGTAACGCTCCCTCAGTGCCGCTTCCCGCTCCGCCCGGGCCCGGGCCTTTTCCAGGACCTCTCGGGCCTCTCCTTGGGGTACGGCCACCACCCCATCCCCGTCCAGGACCAGGTAGTCCCCCTGGGCCACCTCCACCCCCCCTACCCGCACCGGGATCCCTAGCTGCCCTGGGGTTTCCCGCCTCGCCCCCCGGGGGCTCACCCATCGGGCCCAGACGGGCAGGCCCAGGGCGGCGATCTCGTCCGCGTCCCGCACCGCGGCCTCCACCAGGACAGCGGCGGCCCCCCGGGCTAGGGCCTGGGTGGCGAGGAGCTCGCCCAAAAGGGCCACCGGCTGGGGCGTAGGCATGGCCAAGACCAGGACCTCCCCCGGTTGCAGGACCGCCATGACCGCGTGGACCATGAGGTTGTCCCCTTGGGCGCAGAGGACGGTCCGGGCCGGCCCCGCGGCCCGGCTTTTTGGCACCAGGCGGAGCCAGGGGCCTTCCAGGAGCCCCTTCCGCCCCGCCGCCTCGTAGACTGTGGCCGAGCCCAGCTCGGCGAGAAGGGCCAGTTCTTCCCCGTTCAGTCTCATAGCCGGTCCACCACCTGGGGCAGGACCCGCTGGAAGGCCTCTGCCCGCTCAATGTCCTTTCGCCCGGAGATCCTTCGGGCGTGATTGGCCCGGTGCTCCGCCCGTTCGGCGTAGTACCGCTTGAGGTAGCCTTGGGAGGCGAAGACCTCCATGGCCTTAAGCTTTTTCTCCCACACCGGGGTGATGTCCAGGAAGAGGTTGGGCACAAAGCCCGAAAGCTCCGGCTGGTGGGGTTCGAAGAGGAGGAACTCCGGGGGTGGGATGGTCTTGAAGGCGCTGGCCACCCCGGCCCCCGCCGCCAACTGCCGGGCTCGTTCCGTGATCGCGTAGGCCACGGGGTGGTCGGGATTGAAGGGGTCCTGGGGGGTGTGGGTCATAAGCACTTGGGGGGCGAACCCCACCAGGACCGCCCGTAGGCGTTCCACCGCCTCCTCCGTCATCCGCAAGGGGTAGTCTCCCAGATCCAGGGCCAGGAAGTCTGCCCCCAGAATGGCCGCCGCCTGGCTGGCCTCCTGGTGGCGGATGGCCTTGACCCGTTCTAGGGTCTGGCCTGGCTCCTTCCAGAGCTCTCCCGACTCCCCCCGCTCCCCGTAGCTCAGAGCCACCACCAGGGCCTTCCCTCCCTGGGCCACCGTGAGGGCGATGGCTCCCGCAGCCCGCCAGACGAAATCCGCCGCATGGGCGGAAACCACGAGAAGCCGCTTCATCCCTTCCCCCCTTCTGCCAACAAGGCGGTGTTTTCCACGGCCATGCGCCGCACCGCTTCTTCGCCAAACCCCGCCTCTAAGAGCCGGTCGGCGAAGAGGGCTAGCCCGTCCTCCACGGGGGGGTTTTGGGGTTGGCCTAGGTCGGTGGAGAGGACATTCCGCTCAGGCCCTGTGGCTTCAATGGCCCGAAAGACCCTTTCCCAGAGCACCTTCCCCGTGTGGGAGGGGACGAAGCACCGCTCCAGGAAAGCCCCCAGGCGGGCGAGCTCCTTCTGCTCTCGGAGAGGGAGGTCCTGGGTGGGGTAGTCGGGGTGGGTGATGACCAGGAAGCGCACCCCCGCCTCGAGGGCCGCCTCCACCACGGGGAAGATCTCCTCCCGGGCAAGGTGCCCCGTGGCCAGGACCAGCCCGTGCTGGGCCACGGTCTTTAGGACCGCCCAAAGCTCCGGAAGGGGGCGGCCCCTTTCGTCCAGGACCTCCACCGGTCTTGGGTCCAAGCCTAACCGCCGGAACTCCTCCTGCAGGCGGGCCCACTGGGGCCTTTTCTCCGGGGGAAGGGCCTCCAGGTGCCGGGCCTCGTTGGCCGTGTCCACGGTGGGGAGCCAGACGAAGCGGGCCCCCGCCCGCGCGGCCACCTCCACCGCCACCGGGTTCAGCCCCCCTACCGCCCGGTTTAAAACGATGGCCCCTAGGGCGTTCACCCCGGGCACCGCCTTCCGCACCACCGCGGCCCGCTCCGCGGTGGGGGCGTAGTGAGACTTAAGCACGAACCCCTTGAGCCCCACTTCCAGGCACCGTCGGGCCAGGGTAAGGTCGTCGGTCTTGCGGGGTAGGACGTCGGGGGCTACGTGGACGTGGAGGTCGTAGCCTCCCTGGACCAAGGTCCGAGCGCGTTCCGAAGGCTGGAGGCTATCCATCACCGTCCCTCCCCGGCGCGCTTCAGGGCCTCCATGACCCCTTTAAGGTGCTCGGCCATGGCCTGGGCTGCGGCCTCCCCGTCCCCCTTGGCGATGGCCTCCACAATGCGGCGGTGCTCCTCCAGGGACCGGTCGGGCCGTCCCGGCACCAGGACGGTTCGGTACTGGTGCCGCACCCCTTGGGCCCTTAGGGCCTCAATGAGTCGGGCCGCTGTTTTGTGCCCGGAAAGCTCCACGATGGTTCGGTGGAGAAGAGCGTTGAGCTCGGACATCCCTAGGAGGTCGCCTTCCGCCTTCTTGGCCTCCATCTCCCGCAGGATGGCCTGAAGGCGCGCCACCCCCTCCGGCGTGGCCCTGAGGGCTGCGTGCCGGGCAGCGAGGCTTTCCAAGGCCATGCGGGCCTCCAGGACCTCCAGGGCCTCTTCCAGGGAGATGGCCCGCACCCAGGCCCCCCGGTAAGGGGCGCTTTCCACCAGGCCCTCCTGCTCCAGCCGGGCCAGGGCGGTGCGGATGGCCGCCCGGCCCAGGCTGAAGCGCTCACTCAGCTCCTTTTCCACCAAGCGCTGCCTCGGGAGGAGCGTCCCCTCCAGGATGGCCTCCCGGATGCGCCGGTAGGCGGTTTGGGCCTCCGTGGCTTTCTCCAGGGTGGGCATTCTAGACCTCCTCCACGGGCGGGGTTCCGTAGGTGTGGAAGGTGGAGATGGTCTGCAGGCCCCAGGCCTGGCCCCGTTTCCTTTCCTCCTCGTTCCAAACAATGGACCGCCAGTCCGGGGCCAAGAGGAGCCTGGCCCCTGGGCAGGCGATTTCAAACCGGTTCCCGCCGGGCTCGTAGACGTAGAGGAAAAAGGTTTGCTGGATGGCGTGCTTGTGGGGCCCGGTCTCAATGTGTACCCCGTACTCGAGGCAGATGTCCGCCGCCCTCAGGACCTCCTCCCGGCTGTCCACCGCGTAGGTGAGGTGGTGGAGGCGGCCCCTGGCCCCCAGGTGGTCCTTGGTCACCGCTAGGTCGTAGGTTTTGTTGTTGCAGGTAACCCAAACCCCCTGTTCGTCCCCTCCTGTAAAGACGATCTGTTCCGTCACCTTCATTCCTAGGGCCTCCTCAAAGAAGAGGCGCATGGCCCTCACGTCCGAGGCCAGGAGGTTTACGTGGTCCAGCCGCCTCAGGTTGGCTCCCTTGGCGGGGAAACGGGAGGCCTGGTTCTTCAGGGCAGGTCGGGTGGCCTCGGTGGGCTGGTACCAACGGGTTTCCCAGTAGATCTCCATCCGGTGTCCGTCCGGGGTGCGGGAGCGGTAAGCGGGCCCGTGGCCTAGGTCCTCCGTCCAGCCCTCTCCCAGCCCCAGGCTTTCCAGGACCTGGACCCTCCGCTTTAGGGCTTCTGGGCTCCGCACCCGGAAGGCCAGGTGGCCGAGGCCGGGCTTTGGGGCAGGGGTGAGCTTTAGGGTGTGGAACTCGTAGTCGTCCCAGCCCCTTAGGTAGACAGAGTCCCCCTCTTGCCCGCTCACCGAAAGCCCCATGACCTCGGTGAAGAAACGGAGGCTCTCCTCTGGCTTGGGAGTGAGGAGTTCTATGTGGCCTAGATGGGCCAGATCGCAGTAGGGCCAGCGGCCCAGCTCGGGGGCATCCACCGTGTCCACCTCCTGGCCCCAGGGTAATCTTTGTCGCTTATTTTGTCAACAATATTGCCCTGAACTCCCGCCCCCTTTAGGCGGGGGATTTCCGGAATACCGGAACGGTGGGCTTTCCCCGGGGCGGCTTTCCGGGATACCCTAACCTCCACACGGAAGGAGGTTTAAGGTGCTGACGGTGCAGCTGTTCATTGGGGGGAAGTGGCAACCCAGCCGTTCAGGCAAGGTTTTTGAGCGGAAGGGCCCTTTGGGGTCCGGAGCCACCCAGGCGGCTGCAGCGGCCCTCGAGGATGCCCTCCAGGCGGTGGAGGCCGCCCAGGCGGGGTTTGAGGCCTGGTCGGCCATGCCCCCCAGTGCCCGGAGGGAGGTCCTGTGGAAGGCGGCCTTGGCCCTGGAGGCCCGAGCAGAGGCCTTCGTGGAGGCCATGGTCCAGGAGACGGGGGCCACCCCGGGCTGGGCCCACTTTAACGTTCACCTGGCCGCGGGGATGTTCAAGGAGGCCGCGGCCCTCACCACCCAGATCACCGGGGAGGTCATCCCCTCGGATCGGCCGGGCACCCTGGCCTTTGCGGTGCGCCAGCCCGTGGGGGTGGTCCTAAGCCTAGCCCCCTGGAACGCCCCGGTCATCCTGGGAGTACGGGCCCTGGCCACACCCCTGGCCTGCGGCAACGCCGTGATCTTCAAGGCCTCGGAGCTTTGTCCCAAGACCCACGCTCTCATTGTGGAGGCTTTGGAGGAGGCAGGCCTACCCCCCGGGGCGGTGAGCTTCCTCACCACCGCTCCGGAGGATGCGCCCCAGGTGGTGGAGGCCCTCATCGCCCATCCCTTGGTGCGCCGGGTGAACTTCACCGGTTCCACCCGCACCGGCCGTATCATCGCCGAGCTGGCCGGGCGCTACCTCAAGCCTGTTCTCCTGGAGCTTGGAGGCAAGGCTCCTCTTCTGGTCCTTAAGGACGCGGACCTCGAGGCTGCCGCCCAGGCCATCGCCTTCGGGGCCTTCGCCAACCAGGGGCAGATCTGCATGTCCACGGAGCGGGTGGTGGTGGAGGAGGCCGTGGCCGACCCCCTGGTGGAGCTTTTAGCGGAGAAGGCCGCCCGCCTCACCGTGGGCCCGCCCCAGGAGGGTGCGGTGTTGGGCTGTCTGGTGGACGAGCGGGCAGCGGAGCGGGTGGCGGAACTGGTGAAGGAGGCGGCGGAGTCGGGGGCCCGGTTGGTGGTAGGGGGGCGGCGGGAGGGCCTTTTCTTCTGGCCCACAGTGGTGGACAGGGTTCGGCCGGGGATGCGCCTTTACCGGGAAGAGTCCTTTGGCCCGGTGGTGGCCGTGGTGCGGGTGAGGGACGAGGAGGAGGCGGTTCGGGTGGCCAACGACACCGAGTACGGCCTCTCCGCGGCCATCTTCACCCGAGATATTGCCAAGGGCCTTCGGCTGGCCCAGAGGATCCAGTCCGGCATCTGCCACATCAACGGCCCCACGGTGCACGACGAACCCCAGATGCCCTTTGGAGGGGTCAAGGCCTCGGGTTTTGGACGCTTTGGAGGGCGGGCGGGGATTCACGAGTTCACAGAGCTGCGCTGGATAACTATCCAGACGGAGCCCTTGCGGTACCCCTTCTAGGAGGTAGACCATGGACCAAGGACGGCGGCGCTTTTTGGGGAAGATGGCGGGGCTTGGGGTGGGCCTTCTGGCGGGGGGCCTGGCCCAGGGAAGCAGGGTCGTACGGGTAGGGTACAGCATCTCTAAGACCGGTCCCTACGCCACCGGGGCCGGGATTACCACCCTGCCCAACTACCGGCTCTGGGTGGCGGAGGTAAACCGGGCGGGGGGGCTTAAGCTGGCAGGCGGTGCGGTGCGCCTCGAGGTGGTGGAGTACGACGACCGTTCCAGCCCCGAGGAGGCCATCCGCAACCTCCAGCGCCTTTTCACCCAGGACCGGGCGGAGATCGTCCTGCCCCCCTGGGGCACCGCCATGAACCTGGCGGTGGCCCCGGTCTTCGCCCGCTACGGTTACCCCCACCTGGGGGTGACGAACCTGAGCGAGAAGACCCCGGAGCTGGTGCGGCGTTGGCCCAGCTACTTCTCCTTCCTGGGCTTGCCTTCCCAGTATGCGGAGGCCCTGGCCCAGCTCCTCCGCAACTTGGCGGCCGGAGGCCGGGTGGGGCGGCGGGTGGCGGTGGTCCACACGGATGACGAGTTTGGTCTGGAGCTCTCCGGGGCCTTCCGCCGGGCGGTCCAGGGCACGGGGCTGGAGCTCGTGTACTTCCAGAGCTACCCCTTGGGTTTCAGCGACTTCCAGTCCCTCTTGAACGCGGTCAAGGGGCGGGGGCCCGACGCTTTCGTGGCCTTCAGCTACCCTGCGGAGACCCTGGCCTTACCCGAAGCTGCAGCAGTGGTGGGCTTTAACCCTCCAGTCTTCTTCCTGGGGGTGGGCACGGCTTTTCCTGTTTTCCGCCAGCGCTATGGGGTTCGGGCCGAGGGGGTGATGGGCCTGGGCGGGGTGGTGAACAACGCCGCCTGGCAGGCCTACCGGGAGCGCCACCTGGCGGTGACCAACCAGGAGCCCGACCGCTGGGCCAGCCCCGTTACCTACGCCTCCCTCCAGGCCCTGCAGCAGGCCGTGGAGCGGGTGGGCAAGGTGGACCGCTTCCAGGTCGTTCGCCTCCTGCGGGAGTCCACCTTTGACACGGTCCTGGGGCCTTTACGCCTCGAGGGCAACGTCTTCCGGGGCAACTGGCTTATCGGCCAGTGGCAGGGCGGAGAGTTCGTGGCCCTGATGCCGGAGCGTCCTGGGGCGGCTACCCCCCTGGTCCCTAAACCCGCCTGGACCCACTGAGATGGCTTTCTTGGAGACCCTCATTTCGGCCAGCATCTTCGGGGGGGTCTACGCTCTCCTGGCCTTAGGCCTCACCCTTCAGTACGGGGTGGCGCGGGTCCTCAACCTGGCCTACGGGGAGGCGGTGGTCCTGGCGGGGATCGCCGCCGCCCTCCTCTTCGCCCGGGGCCTTTCCCCCCTCTGGACCCTCCTCTTCCTTCCTCCCCTCTGGATGGCCCTCCACCTCCTCCTCTTCCGCTTCCTCTTCCTGCCCGTCCTGGGGCCCCGGCTGGCCTTGGACCCGGGCCGGGAGGGGCGCGTCATCCTCCTTAGCTTCGGCCTTTCCTTCCTTAGCCAGGGGCTCATGGCCGCCTATCTGGGGGGGCAGCTTTTCAGCTGCAGCTACCTTCAGGAGGGGGTAGCCCTGGGACCGGCCCAGGTGAGCCTGAACCGGATCCTGGCCTTCCTCTTGGCCATGGGAATGGCCTTTGGCCTCCACTTCTTCCTCCAGCGAAGCCGGCTGGGCACCGCCATCCGGGCCTTGAGCCGGGAGCCGGAGGAGGCGGCGTTGGTGGGGGTGCCCGTGCCTCGCCTGGCGGCTTGGGTCTTCGCCTTAGGGGGCGGGCTGGCTGGGGCGGTGGGGGTCCTCCTGAGTACCTTTCAGCCCCTCAGCCCTACCCTGGGGCCAGAGCTCACCTTGAAGGCCCTGGTGGTAGTAGTCCTGGGGGGGCTGGGCGGGGTGCCGGGGGCGCTGGCGGGCGGGGTGGCCCTGGGGCTTACCGAGGGCCTGGTGGCCCGCTTCCTGAGCCCGGGCCTGAGCTTGGCGGTCCTTTATCTCCTCTTCTTGGGCGCGGTCCTTTACCTGCGGAGCAACCGGGAGGTGGCCCGGCAATGAGCCTTTACCTGGCCCTCTTCTTTGCCCTCGGGCTCAGCCTGCCCTTCTGGGGCGGGGAGTACGGGGTTTCTGCGGGGATCTCCATCCTGCTCTACACCGTGCTGGCCGCGGCCTGGGCACTCTTCACCGGGCCTTCCCGTTACCTGAGCCTGGCCACCTCCGCCTTCTTCGGGGTGGGGGTTTACACCGTGGCCCTCCTCCACGAAGGGGCGCCCTGGCCCCTTCTCTGGGGCCTGGCCTTCCTGTTGTCCGGGGGCCTGGCCCTTCTGGTGGGCCTGGCCACCTTTCGCCTCCAGGGGGTCTACTTCACGGTTTTCACCTTCGGCCTGGCGGAGCTGGTCCGCCAGGGGATTACCTGGGCCCAGCGCAACCTGGGGGGATCGGTGGGGAGCTACGTCTTCCTGGAGGTTGGCCAGGGGGCCATCTACTGGGCTCTTCTGGCCCTGGCGGCCCTCCTTTACCTGGGGGGGGCGGCCTTAGGGGGGAGCCCTTGGGGTTTGGCCCTCTGGGCCTCGGGGGACGATGAGCTGGCCGCCCGGCACACCGGCGTGCCCGCGGCCCGAGTGCGGCTTCTGGTCTTCAGCCTCACCGCGGGGGCTATGGGGGTGGCGGGAGCGGTGGTGGCTCCCCGGTGGGTCTACGTGGACCCCAGCCTGGCCTTTAACCCCCACACCTCCTTCCTCACCGCGGTCATCGGCCTCCTCGGGGGGCTAAAAGAGCCTATGGGAGCCTTCCTGGCGGCTCCGCCCTTTGTCCTGGTTTGGGATTTCCTCTCGGGCCGCTTTCCCCACCACGCCACCGCCCTCATGGGCCTCCTCTTCCTCTTTGCGGTCTATCGCCTTCCCCAGGGCCTGCTGGGCCTCTTGCCCCCAAGGACGCCCGCCCTACCTCGAGGGCCGGTCTCCAGGTCCCAGGCCCCTCCTTCCGCCCGCCCCACCGGGCTTGTCTTGGAGGCTCGTGGGCTTTCCAAGCGCTTTGGGGGGGTTTTGGCCGTGGCGGGGCTGGACCTCCAGGTTCACCCGGGGGAGATCGTGGGTCTCATCGGCCCCAACGGTTCGGGGAAGACCACCGCGTTGGGCCTCATCGCCGGTACCTTGCCCCCCGACGGGGGGGAGGTGATCTTCCTGGGGCGGAGGGTGGCGGGTCTGCCCCCAGAGGCCCTGGCCCGGATGGGCCTGGGCCGAACCTTCCAGCAGGTGCGGCTTTTTCCCTCCCTTAGCGTCCACCAACACGTGTACCTGCCCCTGGTCCTCCGGGGGGTGCGGGGCGCCGAGGAGGAGGCCCGCCGTATCCTCCGGCGGGTGGGCCTCGAGGGGCAGGCCCACCTTTTCCCCTCCGCCCTCACTTACCTGGACCAGAAGCGGCTGGAACTGGCCCGGGCCCTGGCTTTGGACCCCAAGCTCCTCCTCCTGGACGAGTGGCTGGCCGGGCTTTCCCTCACGGAGCTGGCGGAGGGGATAGACCTCCTGAGAAGCCTTCGGGAGGAGGGACGGGCCCTGATCCTGGTGGAGCACGTGATGCCTGCGGTGCGGGCCCTTTGCGACCGGGTGTACGTCCTTTCCTTCGGGGAGCTTTTGGCGGAGGGCGTTCCCGAGGAGGTCCTGAAGGATCCCAGGGTAGTGGCCACCTACCTGGGGGTGGCCCATGCTTAGCGTCCGGGGCCTGGAGGTGCGCTACGGGGCCCACCCCGCCCTCCAGGGGGTGGACCTGGACCTGGCCCCCGGGGAAGTGGTGGCGGTCTTGGGGGCCAACGGGGCGGGAAAATCCTCCCTGCTTAGGTCCCTTCTGGGCATGGCGCCTGCCCGGGGAAGCTACCGGCTGGATGGGGAAGAGGTGGGCTTTCTGATGGAGCGGGGTCTGACCGAGGCCCTGGCGGCCCGGGGACTAGTGTTGGTGCCGGAGCGGGGCGGGGTTTTCCGCACCTTCACCGTGCGGGAGAACCTGCTTTTGGGGGGATTCCTTAGATCGGATGCCTTAAAGGAAAGGTTAGAAGAGGCCCTTGCCCTCTTCCCGCCTCTTGCCGAGCGCTTGGGACAGCGGGTGGGCACCATGAGCGGGGGGGAGCAGCGCATGGTGGCCCTGGCCCGGGCCCTGGTCCAAGCCCCCCGGTACCTCCTCCTGGACGAGCCCACCCTGGGCCTGGCTCCCCTCCTGGCCCGCCGCATCCTGGAGAGCCTCGAGCACTTCGCCCGGAAGGGGGTGGGGATCCTTTTGGTGGAGCAAAACGCCCACCTGGCCCTGGAGGTGGCCCAAAGGGGGTACGTCCTGGAGCGGGGCCGGGTGGTCGTGCAGGAGGAGGCCCAAGTCCTCCTCCACCACCCCTGGGTGCAGAAGGCTTACCTGGGGGCCTAGTGTTTCAGAAGGGAACCATCGGTTTGGGTGTACCCATTCCCCGCTTAGGGTACGTCCCCACTGCCACCCCCAAGGTCCCAGCCTTCCCAGTTCCACTCGTGCAGGGTGCCCGAGGGGCCTTCCCAGTAGGGGTTGCCCTGCTCATCAAAGTGGGTAATGTCCGGGGTCTCCCCGGAAAGGGCTTGGCTCCACTCCTCCGACGTCCAGGTGTTGAACTCCTCCCCTTGCTGCCAGCTCTCCCAGAAGCCGCTATCCCCGGTGTCCGGCAGGCTGGGCTCACCCGCAAGCCCCGGGTCGTAGCCCTCATAGGGGTCGGTGTAGGGGGCAGGGGCTTGGGGCAGCGGGGTGGGGCCTGGGGCGGCATAAGGGGCCGGAGCCTGGGGTGCCCCCAAGGGGCCTGGCGTGGGTGGAGGGGTAGGGGGGGTGGCCGTGGGGCCTGGTTCCCCTGAGCCCTGGCTGGGGGGCCGGGCGGGGTAGGCCAGGCTCAAGGGGGCCATGGCTTCCCGGAAAGCGGCCTGGTACTGGGCGAGCTTTCCTGGCTCTGCGGTGAAGGTGATCTGATAGCCCTCGCCTCCCAGGACAAAGGCGACCACCTGAAACTCCAGGGTCTTGCCCTGGTGGGCCCCCCGGGCGGTGAAGGCCACCCCCTGCGTTCCCAGGACCCCCACGGGTTGCACCTTGCCCACCTGGAAGGCCTCGAGGGCCTGCCCGTTCCGCTGGGCCACCACCTGGGCGTACTGGAAGCTGTTCATGGGCTGGGGTAAGGCTTCTTTGAGCACCGTGAGGTTTTCCCGGAAGGCATCCTGGGGGCCTTCTTGGGGGGCGAGGAGGGCCTTGCCCCCTTGGATCTCCTTCACCTCAAAGCCCCGGGGCACCTTAAGGCGCACCGCCCCTACTTGCACCTCCTCCGGCTCCTCGGGGAGGAGGTTCCCCACGATGCCCAGAAGGAGGAAGACCAGCAGGCCTGCCAAAAGCCAGTCCCGCCTCGAGCGGGGCCAAAGGAGCTTGGGGCGGGGCTTTTCATCTTGGACGGTTCCCTTCTCTTCTTCCATGGCTTCACCTCACCCGGTAAAGGATCAAGATTTCCTGGAGGAAGTTCCCGGCACTTCCCCCTTGGTTCCCAAAGAGGGCATAGTGGTACTTGAGCCTTCCCGTGTTGGGGTCATACCCGAAGGCCTCCACCCCTCCTGAACCCCAGCCCCGGCCTGAACCGCCGATGATTTGCATGTAGCCCACCTCCGCCACCCCGTCCCCGTCGAAGTCGTCCAGAAGCCTACCCCCCTTATAGACCACAGGGCTAGGCACGGGGCTCACTGAGGGGTCGGGGGACGGAAGGAGCCTGAGGAGGTAGGGCTTTTCCGGGAAAAGGGGACAAAGGATCCCGTCCATGGTGGGCCTTCCGTTCCGCCCTACGATCTCGCAGGCGGGGGTTACCCAGTAGGCCCCTTGGGGTTGGCCCTGCTCGTCGTAGCTCACCCCCTGGTAGAGGCCGTTGCCCGTCCGCTCTAAGGTGAAGGCAAGGCGCGGGGTCTCTCGCCTCTCCTTGAGGATCTGGTTCGTGGCCGGGTCCCGTTCCCGGTAAAACCCCCCCGCCACCTCCAACCGGTAGCTCTGGGCGGTGAGGACCGCCTTGCCTGGGGCGGGGTACCCCGCGGAGGCCGACAGGCCGCAGGCCATCTGGTTCGTGAAGTTCCCGGGAGAGGCGTAGGGCCCGTAGCAAGCGGCGGCGCTCACCTGTCCCAAGCAGGTGAAGTAGGCCTCCGCCCCCTGGGCCTGGTAGGCCTGGCACTGGGCGTGGGCCTGCGCCCTTAAAGTCTCGTAGGGGCCGAAGTCGGGGGGGTACCACTCCACCTGGGCCAGGGCGAGGAGAAGGATTCCCACGGCCAGGCCGAGGCTCATCTTCTTCCAAGGGGAAGTCTTCATGGCTGGCCCTCCTATTCCCATCCGATCCAAGAGGCGAAGGCGCGGAGATGCTCTTCAAAGAGATTGATGAAGGCCACGATCGCCCCCTCCGCGACCCCTCCCTCCAGGTCCAGGTCCGCCTCCAGCACCGGGTCCCCCCTCCCCGTCCAGGTAGGCCCGGCTGAAGCGGCGCTCTCGGTTCCAAGCGTTGATCCGTTCTAAGGAAACCGCATCGTTCAGGGCAAAGCTGGCCGTAAGCATGAGGCTGGTGCAGCGCCCTTCGCGGCAGTCTATGGGGAAGAGCTGGGCCCTAAGCCCCGCTAGGCGGAGCCTGAAAAACTTCTCCCCTTCCTCTTCCACCCGCTCGTAGCGGTAAGGGACGGAACGGAGGAGGGCCTCGAGCTCCTCGAGGGTGAGGGCGGTCCGCACCCCCTGGGCCAAGGCCGGGCCCAGGAACAGGAGCAAGGGGGCCCAAAGCCGCATCAGCGCACCTCCTTCAGGGTGTAGCGGACGCAGGGGTTGGCCTTTTTGGTGAGGTCGCAGTAGAGGAGGTAGGCCAGCCATCCGTCCTTGCGGTAGGCGAACTCCACCAGGCTCTCCCCATCCTGGTCCCGGTAGACCGTAAGGTCCCCCTGGGTGCGCTTCTGGAAGCGCCGCCCCCCGATCTCCGTCCGTCCGGTGTGCCACACCGGGGGCAGGATGGCCTCCTCCCCTTCTTCCAGGCCGAACCCGTCCAGGAGATAGGTTTCCTCCGTCTTTCCCTCCGCGTCCTCCACCGTCTCCCGCACCTCCCACCGTCCTTGGCCTTTAGGAGCGATGCGGTAGCGGAGCCCCCCCAGGACCACCGCCAGGCGCTTCTGGTCCCCCACCTCCTTGCTGTAGACCAGCTCCACCGTCCGGTTGGCCGGGGGGGTGAAGGCGGGCTTCCCAGGAAGGCTGGGCTTCTGGACCGGAGCTGGGGAGGGCTGGGCGGTCAGCCCGGGTGGGGGGGGAGGGTTTTCACCCCCCGGGGTCCCGGGAAAGGGGGGCATGGGGGGTTGGGGCCCGGGCGGATAGGGTGAGGGCATGTCCCCGGGCGGGTAGGGCGAAGGGGCGGGTCCCGGCGGGTAGGGGGCAGGCCCAGGGCCTGGGGCAAAGGGCACCTGGGAGGGGCCGGGAATCCCTCCCCCCAGGATCTGCACCTGGCTCAAGAGGGCCTGGAGGGCCCCTTGAAACTGGCCGAAGACCTGGGCAGGGGCGGTGAGCTGGAAGGCGTAGGCCCGGTTTCCCTCCACGGTGTAGACGGCAAGGTCCAGGTAGGCCTGGCCCTGGTAGAGGACCTGGCTATAGACCCCAAGGGCAGGGCGCCCCCCAAAGGAGAGGCCGGAGAGGGGTTGGCGCTGGACCTGGATGCCCTGTTGCTGCACGAGCTGGTCCTGTTGGGCCAGGGTCTGGAGGTTCATCTGATGGAAGCCCTGGAGGTCTATGGGACCTGTGAGGGGCCTCGAGGCGGCGTAGAGCTCCGCCCCACCCGGATGGACGAATACGGCCACGAAGCCCCCTTGGGGGTTCGGGCCTTCCCCCATGAGCTGGAACCCCGGGGGAATGGGGAAGGCCAGGCCCAGGTTAGGGTTCTGGTACACCCCCCCGCCCGCCCCGGGGAGGCCCGGTTGCCCCGGCATCCCCAGGCCTGGGGGCGTGGGGCCCGGCATCGGGGGTGTCGTCCCCGGCCCCGGGGGAAGGCCCAGTTGGGCCAGGGCGCCCGCCACCAGGAAAAGGCCGAACACGGTCCTCTTCATCCTGCACCTCCTCCAACGCCCTAAGCCACCGCCACCTCACGGCCGGACCGAGCCCGAAAGCCTGAGCTCAAAGCGCTCGGTGTCGTAGCGGATGGTGGCCTCCTGGCCGCTTTGGGCATCCCCGGAGATCCGGGCCCCCACGTAGAAGTGCCCGCTGGCGATGGCCTGAACCTGGGCGGGGGTGGCATTGGCAGTCCCTTCCACGCAAATGGGGCCTGGGGAGAGACCGGAGATGTCCTTGCTCCCTTCCGCCAGCCGGTTGGCCTCCGTGAAGAGGGTGGTCCCGTCCCCGGAAAGGTAGGCGGTGTAGACCAGGGTCCCGCTGAAGCTGGCCCCCGGGGTTTGGGAGCGGAAGCACACCCTGTAGCCCAGGGTGGCCCCGGAGAGGGTCGCCCGGCCATCGGGTTCATAAACCACCTCCGCGGGGCCGATGTCCTTGGGGTTAGGGCTGATGCCCCCTTGGCTCACGGTGAAGGTGCCGGAGAGGTTGGCGTACTGGAGCACGTTCACCGTGTAGCTGAAGGGGACGTTGCAGGCCGAAAGGGCCAGGGCCAAAAGGGTCCAAAACCGCTGCTTCCTCATGGCTCACCCCCTTACCTCCAGCCTAGGGATAGGCCCTTACAAAATCCCTAAGCCCCCCCCCCTTCCCTCCGGGGCGCCAGAACCCCCCTGGGGGGAGGGTGGGGAGGCCTTGGGCTCCTGGCCCCTCGGGGACAGAACCCCAGCCTCCAGCCTTCCCGTCAGGCCCACCAGGAAGCGCTCAGAAAAGCCCAGGACCACCAGGACCCCGTACAGGGCTGGGCACTCCGCCAGGGGAGCCAGGCCCTCTCCCAAAAGCCTGGCGGCCAGGAGGGCCCCCAGCACCAGGTACCCCGCCATCGCCCCCAAGCCCCCCAGGACGGGGGCCAGGAAAAGGGGCACCCAGTAGGCCCCGTAGTCTGTGGAGACCCGCCCCGCCGCCACCACCCGAAGCAGCCGGGAGAGGACGCCCCCCAGAAACCCCAGGAGGAAGGCCCAGCCCAAGGGGAGGTCCAGCCCAGGCAGGCACGCCGTGGCCAGGACCAGGGCCAGAGCAAGCCCCAGGAGGAGGAGCAGGGTGCCCTTGTTCTGCAGGGTGAGGAGGCGGGCGTAGCGGGTGTCCCGGGCCCCGTAGAGCTCCGCCAGGAAGCAGGCCAGGAGGGCCCTCCGTTCCTCTTCCCCTGCCTTTTCCTCCAGGGCCCGGCGCAGCTCCTCCCGCCAGTGGAGCCCCTTCTCCCCAAGCTCCTCCACCTCCCCCAGGCCCTGCCGGAGCCGGGCCTCCACCTGTGCCCCCGAGAGGAGGTCCGCCGCCCGCCGCTCCGCCCGGTGCATCAGGACCCAGGCCGCCATCTCCCGGCCGCCGCTCCAGAAGAGCAGGTAGAGGGCCTTGCAGAGGGGGTTCAGATGTAGGAAAGCCTCGGCCTTTCGGAGGAGGCCCTGGATGTCCTCTTGCGCACTCCATTCCGCCCGGAGGCCCTCCAGCTGGGCCCAGGCCAGGGCCCAGGAGGGGTAGGCGATGGCCGCGACGCGCACCAGGAGGAAGAGAAGGAGGTACCCCAGGAGGAAGGGAAGGAACCACCCCGGCCCCGGTAGCCAAGGGGAGACCTCCCCCAGGCCCCCGTTGGTCAGGGCGGGCGGGGAGAGGAGGGCCCAGGGCAGGGCCCTAGGGAGAGATGAGGACAGCACTGCTCCACCCCACCACCACGAAGCGGCCGTTTCCGTAGACCACGCTACTGAGATGGGCATACCCTCCCCCTCGTTGTACCGTCCAGTTGATCCCATCTGGGGAGGTGAGGATATAGCCTATTTGCCCCACCGCCACGAAGAGACCGCCCCAGTAGGTGATGGTATACACGGATGCATGGTGCGTGATCCAATTGGCCCCAGAGGGGGCACCCCCCGAGGGCACCAGAAGGGCCACCGGGTCCACCACCCTCCCGTCGGCCTGCCCGTCCCCGTCCAGCGTGCTCCCGTCCTGGACCGTGTAGGTGGCAGTGGTGCCGCCGAAGTTCAGATTCGCGTCCGCCAGGGTTTGCCAGTCCCCGCTTACCAGCTTGCCCAACGCCGCCCCCTCAGGGATGGGATTGGGGAAGGTGAGGGTGACGGTGAGGCTCCCGCCTGCTTGGGACACCGTGGCCGCGAAGGCGATGGCCCCGTAGGGGGCTTCCATCCCAGGGGGTGGGGTCACGCTTTGCACAATGAGCCTCCCCTGAAAGGAAACGCTCACGCTCCCGCCAGGGGTGTTCACCGTACCGGTGGTACCCCCGCCCCCCCCGCTACTACCCCCACCGCCACCGCGGGCAGCCAGGAGGAGGGCCAGATCTAAAGCCAAGAGGCCAAAGCCTAGGGTCCTCCGCATGGGGTCCTCCTTCTACTCCTCACCCTAGCCGGAGGGGGTTACAAAACCCCTACAGCCCCCCAGGGAGGACCTTCGCTGGGGTGGGGTCCTAAAGGGGGACCTAGGGGCTCAAGCGCCGGAGGAGGGCCTCCACTTCAGGGGGGGGCCCTTCCCCAAGCTCCTCCCAAAGCCGCTTGCGGTAGGCCTCCAGCCGCTTTCGGACGCGCCCCTTCTGCCCCCGCTTAAGACACCCCTCGGCCCAGAGGAGGAGGGCTTCCTCGTCCAGGGGATCTAGCTCCAGGAGGCGCTCCAGATAGGGGGGGTCCCCCGCTTTCAGAAAAAGCCGCCGCAGGCGGTGGTAGACCTCTTCCCGCTTCCGGTCCAAAAGAGGATGATCCACCCCGGGGAAGAGGGGCTCCTGGTAGAGGGCGAGGGCTCTTTCCGCATCCTCCCGTTCCAGGGCCTCCTCGAGGGCCTCGAGGTCGCTTTCCACCCTTTGGAGCCCATTCTCCCCCAGGTAGGTGGGCACGCCCCAGGGCTCCAGGGCCTTCCTAAGGCGGGAGAGCCACACGGAGAGGGCGTTGAGGGCTGCCTCTTCGGAGGCGTCGGGCCAGAGGTGGTAGGCCACCTCCTCCCGGGAAAGCCCGAGGAAGAGGAGGGCGAAGACCTCCCTCACCTTCCCGGAAAGGGCCACGGGCCCCAAGGGGCCTGCCACCTGGAAACGGCCTAGCCCCCTCACCTTAAGGGGCGGGACCTCCTCCAGGCGCAGGGCGATGGCTTCCTTCCAGCCCGACCGGAGAGCCTCGGTAAAGGGGTAGGGGCGGGCGAGCTCGGGGCGCTTCTTGGGGAGGAGGGAGAGGGGGATGAGGCCAGGGAGGATCCCCGCCCCCACCTGGGTAAGGCCGAGGAGGGCCTCGAGGTCCCCTTCTTCCCCAAGGAGTCGGTAGCGTAAGGCGTGCCAGTAGAGCCGCTCCTCCCGCTCCTCGGGGTAGGGGGGGAGGAGGGCGGCATCCCCCAGGAGCTCGGCCCGGGCCAGGGCGGGGAGGAAGCCTTCCTGGCCCTGGAGGAGGCTTGGGTCCTTTCGGAGGAGGGCCAGGAGGGCCCGCCCCCGGCCCACCAGGTAGGGGTTCTCCCATAGCTCCGCCCGGGCCACAAGCTCCGCCAGGGCCCCCTCGTCCCCCCTGAGGTGGGCCAGGAGCAGGCCCGCCTCCAGGGCCGCTAGGGGGTTCCCTTCGGCCTGGGCCGCTTCCTCCAGATACCGCTCCGCCTCCGCCCGCTGGCCCAGGAGGAGGTGGAGCCGCCCTAGGTCCCGGAGGTGGCCTGGGCGGCTCATGGGGCTATAGCGCAGGGCCAGGGGTATCCCCTCCTCCAGGGCCTGGATCCATCCCAAGAGATCCCCCTGGAGCTCAAAGCGCAGGAAGGCCAGGTTCACTAGAGGCGCCACCCGGAAGGGGCTTTCCGGGGGGAGGCGCCTTAGGGCCTCCTCCAGGAGGGCCAGGGCCTCCTCGGGCTTCCCCTCCTCAAAGGGCACCCGGGCCACATCGTTCAGGAAGCGGCCTGCCAGCTCCGGGTCCACCCGGTCCAGGAGGAGGAGGCCCCGTTCCATGTATGCCCTGGCCTCGGGGAGGCGCTGCCCCAGCAGGAGCTCGGCCAGGTAGTAGGCCAGGTGCCCGCAGGCTATGAGGGCGATGTTCGGATCCTCCCACGCCGCCAGGGGCTTCAGGAGGGCTTCCCCCTCCCGCTTACCGCAGTGGAGGAGGGCCTCCCCAAGCCGCAGCCGAGCCCGGGGCCCCCCCCTTTCCAACACCTCCTGCCAGGCGAGGAGGGTTTCCGGGGGGAGGTTGAGCTGAAGGGGCCGTTCCAGGAGGGCCAGGAGGTCTTTGTGGAGGCCGCTATGGAAGTAGGCCTGGGCAAGGAGCTGGGGAGGAAGGCGCCCCTCCGCCCCCTTCACCGTCCGCTGCACCTCCCCCTTGAGGCTCCGAAGGGCCATCTCCCTCAAGAGGTCGTGGAGGCGGAAGCCCTCGGGGAGGCGGCGGAGGAGGCCCTTGGCGAAGAGGCCCTCCGTGGCCGGGGTGGCGAGCCCGGGGGGCAGGTAGGGGAGGGCAGCGAGGAGGAGGCCCTCTTCGAACTCCTCCGGGGTGAGGCTTTCCCTCAGGCCCTGGAGGAGGGCCCGGGGCTCCGGGGGTTCCCCGGTGAGGGCGGAGAGGAAAAGGGGCAGGGGCCAGCCCCCCGTGGCCCGGTGGGCCTCCTCCGCCCCGGGGCGTTCCCCGAAGAGGGCTTTAGCTTCCTCCAGGGTGAAGGCGAGCTCCCTGGGCCCGAGGCGCACGAGCCGCCCCTCGGCGAGGAGTTTGGGAAGCTCGGGGCAGGGGAGGGGGTTCCGGCTCGCCAGGACCAGGAGGGCGGGGAGGGTGCGGAGGAGAGGGCCTAGGGCCTCGTCCCCCTTGAGGTCCTCCAGGACCACCAGGGTGGGCTCGGCCGCGAGGGCCTCGAGGATGGGCCCCCAAGGGGCCTCCCCAGGCAGGCCCAGGGCCCGGGCCAGGAGGGCTTTGGGCTCCCCCAGCCCGGCGCTGGCCCAAAGCGTCCTAAGCCCGAGCCGGGCGGAAAGCTGCCCCGCCAGGACGCTCTTGCCAAAGCCCGCGGGGGCCTCCAAGACCACCACAAACCCCGGCTCCTCCGGCAGGCGGTCCAGAAGCCGGGGCCTTTCCAGGTAGACCGGGCTTTGCCAGCTGAGGGCCACCTTGTTCCCATGCTAAGAGAAAGGGTTTTCCCCGGCAACTCCCCTTTCAAGCTGGGGCGTGGTCCGGGCAGGCCAGGCGGAGCTCCGAGGGCCTTAGGCCTAGGCCCAGGAGGGCGCAGCGGTACGCCTTTCCCCTCCGCTCCAGATGGCGGCAGGTGAGGCAAAGCCCCGTCTCCGCCATGACGCCTTGGGCGATGAGCCCCGTGGCCAGATGGGCGAGCTCCTCCCAAAGCCCCTCGAGGTCCGGCACCCCCCCCAGGGCCTCCTCCAGGGGTTTGCGGTAGGGGCGGAGGGCCTCGGCTACCCCCTCCCCCTTGGGGGTGGGCCGGAGGACCTTCCGCCTGCGGTCCTTGGGGTCCGCCGCCTCTGCCACCAGCCCCTTGGCCTTCAGCGCGCGCAGGGCATCCGTCACCGTGGGCGGGGTGAGGCCCAGGGCCTCTGCCAGGGCCCCCGCCCCTAGGGCCCTGCCCAAAAGCTCCAGGAGGATCCCCGCCTGGGTGGTGGAAAGGCCCAGGGCGTGGGCCCTTTTGGTGAGGAGGGCCCGCTCCGCCCGGGCCAGGCGCTCCAGGAGGGCCAGAACCTTGGCCTCGAGGTCCACCCCCCTATTATGGCCGGAAGGCGCTGAAGACGAAGTCCGTGTTGGCTGCCCCCTGGTGGCAGGCGTGGCAGGCTTTGGCGTCTATGGCCAGGGGCTTTCCGTCGGGCCCGAAGGCGTAGTACCCCCAGCCCCCCGTCTCCGGGTAGCGGGCGGGGTCTTTGACCATGACCCCGATGAGCTTCCGCTGGCCTTCCAGGAGGGCGTTTCCCTCCTCCTTGGCCTCCAGGAGGTCAAAGACGATGACCGAGCCCTGGGGGAAGGCCTTTTTCCCCGAGAGGTACCCCGCTAGGGCCTGGGGGTTGGCGTAGATGTGGTGCAGGCCGCCAAAGGCCTCGTAGAGGGGGTGGCCCCTCTTGATCTCCATACTCTTCACGTGGGTCCAGAAGCGGAACCCCTCGGGGTAGGGGAATCCCCCCTGGGCCAGGACGCCAAGGCCCAGCGCCAAAAGCCCCAAAACCGCCTTCCTCCGCATCTCCCTCACCTCCTAGAAATCCCCTTCTTTGACGTAGGGGTAGCTCCAAAGGGCGGCCTGCAGGACCACCGCCTTGAACCAAGCCTGGTGCATCCGCTCCACCTTCTCCTGAGGGTGCCCCTTCCTGGCCAGGAAGGGCTTTAGGGTGGCGGTGATGGGGTAGATGAAGGCGATGAGGTAGCGCAAGGGGATGTGGGGGGTGGTCTCCACCCCGTCCGTGCGCCCCTTCTTGCTGCGGTGGTGCCGCAGGCCGATCTCGTGCTGGTAGGCCAGCCAGGCCTCGTCCTTGGGGCGGAGGCAGGTGTCCAGGATCCACTGGCCGAACCGCCGCCGGACCCTTTCCAGGTATTCCGGGATGGGCTGGCCCTGGGGGTCGGCGAAGTAGCGGAGGAGGTGGGGGTGGCTCCCCACGAAGCCGTACCAGAGGTCCAGGATCTCCTCCACCTGGTCCTTGAGGACCTCCCCCGCTTCCCTTAGGGCCTCGTTGTCCTCCTCCGTCCACATGAGGGCTGCCTTGAGCTCCTCCAGCTCCTTAGGCCCCACCGGAGAGGGGGCCAGGGCGGGGTCGCCGTAGGCGTAGCCGGGGATCTCCGCCATGCTCACCTCCTTAGGACTCCTAAATAATAGCCCCGCCCCCAAGGAAAAAGGTGAGGAAGGTTGCTAAGTGGGAAGCGGGCTTTCGGGAAAGGGCCATAGGGCATCGCCACCGGGACCGCCCTCAGCCCCGCGCGGACAGGCTTGCGTCTAAGCGCCTTTGCCTTGGATTTTCGCCTCCACACCCCCCAAGGCCTGGAGGGCCAGCTGCACCGCCTCCAGGTCGGGATGGCGCCGCCGGGGCATCCGAACCCCCCCACCCGCCGCCATACCGTCCCCATGGGATCCAGGTGGGGACTGCGCCTCGGAAGACACCCCAGGTGAAGACCCCTCCCCTTCCACTCCGCCCCCTCACCCCACGCCCCCGATGAAAGGCCCCGCCCTCCAAAAAGAGCCTCAAGGGC
>NZ_JBBIMD010000039.1:0-21460 GCF_037444525.1 Thermus sp. | reverse complement strand
CCTGGATTTCCGGCCAGTCCACTTGGCGTTGGCGGAGGGACTGGACGAGTTGGAGTTTACGTAGGCGTCCTTGGACGTTGGGATCTCCTGCTCCGGCCTCCTCAAGGCGGTGGGCCAGCCGGGCTCCCTTCCACATCTCCTGGCCGATGGTGGTAAGCTGCATTCCTGGGGACCTCCTTCATGTTGGAGTGGTCCCCACATTTTAGTTGGGGCAGTCTCACATGTGTTTGTCCGAGCACAGGGCCACACGTATACTTGGGGGGATGGAGGTTTTGGGAACCCATTGGCTTCGCCGTATTATCGCCCGTATTCCCCCCCTTACCGTCTACGAGGCCCAGGACACCCGCACCGGAACCCCGGTGATGGTCATCAAGGGGGCGGAGGGGCGGCCCCTGGAGGGGCCGGACCTCCTTCCTTTTTTGGAAGCCCTGGAGGGGGCTTGGGTGCTGGAGTGGCCCCTGGGGGCGGTGCCCCTTTCCCACTACCTGGGGGTGGCAGACCTCGAGCGGCTTGCCGTTTGGGTCCGGGCCATGGCCCAGGCCCTGAAGGGCCTCGAGGCCCAAGGGGTGGCCTACGCCCCCAGGGCCGAGCTCTGCCTGGTGAAGGGCCGGCGGGTGTGGCTCGCGGGGGCCGGGCTTAAGGCCTTGGGGGGGGACGGGCGGCAGGCCCTTTTGGAGCTCGCCCGGGCCTTGGCGGGACCCCGCTGGGAGGAGTTTCCCCTAAGGGAGGCCCTGGAGCGGGGGGATCTGGAGGCCCTGGGTACCCCTCAAGAAGCGGTCTCGGAGGTCCGTTCCGAAGAGCCCCCGCAGCCAGAGCCCACCCACGAGCCCAAAAAGCGACCCCTTCCCGTGGAGGAGGAGACCCCGCCCGAGCCCCCTGGGCCGCTACCCGAGGAAGCTTCCCCCTCCCCCCCAAGCCGCCCCAAGGTCATCCGCATAGAGGAGAAGGACGAGCCCCCCTTCGCCGTGGTGGAGCCCAAGCGCTCGAGGCGGTCTTTTCTTTGGCTTCTATCCCTCTTCCTCCTCGTCCTTTTGGGGGTGTTCCTCTTGAGGCCTAGGCCCCAGGGGCAGGGCCCCTACGCCATGGAGTTTCGCACCGAGCCCCCCTCGGAGAAGGCGGAGGTCTACCTCCTGGAGGCCCCCACGGGCTCCCAGCTCCAGCCGGGTATCCTTCTCCTCACCGCCCCGGGGCGGGTGGAGGTGGACGTGCCTGGGGTGTACCGGCTCCGCATCCGGGTGCCCGGCCGCGACCCCGTGGACTACCTCCTGGAGGTCCCGGGCCCACCCCTCACCATTCGGGTACGCTAGCCCCATGCGCGCGCGCAAGGTTGTACACCTTTACCGCTTCCTCCACGCGGGGGAGCCCGCGGGAAAGGGGCGGCTGGAGGTCCTGCCTGGCCGGGAAGGGGTGAAGGCCACCTTCCAGGCCGAGCTCCTCCTGCCCCTACCCCGCACCAAGGTTCGCCTTACCACGGAGACCGACCCCGAGGGGTTTTCCCGCTACTTTTCCGAACGGGTGGAGGGCCGGGAGGCCCGGGTCTTCACCGTGGAGAGGCTGGAGGAGGAGGGGCTGGTGATGGTGAGCCAAGGCAAGGAGAGCCTGGCCTACCCCTATGTGGCTCCCTACCACGATGCCCTTTCCCTCCTCCTTGCCTTGCCCCACCTGGAGCTTCTCCCGGGGGAGGTGGCCCGCTTTGCCCTCCCCGGGGGGCGGGCCTACGTGGAACGCCTGCCCGACTTCGAGGCCGAGGGTCGTTCCCTTCGCCAGTACCGCCTGCGCCCGGGGCTCACCCTGGTCCAGGTGGAGGGGGACCGGGTGGTGCGGGTGGCCCAGCAGGTGGGCGACCACGTGTTTGAGGTCCTGTGGGAGGGGGAGGAGGAGCCCAGAAGGCGGCGGCGTTGGGTATAGTGGGGGCATGATCTACCGCGCGGAGGAGGTGCGGGAGCGGTTTGCCCGCCGGGGCCTTGCCTTTGACCCCAAGGTGGAGGGCATCGTCCGGGGGATTCTGGAGGCGGTGCGCACCCAAGGGGACGAGGCCCTGGACCGCTTGAGCCGGGACCTGGACGGCCACCCGGTGGAGGAGATTCCCAAGAAGGCCTGGCGGGAGGCCTACGAGGACCTGGACGAGGAGCTGCGCGACGCTCTGGAAACCGCCCGGGAGCGTATAGAGGCCTTTTACCGGGAGGAGGCCCGGGGGGGGTTTTTAAAGGCGGACGAGAGCGGGGTCCTGGGCCAGCTGGTCCGGCCCCTGGACCGGGTGGGGGTGTACGTGCCGGGAGGAAGCGCCCCCCTCCTTTCCAGCCTCCTCATGACCGTGGTGCCCGCCAAGGTGGCGGGGGTGGAGGAGGTCATCGTGGCCAGCCCCCCCAAGGTCCACCCCGGGGTCCTGGCCGCGGCCTGGGTGGCGGGAGCAGACCGGCTTTTCGCCATGGGGGGGGCCCAGGCGGTGGCCGCCCTGGCCTACGGCACGGAAAGGGTTCCCCGGGTGGACAAGATCGTGGGGCCGGGCAACGCCTACGTGGTGGAGGCCAAGCGTCAGGTCTACGGGACGGTGGGGATTGACGGCCTGGCGGGCCCCACGGAAACCCTCATCGTGGCGGACGGCTCCGCCTCCCCCAGGCTCCTCGCCGCGGACCTTCTTGCCCAGGCGGAGCACGGCCCGGACTCCGAGCCCTGGCTCCTCTCCCCGGACCGGGCCCTTTTGGAGAAGGTGGAGGCGGAGCTTGCCCGACAGCTTTTGGACCTTCCCCGGGGGGAGGTGTCCAAGAGGGCCCTGGAGAGGGGGGGGCTGGTGCTCACGGAAAGCCTCGAGGAGGCCTTTGCGCTTGCCAACCTCTACGCCCCCGAGCACCTCTGCCTGGCCCTTTCCGATCCCCTGCCCTGGCTGGGCCGGGTGCGGAACGCGGGGGGGGTCTTCCTGGGGGAGGGGACCCCGGAGGCCTTGGGGGACTACATCGCCGGGCCCAGCCACGTGATGCCCACCTCCGGCACCGCCCGCTTCCAGGGGGGGCTTGCGGTGCGGGACTTCCTCAAGGTCATCCCCGTGCTGGGCCTGGCGGAGAAGGCGGTGCGGCGGCTTGCCCCTAAGGGGGCCCTCCTCGCGCGGGCGGAGGGCCTCGAGGGCCACGCCCGCGCCCTGGACCTTAGGCGATGAGGGTTTTCCACGAGATCCTGGGGCCTTTGGACCTCCCGGACCGCTTTGAGCGCATCGCAAGCCTTGCCCCCAACGTCACCGACGCCCTCTTTGCCCTGGGGGTGGGGGAGAAGGTGGTGGGCCGGAGCGCCTTCTGCCACCGCCCGGCCGAGGTCCTTTCCCTTCCCGTCCTCGCCTCCTACACCAAGACCCGCACCGAGCTCCTAAGGAGCCTAAGCCCTGACCTGGTCCTCCTCTCCACCGGGGTGCAGCGGGACCAGGCCCTTAGGCTTAAGGAGGAGGGCTTTCCCGTCTATGCCCTACCCCTTCCCACAAGCCCCTACGGCATCCTGGAAAACCTCTCCACCCTGGGCCACCTCCTGGGCCTGGAGGGGCGGGCCACGGAGCTCGCCCACACCCTCGCCCAGCGCTACGCCCACTTAAGGGGCCGTTTCCAGGCCACGGTCTACTTTGAGATGGACCTCGGGGGGCCCATCACCGTGGGCCGGGGGAGCTACATCGCCCAAGCCCTCCTCCACCTGGGTCTAAAGCCCCTCTTCCTGGATGTGCCCCAGGCCTACTTCCCTCCGGACCTGGAGGAGGTGAAAAGGCGCCGCCCCGACCTCTTCCTCTACGAGCCCAAGCCCTGGGGGAAAAACCCCTTGGAAAAGGCCAGGGCCCTGGCCCGGGAAAGGGGCTGGGACTTCCCCGTGGCCGCCACGGATGGGGATGAACTCGCCCACTATGGCCCCATGTTCTTCACTTTTTTGGAGAAGTTGGCCGAGCGGGTGGAGGAAACCTTAGGGCAGGCTTAAGGAGGGCCGTGGCCCGGACGGGTATAGTGGAAGGCATGAAGCGCCTTGCCTTCGCTGGGCTTTTCCTGGGGATGGCCCTCCTTCTCACCGCTTGCCCCACCGAGCCTCCCCCGCCACCTCCCCCCACGAGCTGCATCCCTACCCCTACTGTGCTTTCGGCCCAGGGGTTCGGCTCCCAGGGCGTGGTCCCCCAGGGCCTTGGGGACTTCTCGGCCCCCCATGTGCCCGGGGAGCTTTTGGTGCTTCCGGGGGCCCTCACCCCCCAGGGCCTGGCCGCCCGGGTGGAGGGGGTACGGCCCCTTTCCGCCCTGGAGGGGGGGTTCCTGAGGGTCCAGGTGCCGAGGGGCCAGGAGCGGGCCAAGGCGGAGGCTCTTCTCCGCGCGGGGGCGCGGTTCGTGCAGCCCAACTACCTCTACTTCCCCCTCTACGCCCCCAGCGACCCCCTTTACACTGTATCCCCAACCGATTCCTCCCGCCTAAAGTCTTACCTGGACCTCCTCTACATGGAGGCGGCCTGGGACCTTGTCCGATCCCAGGCCTACGGATGTACCCCCGTTGTGGCCGTTCTGGACACGGTCTTTAACCGCGCCCATGAGGATGCAGGGCTTTTCCTTCCCGGTTACAACGCTACCCAGGACGGTCTAGGTGAGAGCAACCTGGATCCATCTCCGCCTCCTTCCGGTTACTCCTACATGAACAATGACCCCGACCACGGCCAAGGGGTGGCGGGCCTGGTGGCCGCGGTGGCAGACAACGGCAAAGGGGTCCCTGGGCTTGGTCTGAACCGGGTTAAGGTGCTGCCCATCAAGGTCTTTTACTGGGTGGCGGGGTCTTACGCCTCCACCAGCCAGGTCTTGGCTGATGCCATCCGCTACGCGGCGGACCAGGGAGCGGCGGTCATCAACCTGAGCCTGGGGAGCACTACTCCCTTGGATGGGGTGGTCCAAAACGCTTTGAACTACGCCCTTTCCAAGGGCAGCCTCCCCGTTGCCGCTGCGGGCAACGATGGGACGGATGGTCTCATGTACCCCGCGGCCTACCCCGGGGTCCTGGCCGTGGGGTCGGCCCGGCTGGACGGGACTCGCTCCGACTTCTCCAACTACTCCACTACCCCTAGGGACCTGGTCCTTGCCCCAGGAGGAAACCAGAACCCGCCCCAGACCCTCCACGTCCTGGCCCTGGGCCGGGACTACCCCTACTACCAGAGCCCGGGGCGATACGTCGCGCAGGCCGGCACCTCCTTCGCCGCCCCCATGGTGAGCGCGGTGGCCGCCCTCTACGTGGCCCACTACCACGCGGTCCGCGGCCAGGCCCCCACCGTGAGCCAGGTCAAGCAGTGCCTCATCCAGACGGCCGCCAACGGCGGTCAGTACGATGCTCAGACGGGGTACGGCCTCGTTCAGGCCGACCGGGTGCTTTCGGATGCCACCTACTGCTTCCCCTAAGGCCCCTCTTCCCCTTGCCCCCTGCCCAAAAGGCGGGGGTTTTCATTTCCTTAAGGGGCGGAGGGCTAGAATGGCTTCCTGTGCGCCGGCTTTTGCCCGTGGTCCTTCTTCTGGCCTTTCTCCTCTTCCTCTACTGGGCCTTTCCCCTGGTGGGCCCCCTCCTCCGGTACGGCCTGCCCGACCCTAGGGGCCTGGACCGGCCCCTGACCCTTCTCGTCTACGGGGTTTCCCCGGAGTACTCCGGCTACCACCAAAGGGCCCCGGAGCGCTTCAGGGGCTTGGCGGACACCATCCTCCTGGTGCGGCTGGACCCCCGGGCCAGCCGGGTGGTGGTCCTTTCCGTTCCCCGGGACGTGGGGGTGGACCTTCCAGGCTACGGCTGGCACAAGATCAACGCCGCCAACCCCTTAGGGGGCCCGGAGCTCTTGAAGCGGGCCGTGGCCCAGGTGGTGGGGGTGGAGGCGGAGCGGTACGTGGCGGTGAGCCTCGAGGCCCTCTACGCCTTCGTGGACGCTTTGGGGGGGGTTAGGGTCTGCGTGGAAAAGCCCCTCCAGTATCAGGACAAGGCGGCGGGGCTTTCCATAGACCTGGAGCCCGGCTGCCAGGTGCTAGGCGGCAAGGAGGCCGAGGGCTTCCTCCGCTTCCGGCACGACGCCCTGGGGGATATCGGCCGCATCCAGCGCCAGCAGGCCTTCTTCCAGGCCCTGAAGGAGAAGGCCTTAAGCCCCGCTGGGCTCCCCCACCTCCCCCGGGCCCTGGCCCAGGCGGAGGCCCACGTGCGCACCGACCTTTCCCGGGAGGAGGTGGGGCGGGTTTTGGGCTTTGCCCTGAGGCGGCCGGAGCTCGTAAGCCTCCTCCTCCCGGGCCACTTCGGGAACGGCTGGGTGGTGGACCGGGGGGCCCTGGCGGAGCTCCGCGCCCGCTACTTTGAGGGTCAGGCCTTGCCCGAGGAGGTTTCCCTAAGGGGGCGGAGTGTGGCCCTGGTCTATGGCCCCTCGAGCCGGGAAAGGGCCCATGAGGTGGCGGAAAGGCTTCGGGCCCTGGGCCTAAGGGTTTGGGAGCGCCCCCTTTTGGTGGACCCTCCCCGCACGGAGGTCCTGGAAAACGGCCCTGGCCTCCTGGCCCGGGCCCTGGGAGAGGCCTTGGGGGTGCCCCACCGGGTGAGCGGGGAGGCCCTTCTCGGGGCCGACCTGACCTTGCGCCTCGGGCCATAATGGGGGCATGCCGGCCATCAAGGACCTGCGCCTGATCCCTTTCCGCATCCCCCTAAAAGCCCCCTTGCGTTGGGGGAAGGCTTCGGAGATGGGGGCCCTCGAGCACGCCCTCTTGGAGGTGGAGCTATCGGACGGAAGCCTAGGCCGCGCCGAGGTGGCCATCCGCCCCACCATCTACGGGGAGACCCTGGGGAGCGTGCAGGCGGGGCTGGACTACCTTAGGCCCAGGCTTCTTGGCCTCAAGGCCGACGACCAAGAGGCCATCCGGGAGGTCTTAGAGGCCTTCCCCTTCAACTACGGGCTGAAGGGGGCCCTGGACATGGCCCTCTGGGAGGCTTGGGCGAGGAGCGAGGGGGAGGAACTGTACCAGGTCTTAAAGCCCGCCAAGCACCGGGTGCGGGTGGCCTACATCCTGGGCATGGCCTCGGAGGAGGAGATGCTGGAAGACGCCCGCCTGGCCTACGGGGCGGGGGTCCGGGTCTTCAAGGTGAAGGTGGGGCGGGACCTGGAGGGGGACCGGAGGAAGCTCCTTCGCCTACGGGAATCCTTCCCCGACGCCGACCTATACGCCGATGCCAACGAGACCCTAAGCCCCAAGGAAGCCGAGGCCTACCTAAAGGCCTGGAAGGAGATGGGCCTCCTCTACGTGGAAGAGCCCCTGCCCATAGAGGAGATCCTGGCCCGGAAGGACCTCAAGGCCAAGGACCTCCTCCCCCTCATCGCCGACGATTCCGCCATGACCCCAAAAGACCTCAGGCGGGAGCTTGCCCTGGACACCTTTGACATCCTGAACCTCAAGCCCGCCCGCAGTGGGGTCACCTGGACCTTGGAGATGCTGGCCCTGGCTAGGGAAAGGGGGAAGCGGGCCATGGTGGGAAGCCAGGCCCAGACGAGTTTTGGGGCCTACCAGTCGGCCCTCCTCGCCTTCCAGCAGGGGGTGACGGAGCCCTCGGAGCTCGCCTTCCACCTCAAGGCGGAAGGGGGCTTTTTGGACTTTCCCCCCTTCCGGGAGGGGTGGCTTTACTGGGAGGACCTGGTGGAGGCCCGCTTCCGGGAGGAGGCCTTCCGGCGCTACGCCCTTTAAACCTTGCCCGCCCTTAGCCCCTTGCCGTAGGATGAGGGCGGTTTCGCCGGGGTGGCGGAACGGTAGACGCTGCGGACTTAAAATCCGCTGGGGGAAACTCCCCCGTACGGGTTCGAGTCCCGTCCCCGGCACCAAAAGCCCCCCGCCGGGAAAGCCGGCGGGGGGCTTCTTAAGTACCCCGCCGAAGCTTTGGCTTCGGCGGGGACCCCAGGGGTGCCTACTTGGCCTTCTCCTCTTTGAGGATGTTCAGGAGCACGGTCTGGAGGATGCCCCCGTTCTTGTAGTAGTCCACCTCCACCTGGGTGTCCAGCCGGGCGATGACTTGGAAGCGGATCTCGCTACCGTCTTCCCGCCGGGCCACCACGTCCACCTGCTTCCGGGGCTGGAGGTCGGAAAGGCCCAGGATATCGTAGACCTCGTAGCCCGTGAGGCCCAGGGTCTCCCGGTTCTGCCCAGGCAGGAACTCCAGGGGCAGGACGCCCATCCCCACCAGGTTAGAGCGGTGGATGCGCTCAAAGCTCTCCGCCAGCACCGCCTTCACCCCAAGGAGGTAGGTCCCCTTGGCCGCCCAGTCGCGGCTAGACCCGGTGCCGTACTCCTTCCCGGCGATGACCAGGAGGGGGGTGCCCTCGGCCTTGTAGCGCATGGCCACGTTGTAGACGAAATCCACCTCACCCTCGGGAAGCTTCTTGGCGTAACCCCCCTCAATGCTGTCCAACATGAGGTTCTTGATGCGGATGTTGGCGAAGGTGCCCCGCATCATGACCTCGTGGTTGCCGCGGCGGGCACCGTAGGAGTTGAAGTCCTCGGGCTTCACCCCTTTGCTTAGGAGGTACTGGCCCGCGGGGCTTTTCACGGGGATGGCCCCCGCGGGGGAGATGTGGTCCGTGGTCACGGAGTCCCCCAGGACCAGAAGGACCCTCGCCCCCCGGATGTCCCCCACCTGGCGGGCCCCCAGCTCCTCAAAGAAGGGGGGCTTCTGGATGTAGGTGCTTTCGGAATCCCAGGCGTAGAGCTCCCCGGTGGGGGCGGGGAGGGCCTGCCAGCGCTCGTCCCCTTGGAAGACCTTGCTGTACTCCTTCTTGAAGAGCTCGGGGTCCAGGGTCTTGCGGATGGCCTCCTGGATCTCCTCCATAGAGGGCCAGATGTCCTTGAGGTACACGGGCTTGCCGTTGGGGTCAAAGCCTAAGGGCTCGGTGGTGAGGTCAATGTCCATGCGCCCCGCCAGGGCGTAGGCCACCACCAGCATGGGGCTTGCCAGGTAGTTGGCCTTCACGTGCGGGTTGATGCGCCCCTCAAAGTTGCGGTTTCCGGAGAGCACCGCGGCCACCGCCAGGTCCCCTTCCTCCACCGCGCGGGCGATGTCCTCGGGGAGGGGGCCGGAGTTGCCGATGCAGGTGGTGCACCCGTAGCCCACCACGTGGAAGTGCAAGGCCTCCAGGAAGGGGAGGAGGCCGCTGGCCTCGAGGTAGTCCGTCACCACCTTGGAGCCTGGGGCCAGGGAGGTCTTGACCCAAGGCTTGGTGTCCAAGCCCGCCTCCACCGCCTTCTTGGCGAGAAGCCCCGCCCCCAGCATCACCGAGGGGTTGGAGGTGTTGGTGCAGCTGGTGATGGCGGCGATGACCACGGAGCCGTGGATAAGCTCAAACTCCTCGTCCTTGCGTTTGACCAGGACCTTCTTGCCGAGCTGGTCCTCGGAAAGGCCAAAGCCCCGCTCCTTCACCGGTTTGGTGAGGTGGAGGAGGAAGCTCTTTTTGGCCTCCTTAAGGGGCACCCGGTCCTGGGGACGCTTGGGGCCCGCCAGGGAGGGCTCCACCGTGGAGAGGTCCAGCTCTAGGTGCTCGGAGTACTGGACCTTGGCCTCGGCCTCGGGGGTGCGGAAGAGGCCTGCGGCCTTGGTGTAGGCCTCCACCAGCTCAACAAGCTCCTCGGGGCGGCCCGTGAGCCTCAGGTAGTTCAGGGTCTCCTCGTCCACGGGGAAAAAGCCCATGGTGGCCCCATACTCGGGAGCCATGTTGGCGATGGTGGCCCGGTCGGCCAGGGAGAGCTTGGAAACCCCAGGACCGTAGAACTCCACGAACTTCCCCACCACCCCGTGCTTGCGGAGCATCTCGGTGACGGTGAGGACCAGGTCGGTGGCCGTGGCCCCCTCGGGGAGCTCCCCGTAGAGCTTGAAGCCCACCACCTTGGGGGCCAGCATGTAGTAGGGCTGGCCCAGCATCACCGCCTCGGCCTCGATGCCCCCCACACCCCAGCCCAGGACCCCGAGGCCGTTCACCATGGTGGTGTGGCTGTCGGTGCCCACCAGGCTATCGGGGAAGGCCAGGGTGAGGCCATCCCGCTTTTCCGTCATGACCACCTTGGCCAGGTACTCCAGGTTCACCTGGTGGACAATCCCTGTGCCCGGGGGCACCACGCGGAAGTTCTCCAGGGCCTCCTGCCCCCACTTGAGGAGGAGGTAGCGCTCCCGGTTCCTTTCGTACTCCTTCTCCACGTTGTAGAAGAAGGCGTAGGCGGTGCCGAAGGCGTCCACCTGCACGGAGTGGTCAATGACCAGGTCCGCGGGCACCAGGGGGTTGATCCGCTTGGGGTCCCAACCCCGGGCCTTCACCGCGTCCCGCATGGCCGCCAGGTCCACCACCGCGGGCACCCCGGTGAAGTCCTGGAGGATGACCCGGGCAAGCTTTAGGGGCACGTTGATCTCCCCGGGCTCAGGCTGCCAGCGGGCCAGGGCCAGGATGTCTTCCCGGGTCACCTGGTAGCCGTCCTCGTTTCTGAGGAGGCTTTCCAGCATGACCCGGATGGAGAAGGGCAGGCGGCTCACCTCCGCGAGGCCCTGCCGCTCCAGCTCCAGGAGGTCGTAGTAGCCGTGGGTGCCGCTTTGGGTGCTCAGGGTCTTTAGGGTTTGGAAGCTATCCTTCATGGCGCTCCTTTCCCTTCCCCCAAAAAGGGAACAGGGACGCGTGCGGGTTGTGGGGGAAGCTTGGACTCCGAGGGGGGGCGCCCGCCCCGGCTTTTCCCACTATAGCACCTCTAAAAGGGGGGTGGCGTGGCCTAGGAGGGCGTTGGCCTGGGCTAGGCGGGCGATCTTCAGGGTTTCCAGCAGGGCTTCCTTGGGGATGCCGAGCCCCTTGGCTCGGTGGGCCATGGCCCGCACGCAGCTTTCGGACCCCGTGGCCAGGGCGATGCCCAGGAGGATGAGCGTCCGGGTCTTCTCGTCCAACGCGCCTTCTTCCGGCATGGCGAAGCTCCAGCTCCGCCCATGCTCCAAAAGGAGGCTCGGGGCCTTTTCCAAGAGAAGGGGGATGGCCTCGGGGAGGCCCTCCCCCAGGTTGGCCTTCATGGCTTGGAAGATGCGTTCCTGGGTGGTCACGCCCTTAGCGTACCGCTTGGGGCGGGGGTGGGGCGGAGAGCTGTAGGCTATCTAGAAAAAGCAGGACCTCCCCCTGGATCTCCCGCCAGAGGGCCTCCCGGGGCCTCCTTAGGGGCCTGTCTCCCCGCTGGGGGCCGTAGGCCCCGAAGCCCGCATGGTTGAGCCCGGGGATGAAGACCACCCGGGCTCCCTTGGGCAGTCTCCTTGCCCTTTCCCAGGCCTCGGAGGGGGGTAGGAGGCCGTCCTCCTCCCCGAAGAGGGCCAGGGTGGGAAGGGCCTCCCCGGAGAGGTCCCCCTCGGGGTAGCTGGCGAAGAGGAGGAGGGGGAGCTTTTCCCGGGCGGCGAGCTCCGCCGCGGCCACCCCGCCTAGGCTATGCCCCCCCACGAGGAGGGGGAGGGTGGGGAAGTCCCGGGCGGCCTCGAGGGCCCGCTCCTTCCCCAGGAGGGCAATCCCCGAGGGCACCTTGAGGAGGGCCACCCCGTAGCCCGCCTCCTTCAGGGGGGCAAGGAGGGGGGCGTAGGCCTGGGGGTCCACCCGGGCCCCCGGGTAGAAGGCCAGGAGGGCTTTTGGGGCCTTGGGGGCCATGAGGTAGCCGTAGGGCCTTTCCACCCCCCCGGCCCTTTGGAAGGCCTCCCGGGCCAGGGGTTCCGCGGGGTAGGGCCTGAGGAAATAAAAGCCCAGACCCGCCACCAGACCCGCAAGGAGGAAGGCGGCGGGGAGGAGGTAGAGGAAGAGGCGTTTGGCGCTCACACCAGCACCTCTTCAGGCTTCCTCCGGCCCTCAAAGGCGAAGAAGGCCGCGGGCACCACGAAGAGGGTGAGGAGGGTGGAGGAGAGGAGCCCCCCCAAGATGATGACCCCCAAGGGCCTCCGGTACTCCGCCCCTTCCCCTGTGCCCAGAAGGAGGGGCAGGCTGATGATGAGCACCGTGAGGGTGGTCATGAGGATGGGCCTGAGCCTGAGCCTTGCTGCCTCCACCAGGGCCGCTTTGAGGGGCTTTTCCCGCATGCGGCGCACGGCGAAGTCCAGGAGGAGGATGGCGTTTTTGGTCACCAGGCCGATGAGCATCACCACCCCCAGGACGCTGATCACGTCCAGGCCCGTGCTCAAGAGGTAGGTGAGCCAGAAGGCCCCCACCAGGGCCAGGGGCACGGGGAGGAGGAGGTAAAGGGGGTAGCGCCAGGCGTTGAACTGGCTGGCGATGACCAGGTAGTTGAGGACCAGGGCGAGCAGGAAGGCCAGGGGGGCCAGGCGGGCGAGCTCCCTGGTGAAGCTTCCAAGCCCCGCGCTCACCAGCCCCACCCCATTCCCCAGGAGGCCCTTTTCCTTAAACTCCGCCTCCAGTTCCCTTTGGATCTGGAAGGTGCCCGGGGCATCGGGGCGGAGGTTGATGTTGACCCCCGCGGCGTAGGCCTGGTTGCGGCGGGAGATGAGGGTGGGGCCGGGGCGCTCCTCAAACCGCCCTAGGCTTCCCAAGGGCAGGAAGGCCTGGAGGGCTGGGGCGTAGACGGGCAGGCCCAGGAGGTCGGTCTCCCCGGAAAGGCGGAGGGGGTCCATCTGGACGCGGATGGGGAATTCCTCCCCGCCCCGGCGGGCGGTGGCCGCCTGGGTGCCCGAGAGGTAGAGCCGGAGAGCCTGGGCCAGGTCCCCTGGGGTGAGGCCGGTGCCGGAAAGCCTTGCGGGGTCGGGGACGAAGACCCGTTCCCTTTGGGTGGCCTCGAGGGTGCTCTTGACGTTCAGCACGTAGGGCTTGGCCCTGATGAGGTCCACCATGGCGGCCACCCGTTCCTCCAAAAGGGCGCGGTCAGGGCTGGTGACGAAGAACTGCAGGTCCGCGTCCCCCGCCTCGGGGCCGGTCTGGGCGAGGACGCGGAGATCCGCCCCGGCGAAGTCCTTTAAGACCTCCTTCCCCTCTCGGTTGAAGACCTCGGTGAGGATGAAGATGTCGGGCCGCTTCCCCTTGGGCTTCAGGACAATCTGGAGCTGGATCCGGCTTGGGTCCCCCACCTGGGCCCCCCCGGTGGCGCTAGCCCCCACGGTGGTCACCACTCGCTCCACCGCGGGGTGGGCCAGAAAGTAGGCCTCCAGGGCCCGGGCCGCCCGGTCGGAAACGGGAAGGGGGGTGTCCTTGGGGAAGAGGAGGGTGGCGGTGAGGACCCCGGTGTCGGACTGGGGGGTGAAGTTGAAGGGGATCCGGGGCAGGATGGGGAAGAGGGAGAGGAAGGCCACCCCCGCCAGAAGGAGGACCAGCCAAGGCCGCCTTAAGGCCCCTTCCAGGGCGCGGGCGTAGCCCTCGGTGAGGCGGGCAAGCCCCCCCTCCACCCCTTGGTGCAGGAGCCGGGTCAGGGCCCCCGCCAGGTCCAGGAGGAAACGGCCCAGGTAGCGAAGAAGCCCCAGGAGGGCTGGGTAGAGGGGAAGGAGGAGGAGGTAAAGGGGGCCTTTGGGCAGGAGGAGGAAGAGGAAGGCTCCCCCCACGAGGAGCCCCAGGGGCCGGTAGAACCCCTGCCGGTAGGCCCAAAGGAGGTCTTTCGGAAGGAGCCTTAGGGCCTGGAAGGCCTCCTGGAGGGTGGGGGGTTCAGGGTCAGGGAAGTAGGCCAGGCGCACGGTGAGGAAGAGGAGGGCTTCAAGCCAGCTCACCGCGATGGCCGCGGCCATCCCCAGGCCGAACTGCTGAAAGATCTGCCCGATGAGCCCGGGGAGGAAGCTGATGGGGAGGAAGACGGCGAGGAGGCTTAAGGTGGCCGCGGCCACGGCCACGCTCACCTCGCTGGCCCCCCTAAGGACCGCCTCCTTGGGGCTATAGCCCATCTTGCGGTAGCGGTCTATGTTCTCCGCCACCACGATGGAATCGTCCACCACGATGCCCACCGCCACGGTGAGGGCCAGGAGGCTGATGAGGTTGTAGGTGAAGCCCAGCAGCCCAAAGAGGAGGATGGCCCCCGAAAGGGTGATGGGGATGGCGAGGATGACGGAGAAAACGGAGTTGAGCTTGCCCAGGAAAAGGAGGACCACGAGGGACACGGCGAAGGTTGCCCAGAAGGCCTCCCGCACGGTGTCCTCCACCGCGGCCCGGATGAAGCGGGTGGTGTCCAGGGCCACCTCGGCTTGGAACCCCCGGGGAAGCTGGACTTCCTCCAAAGTCTTCCGCACCCCCTGGGCCACCGCCACCGCGTTGGAGTCTGGGGTCTTCACCACCGCCAGGAGGACCGCAGGGCGGCCATTTAGGCGGTTTAGGGTGGTGGGCTCCTCCGTGGCCTCCACCACCCGGGCCACGTCCTGCACCTTGAGGCCCCGGCTTGGGTCCACTAGGACCTCGGCCACCTCCTTGGCGGTGGCGGGGGTGTTCCTCAGGGTGTAGACCAGCCGCTTCTCCCCCTCTTCCAGGCTCCCCAAGGGAAGGTTGAGGGCGGAGGCGGAGAGGGCCTGAACCACCTGGCCGGGCGCGAGGCCCAGGGCCTGGAGGCGGTCTGGATCCAGGTAGACCTGGATGGCCGTCTTGGGGGCCCCGGTGAGGCGGATGTCCGCCACCCCCGAGACCAGCTGGAGCTTGGGCTTAAGCTCCCGCTCGGCGTAGCGCAACACCCGGGCCAGGCTCTCCCCGGGGGCCTCGAGGGCCACGTAGAGGATGGGGCTGGCGGAGGGGTCAAACTTCTGCACCACGGGGGCCGAGGCGTCCTTGGGAAGGGCGCTCCGCGCCGCGGCCACCTTCTGGCTCACCTCCACCGCCGCCCGGTCCACATCCACCCCCTGCTTGAGCTGGATGAAGACCAGGCTGAACCCCTCGGTGGAGGAGCTGCCGATGGTGTCCACCCCGCTTAGGGTGGAGAGGGCATCCTCCAGGGGCTTGGAAACCTGCTCGGCCACCTCCTCCGGTCCCGCCCCCGGGTAGGCGGTGGAGACCGCCACCACGGGGACCTGGAAGCGGGGCAGGAGCTCCACCCCAAGCCCAAGGCCAAGAAGGAGGCCCACCAGGACGAGCCCCACGAAGATGGCCGTGGCGAAGACGAAGCGCTCCACGAAGAAGGCCACCAGGGGGTTGGTCCTCACGGCACCACCTCTACCGGGTCCCCGTCCTTCAGGCCCTCGGGGATGGGGAAGATCACCCGCTCCCCCCCGCTTAGGCCGGCCACCGCCGCCCTATCCCCCTCCTGGGCTAAAAGCTCCACCGGTCTCCTCCTGGCCCGGCCTTCCTCCGCAGTGTGGACCACCGTCTCCCCACCTTCCGCCCGCACCGCCCCTACGGGCAGGAGGAGGCCCTCCGCTAGGGCCTTCCGGTAGCTGGCCTCCGCGGGGCCGGGGAGGAGGGTTCCTCCCGGCCTTAGGACCACCTCCACCAAGCGGTTTTGGCCTGGGAGTTCGGTCTTGCGCAGGAGGGTGGCCCTTACGGTGCGGCCGTTTTGCCGGAGGGTGAAGGGGGTCTCGGGGGTGAGGCGGGCCGCCTCCTCCGGGGGGAGGTAGAGCTTGCCCAGGAGGCGGTCCGTGGTGGCCAGGCGGAAGGCCCGGCTTCCCGTCCCCACGAACTCCCCTTCCCGCACGTAGACCTCCACCACCTCCCCCGCGAAGGGGGCGCGGATCACCGTCTCCCTCAGGTTCCGCTCCGCCTGGCGCACCTGGAGGCGGGCGGAGTCCACCTGGAGCCTGAGGAGCTTCAGGTCCTCCCCCCGCTCCAGGCGGTCCAGGGCCTCCTTGGCGTTTTCGTAGGCGCCTTGGGCCTGGCGGTACTGGGCCTCCAGGGCCTTGAGGTCCAAGGGCGCGAGGGCCCCCGCCTGGAGGAGGGCCTGGCCCTCCTCAAAGCGGCGCCGGGCGGCTTCCAGCTGGGCTTTGGCCGCTTCCAGCTGGGCCAGGAGGGCGGCGCGGTTGGCCCTAAGTTGGTTCTCCGTCCTTTCCAGGTTGGCCTCCGCCTGGGCCAGGGCGAGCTGGGCTGCGGCGAGGGCCTCCTGGAAGGGAGCGGGGTCCAGGAAGACCACCCCCTGCCCCGCTTCCACCCGGCTTCCCGGGTTCAGGGTGCGCAGGACCCGGCCCGAGGCCCCTGCGGCCACGAAGCTTTCCTTTTCCGCCTGGAGCGTGGCCGAGGCCCGCACCTCCGCCTCCAGGGCCCCTCGGGTAGGGGATACGACCTTCACCTGGAAGGCCAGGGCCTGGGGGGCCTCCTGGGGGGCCTCGGCCTTCTTGGGGTCACAGGCGAAGAGCAAGAGGGGAAGGAGAAGAAGGGCGCGGCGCATGGTCACCTCGAGGCCAGAAGGCCGTAGTAGGCCTTCAGGTAGGCGCTTTGGGCCTGGACCAGGGAGAGCTCGGCCTGCTTAAGGCTCAGTTCCTGCTGCAGCAGGGCCAGCCCGCTGGAAAGCCCCGCATTCACGCGCTTTCCCTCGGCCTTGTAGCGCTCCTGGGCAAGCCTAAGGGCCTCCTCTGCGTTCTTGACCGCCTGGAGGAGGGGGGCAAGCTGGCGGTAGCGAGCGTCAAGCCCTACCCGGAGGCTCTTTTCCAGGTTCTCCAGGTTCTTGGCCACGGTGGCCATCTGGTCCTCCATGGCTTCGATGTCCTTCCTGGGTGTGAAGCTTTCGTCCAGAAGGCCCCTTTGGAAGCGGAGAAGCTCCAGGGTGTTGCGGAGCTGGAGGAGGTCTGCGTGGGCCTTAAGGAAGTCCTCCACCACCCTTTCCTCGGGAAGGGGGGGAAGGGTCCCAAGGGGCTCCACCTTCCAGTCCCCTAAGAGGTTTTTCAGCTGGGCCAGGGCGCTTTCCCGGCCCCTTTGGGCAAGCTCCAGGTTCTTCCTGGCCTCCAGGACCCGGTTCTGGGCCTCCAGGAGGTCCAGGGGGGTGGCCCCACCCCCCCGGAGGCGGATCTCCGTGGCCTTCAGGCCGAGCTCGGCCACCTCCAGGGCCTTCTGGGCCAGGCGCACCTGGGCCTCCGCCTCCAAAACGCCGGCGTAGGCGGAGGCGATGCTTTCCTCCCCCTGGGCCAGGGCCCGGTTTAGGCGGGCCTCGGCCAGGGCCAGGGCCTGGCGGGCTTGGAGCTCGGCCAAGCCCGTGCGCAGGGGGTCTTGGAGGGTGCGTTCCAGGTCCTTGGCCCGGGTCTCGTACTCCAGCCGGGCCGTGACCACAGAGGGGAGTTCCGGAGCCTTTTTCAGGGCCTCGGGCAGGGGTTGGGCCAGGGCCAGGGCCAAGAAGGGCAAGACCAAAAGCTTCTTCATTCCATCACCTCCGGTAGGAGTTCCCCATAAAACTGGTAAAGTTCCAAAAGCCTTTCCTTAAGCGCGTACTCTGCTTGGGTTAGGGCAAGCTCCGCCTGCAGGAGGCTAAGCTCGGCCTGCAGCACCCCCAAGGGGCTTTCTAGCCCCAGTTCCAGGCGCTTTTTGGCCTCCGCCAAGGCGCTTTCCGCGGAGGCCTTCTTGAGGCGGGTAAGCTCCAAGGTGGCCTCCGCCCCCCTTAGGGCGTTCTTAAGGCCTTCCTCCTGCAAAGCGGCCTGGAGCTCGGCCGCCCTTAGGGCCTCCTCCGCCGCCTTTTTCTGGGCCTCCGCGGCCTCGAGGGCCGCGAAAAGCCCGGGGGAGAGGGTGAGGCTTAGGCTTAGGCGGAGCTCTTCCGTGGTGCGGTAGCTTCCCGCGTTGGGGATGGCGGTGGGCGAACGGGCGGGGTCCTGGCGGGTGTAGGAGAGGGCGGGCTGGAGGGTCTTGCTGGAGAGGCTGAGGGCCCAGGTGTCGTTCCCACTGGGATAGAGGAGGAGGCTCCCTTGCAGGGTGGGGAGGAGGGCCCTTTTGGAGGCTTCCAGGGCGATCTCCGCTTCCCGCACCCCAAGCCGGGCCTCCTCCAGGCTAAGGGGGGCGGTGCCCCTAGGGGGCGGGACCTCGGGGAAGGGGGCCTTCAGGTCCACCAGGCCCTCCGCGGCCCGCTCCGCCAGGGCCAAGGCCCTTTTCGCCTCCTCCAGCCGGTTTTCCGCGTCCTTTAGGTTGAGCTCCGCCTCCCTGAGCTCCCTGGGGCTTGCCCCCCGCTTCCGGGCGGCCTCCAGGGCCAAGGCGGCGAGCTCCACCCCCTTCGCCGCCACCTGCACCCCGAGAAGGGCCTGGCGGTGGCGGCCATGGGCGGTGGCCGCCTGGAGCTGGAGGGCGGTGAGGGCCCTTCGGTAGCCAAGTTCCGCCCGCCTCAGGGCCAGGCGGGCTCTTTCCACCCCGTCCGCCACCTCCCCGAAGGGGAAGGGGGTGAGGACCAGGCTCAGGGTGAGGCTCCCCGCGGTTTCGGGAAGGCTTTGGCAGAGGGCCTTGGGGGTGCACTCGTAGCCCAGGCGGGCGTAGTTCCCCTGGGCGCTTAGGGCCAAGGGGGCGGCTTGGGCCTCGAGGGCCTTCCTGGCCGCAAGGAGCCCGGCCTCCGCCTGGCGCTTCAGGGGGTGGTTCCTTAGGGGGGCGAGGGCGCCTTGGGCCAGGGCGGGGGCGAGGAGGAGGAGAAGCCACGCTCCCCACCGGTTAGGCATGGCCCACCCCCGTGAGCTTCTTCAGGATCTCCCGGAAGCGGAGGACTTCTTCCTCCTCCAACCGGGCCAGGTGCCGGGCGAAGGCGGAAAGCCAGGCTTCCTCCACCTCCCGGCGCAGGGCCTCTCCCCTAGGGGTGAGCCTTAAGAGGGTCCGCCTGCGGTCCTCGGGGTCGGGGGTCCTTTCCAAAAGGCCTTCCTCCTCCATGGCCGAGAGGAGGTGGGAGACCTGGGAGGGCTGCACCTCCAGGTGCTCCGCCAGACGGGAGGGGAGGTTCACGCCCTGGGCCAGAAGGTTGAGGAGGTGGTTTTTCTGGGGGGAAAGGCCGTACCGGGCGAAGACCTCTTTGGCCTCCTGGAAGAGGAGGCGCATGAGGGTGTAGCCCAGGTCGGCCAGCTCCCGGACCAGAGCCTTGGGGGGGCTGGAAGAACCCTTCATACTCCTCAACTATATACCCACGTCAACGGTCAACCTGAGCCCCGGCCACAATGGTGTACAATGGCCGGAGGTGATATGGACAGACCTCCCAGTCGGTGGCTTTTCCTCCTCCCCTTCGGCTCCCTAGCCCTGGCCCAAGCCCAGACACCAAGCCTCGGGGACCTTTTTCTTTTGGCCTTTTTCCTCCTCCTGTCGGCCTTCTTCTCCGCCAGCGAGACCGCCTTCACCGCCCTCTACCCCTGGAAGGTGCGGGAGTTGGCCGAAAGGCAGAACGGCCCCTTCCGCCTCCTGGCCCAGGACATCACCCGTTTCCTCACCACCATCCTGGTGGGGAATAACCTGGTGAACATCGCCGCCACGGCTTTGGTCACGGACCTGGCCACCCGGGCCTTCGGCTCCACGGGGGTGGGGATCGCCACCGGGGTCATGACCTTCCTCATCCTTTTTTTCGGAGAGATCACCCCCAAGTCCATTGCCGTGCACCACGCGGAGGCCCTGGCCTGGGTGGCGGCCTGGCCCATCTACCTCCTTTCCGTCCTCTTTTACCCCATAGGGCGGTTCTTCAGCCTGGTTTCGGGGACGCTCCTTAGGCTCTTCGGCCTCGAGCCCCGGAACACCCCCCTAGTCTCCGAGGAGGAGCTCAAGCTTATCCTGGCGGGGGCGGAGGCGTCGGGCACCATAGAGGCCCAGGAGGAGGAGATGATCCACTCCATCCTGGAGCTGGAGGAAACCCCCGTCCGGGAGATCATGACCCCCCGGGTGGAGATGGTGGCCATCGAGGCCGAGGCCACCTTGGAGGACCTCCTCCACCTCTTCCGCGAGCACCGCTACAGCCGGGTCCCCGTCTACCGGGAGAGCGTGGACCACATCGTGGGGGTAGCCTACGCCAAGGACCTCCTGGACTTTTACTGCGAGGAAGACCTGAAAGGGCGCACCGTGGCCTCCATCGCCCACCCCCCCTACTTCGTTCCCGAGAACATGGACGCCTGGAGCCTCCTGCGGGAGATGAGGCGGCGCAAGGTGCACATGGCCATTGTGGTGGACGAGTTTGGGGGCACCGCGGGCCTCGTCACCCTGGAGGACGTCATGGAGGAGATCGTGGGGGAAATCTACGACGAGACGGACGAGCCCGAGGACGCCCCCATCCGCCGTCTGCCCGACGGCGCCTTCTCCATCCAGGCCCAGACCCCCATAGACGAGGTCTCGGAGGCTTTAGGGGTGGAGCTTCCCGAGGGGGAGTACGACACCCTTTCTGGCTTTCTCTACGAGCGCTTCGGCCGCATCCCCAGTGCGGGGGAGAGCGTGGAGTGGGCGGGGTTCCGCTTCCTGGTGGAGAGCGCGGACCAAAGGCGGATAGAAAGGGTGCGGGTGGAGAGGTTGGTGGAGCATGGAGAGGATCCGCGCGCTCCTTAAGGCCCATGTGGAGCGGGCCTACGCCCCCTACTCCGGCTTCCCCGTGGCGGCCCTAGTGGAGGCGGAGGGGGAGGTCTTCCTAGGCGTGAACGTGGAGAACGCCGCCTACCCCCTTTCCCAGTGCGCGGAGCGGAACGCGGTGGCGGCCATGGTCCTGGCGGGGAAAAGGCGCATAGCCCGGGTCCATATCTATAGCCCTAAAGGGCCCATCTCCCCATGCGGGGGGTGCCGCCAGGTCCTCATGGAGTTTGGAGGCCCTGGGGTGGAGGTGGTCCTCCACGGGCCCGAGGGTTACGAGACCTGGACCTTGGGCGACCTCCTCCCCAGGGCCTTCGGGCCTGAGGACCTCTAGGTGTCCTTTCGGCGAAAACTTCCCACCCGAATCCCCCTTTCGGGGCCTCTGCCCTTAGAGGGGGAAGACGGCATCCCAGGAGAAGAACCCGGGCAGGGTGAGCCTAAGCCACAGCTCCCTTTCTCCCCCAAGCCCCGGCCGGAAGCCGGCCACCACCAGCCTCCCCTCCCCCTTGGCGGGCAGGCTTAGCCGCACCGCAAGCCGCTGGCCCAGGAAGCGGACCTCCCCTTGGGCCTCGAGGGGCAAGGGGTTGGGGTTTTCCACATAGAGGTTCACCCCCACCCGGCGCACCCTTAGGGGTTCCAGAGGGAGGGCCAGGGTGGTTTGGAAGAAGGTGTAGCCCTGGCCCAGGACCCGCCCCTCCAGGCGGAGGGGCACCCCTTCGCGGGAGAGGAGGCGGCGGGCGGTGTCCAGGGCCTCGGCGGGCCTTAGGCGCAGGGTGATGGTCTGGACGCTTTCCCCTTGGGGAAGGGTGGCGGAAAGGGGGAGGGTGAGGGGCCCGAGCCGGGCCACCACCCCCAGGGCCTCCAGGGGGAGGGGGAAGGGGTTGGGGTTCTGGAAGGCCACCTTGAGGCCCAGGAGGAGGGCCGGGCCTTCCGCCTCGAGGCCCAAAACCTCCGCCCCCAGAAACCGGGCCTCAGGGGGGAGGGGCCTTGGGGTGCAGGCGGCGAGGAGGAGAAGGAGGGCAAGGGCCCGCTTCAAAGGAGCCACCCCCTTTCCCCAAGCCCCTCCAGCAC
>NZ_JBBIMD010000038.1:0-21535 GCF_037444525.1 Thermus sp. | reverse complement strand
GCCAGCCGGGCTCCCTTCCACATCTCCTGGCCGATGGTGGTAAGCTGCATTCGTGGGGACCTCCTTCATGTTGGAGTGGTCCCCACATTTTAGTTGGGGCAGTCTCACATGTGTTTGTCCGAGCACACTGGGGCTCGCCCTGGCCCAGGGGGCCATGGTGCGGGTGGCCCACCTGTCCCCGGATGCCCCGGCGGTGGACATCCTGGTGAACGGCCAGAGGGCGGTGCATAACCTGGCCTTCAGGGAGGTCACCCCCTACCTGCCCCTACCCGCGGCCCGGGTGCGGGTCCAGGTGGTCCCCGCGGGGCAGGATAGCCCCGTGGTGATTGACGCGGAGCTGGACCTGCAGGCGGGCGTCTACTACACCGTGGCCGCCACGGGCTTCCTGGCCAATATCCGGCCCCAGGTGTACACCGATCTCCTGGCGGGCTTCTTCCCCCGGGCGGGCCAGGCCCGCATCCGGGTGATCCACACCTCCCCCGATGCCCCCGCGGTGGACGTGGCGGTGAAGGGCGGTCCGGTGCTCTTCGCAGGCCTCCCCTTCCCCCGGGCGGCGAACTACATCGCGGTGGACGCGGGGATCTACGACCTGGAGGTGCGCGCGGCCGGCACCACCACCGTGGCCCTGGCCCTTCCCGGGGTGAGGCTGGAACCCGGGAAAGTCTACACCGTCTTCGTGGTGGGGAGCCTCCAGGCCGGCACCCTCACCGTGGTGCCAGTGGTGGACGCCACGGTCTTGGGTGGGACGCGCTAAGCCTCCCTCCCTCGCCTGCCCCCGGCACCGGGGGCAGGTTTTGCTACAGGAGGCCCCTAGGGAGCTCCTCTGCTCCCGGTGCGGGGCCCGCTACCCCGGGCGGTGGGGCTTTCCCGACCTCCGGCTTGGGCGGGGCCACCCCCTCCTCACCCTGGTCAACGCCCTGCCCCCAGTGGCCCTGGGGTACGAGCTTTGGCGGGTGCGCTCCACAGGGCTCCTTTCCGGGGAAGGCTCTCCTTTGGGGAAGAGCTCGAGGCCCTAAGGACCTGGCTCCTCCCCACCGGGGGGCCCTTCTTGGACGTAGGGACGGGCACCGGGGTCTACCTCCGGGCCCTCGGAGGCGGGGTGGGGATAGACCCTTCCCCCGCTTTCCTAAAGGTGGCCCGGAGGCGCTTCCCCCAAGGGGCCTACCTCCTGGCCCGGGCGGAGGCCCTGCCCTTCCCCGACGGAGTCTTCTCCGGGGTGGCCTTTGGCCCCACCTGGAACGAGGTGGAAGACCCCGAGGCCGCGGCCCGGGAGGCCTTCCGGGTGCTGAGGAGGGGTGGGCGGCTTTTCGCCCTGCTCCTCCTGGGGGAGGGGAGGGGGGGCTGCTCTACCGGCCGGGGCTCGAGGGCTTCCTAGGCCTCCTCCGGGGCGCGGGCTTCCGGGCCTTCGGCAAGCAGGTGGGGCGGATCGGGCTGGTGCGGGGGGAGGTGGTTTAAGCACCCCGCCGGCCCCTTCGCCCAGACGGGGTCCCTGGCAGTGCCCACGACAGGCTGGAGCCCCAGAGCTATTGACAGAAAGTGGTACTTAGTCTTACTTTATGGGAGAGATCGAGGGGGGTGAACCATGAAAAGGGTCGGGCTTGCGGTTTGGCTTTGGGCGCTTGGCCTCCTGGGGTGGGCCGCCCCCACCTATACCCTCCGCTTCAACCACGTACTGGGCCCCAACCACCCCTACCATGCGGGGTTCCAGGCCTGGGCGGAACGGGTAGCCCAGCGCACGGGCGGGGACCTGCAGATCCTGGTCTTCCACAGCGCCCAGCTCGGGGTGGAGGAGGACATCCTAGAGCAGCTCCGCCAGGGGGTTCCCGTGGGGCAGAACACCGACGGGGCCCGGCTAGGCAACTACGTGAAGGAGCTCGGCGTGTTCAACGGCCCCTACTTCGTGGACAGCTACGCCGCGGTGGAGCAGCTCGCCGCCCTGCCCGTGGTCCAGGGGTGGGTAGAACGCCTTGCCCAGCAGTACGGGATCCGGGTGCTCTGCTTCAACTGGGTCCAGGGCTACCGCCACTTCATGACCAATCGCCCCGTGCGGCGCCCCGAGGACCTTAGGGGGCTAAGGATCCGCACGCCCCCGGCACCTGTGTGGCAGGAGTCCGTGCGGGCGCTGGGGGCCACCCCCGTGGCCCTGCCTTTTGGGGAGATCTACTCCGCCCTGCAACAGCGGGCCATCGACGGGGCCGAGTTGGTTTACGCCAACATCCCCGACATGAGCCTCTGGGAGGTCCTGCATTACGTGAACGAAACCAAGCACTTCCTTCTCATCAACTTCCAGGTGGTAGGGGAGGCCTGGTATCGCCGCCTTCCCGGAAACTACCGCCAGATCCTGCGGGAAGAGTGCGCGCGGGCTGGACGGGAGACCTCCCAGCGGATCGCCGCCGAGGAGGAGAGGATCAGGGGCCTTATCCAGCAACGGGGGATGACCGTCGTGAGCGACGCGGACCTGACCGCCTTCCGGCGGGCGGCGGAGGCTGCGTACGAGCGGCTCGGCCTCAGGGCCATTCGCGATGCCCTCTACCAGGCCTTGAGGCGCTAAACCCCGGGGCCCCCCACCCTAGGGGCCCCGCTTCCTCCTGCCATGCCCACGTCTTCCTGGATCGGACGGCTTGAAGAGGCCCTGGCCATGGTCTGCCTCCTGGCCTCCAGCCTGGTGGTCTTCGCAGGGGGGGTGGCCCGCTTCCTGGGGCACCCTCTGGACTGGTCCATAGACCTTGCCACCTTCTTCTTCGCCTGGGCGGTCTTCCTGGGGGCGGACCTGGCCCTCAAGGAGGGGCGGCACGTGGCGGTGGACACCTTCCAGGCCTTCCTTCCCACAAAGGTGCGCTGGGGGGTGCGCTTCCTCACCTGGAGCCTGGTGGCCCTCTTCCTCTTCCTCCTGGCCTATTACGGCTTCCAGATGGCCTACCTCACCCGCTTCCGCAGCTTCCAGGGCATCCCCGGGTTCAGCTACACCTGGGTGACCCTGAGCGTAGCCCTGGGAAGCCTGCTGATGCTCTGCACCGCCCTTGGGAAGCTAAGGGAACTCCTCTGGAGGGGCCCATGGTCCTAAGCTTCCTGGTCTTTCTGGCCCTCCTCCTTTTGGGAATGCCCGTGGTCTTCGCCATCGGCATGGGGGGCCTCCTCTTCTTCCTAGGCCAGCCCGGGCTCCAGCTCACCATGCCCGTGCAGCTGGCCCTTTCGGAAACGCAAAACTTCTCCCTCCTGGCCATCCCCACCTTCATCCTGGCCAGCAACCTGATGAACGAGCTGGGGATCACCCGGAGGCTTCTCACCTTTGCCCACACCCTCACCGGCTTCCTCCAGGGGGGGCTGGCCCAGGTGAGCGTGCTCCTGGGCTTCCTCATGGGCGGGGTCTCGGGGTCGGCCATCGCTGACGCCACCATGCAGGCCCGCCTCCTGGGACCGGAGATGGTGCGCAAGGGGTACCCCGCGGGCCTTGTGGCAGCCCTCCAGGGGTTCTCCGGCCTCCTGGCCGTGGCCATCCCCCCTAGCATCGGACTCATCCTCTACGGGAGTATCGGGCAGGTGTCTATCGGGCAGCTCTTCGCCGGGGGGATCGGGGTGGGGGTGCTCTTGGCTACGGCCTACATGGCCACGGTGGCCCTTCTGGCCCGGAGGCGGGGCTATGCCCCGGAAAGGCCAAGACCGCCGGGGGCCCCAGAGCTCTGGCGGGCTTTCCGGGAGAGCTTCCTGGCTGTTCTCTTTCCCTTCCTCCTCCTCTTCAGCCTCCGCTTCGGGGTCTTCGTCCCCTCGGAGGTGGGGGCGGCGGCAGTGGTCTACGCCCTCCTGGTGGGGTTGGTCTACCGCGAACTTTCCTGGGAAAGGGTCGTGCGGGCCTTCGCCCATTCCGTGCGGGACGTGGGCATGGTGGCCCTCCTCATCGCTATGGCTGCGGTCTTGGGCTACGGGATGAAGTGGGAGATGGTGCCCCAAAAGGTTTCCGCCTTCTTCCTCGAGGCCATCCAGGACCCCCAGGTGGGCCTGGCCCTCATCCTGCTGGCCCTTCTCCTTTTGGGCACTATCCTGGACTCCACGGTGATGATCATCCTCCTTACCCCCATCCTGGTGCCCGCGGCCAGGGCCCTGGGGCTGGACCTGGTCCACTTCGGGGTCCTCATGGTCCTCACCTGTGCGGTGGGGCTCCTTACGCCCCCGGTGGGCCTTTCCATGTATTCCGTTTGCTCCGTCATGGGGTGCAGCATCGGGGCGTACGTGCGGGAAGGGTGGCCCTTCTTGTTGGCTACCCTCTTGGTGCTGGTCCTGGCCTTCCTCTTTCCGGGGATTGTGCTCTTCCTGCCCCGGCTTCTCTTCTAGGGGGGTTGGATGCGGCTTAAGGGCAAACACGCGTTGGTTATAGCGGCGGGACAGGGCATCGGCCGGGCCATCGCCGAGGCTTTTCAGCGGGAGGGGGCGGAGGTTTTGGGGGCCACCCTCCACCCGGAGAAGCTCCAGGGGGTGGTGCCCGCGGTGCGGCTGGATGCCCGGGACAAGGAAGCCCTCTTCCGGCTCATTGGGGGCTTGGAACGGCTGGACATCCTGGTGAACGCCCAGGGGTTGGTCCACACGGGGGACCTCCTGGAGGCCACGGACGTGGACTGGGAGGAGGCCTTTCTCCTCAACGCCAAGAGCGTTTTCTGGGCCATGCAGGCCGCCCTGCCCAAGATGCTGGCCCAGGGTGGGGGGCGGATCATCAACATCGCCTCGGTGGCCTCGAGCCTCAAGGGGGTACCCCGGCGCTTCGTCTATGCGGCCACCAAGGGGGCCATCCTAGCCATGACCCGCTCCGTGGCCCTGGACTTCGCGGACCGGGGGATTCGGGTGAACGCCATTTGCCCGGGCACCGTGGACACCCCCTCCCTACGGGCGCGGGCTGGGGGGGAGGAGGGCCTTAGGGCTTTCGCCCGGCGCCAACCCATCGGCCGCCTGGGCCGGCCCGAGGAGATCGCGGAGCTGGCAGTCTACCTGGCCTCGGACGCGGGGGATTTCGCCACGGGCAGTTTCTTTGTGGTGGACGGGGGGATGACCTTATGAGGCTGAGCCCCAAAGCACTCCGGGCCTTCGCGGAGGAGGTCCTGAGGCGGGCCGGCACCGACGGGCCTTCCGCAGAGGCCGTGGTCTGGGTCCTTCTGGAGGCCGACCTCCGGGGGGTGGGGAGCCACGGGCTCCTCCGACTTCCTGTTTACATTCGCCGCCTGGAGGCGGGCCTCGTCAACCCCTCTCCCCGCCTTACCCCTGAGGTCCGGGGGCCTGTGGCCCTCCTGGACGGGGCCCACGGCTTTGGTCCCCGGGTGGCCCTGGAAGCGACCCGCCTGGCCGCTCAGCTAGCCCAGGCCCACGGAGTGGGGGCGGTGGCCGTGCACCGGAGCACCCACTTCGGCATGGCGGGGCTTTACGCAGAAAAGCTGGCGCAGGAGGGCCTGGTGGCCCTTGTGACCACCAACGCCGAGCCTGGCGTGGTGCCTTACGGGGGCCGGGCTAAGGCCTTGGGCACCAACCCCATTGCCTTCGCCGCCCCCGCCCCTCAAGGGGTTGTGGTGGGGGACCTAGCCACCTCGCAGGCGGCCATGGGCAAGGTCTTCCTAGCCAGGAGGCGGGGGGAGAGGATCCCCCCGGACTGGGGGGTGGACCGGGAGGGGCAGCCCACGGAGGACCCCCACGCGGTCCATGCGCTCCTCCCCTTAGGGGGCCCTAAGGGCTACGCCCTGGCCCTTCTGGTGGAGATCCTCTCGGGGGTGCTCCCGGGAGCTGGGGTCACCCACGGGATCGGACGGATGTACGATGAGTGGGGCCGGCCGCAAGACGTAGGCCACTTCTTCCTGGCCCTGGACCCGGGGGCCTTCCTGGACCGGGAGGCCTTCTTGGAGCGCATGGGGCGCCTGTGGGCGGAGCTCAAGGCCACCCCGCCCGCCCCTGGGTTCCCTGAGGTCCTCCTCCCGGGAGAGCTCGAGGCCTGGCGGCGATCCCGGGCTCTAAGGGAAGGCCTGGAGCTTCCAGAAGAGGTGGTAGCCGAACTCAAGGCCCTGGGGGCCCGCTACGGGGTGGTGTGGAGGGGCCATGCTTGAGGTGGTGACCGCAGGGGAGCCCCTGGTGGCCCTGGTGCCTCTAGAGCGGGGGCGCCTGAGGGTGGGGAAGCTCCTGGAGGTTCAGGTGGGCGGGGCGGAGTTCAACCTAGCCGTGGCCCTGGCCCGGCTGGGGGTGGGCGTGGGCTACGTCACCTGGTTGGGGACGGACGAGCTCTCCGAGCTCATCCTGGAGCGGCTTAGGGCCGAGGGGGTGGACACCCGGGCGGTGCGCCGGGTGGAAGGGTTCACGGGGGTTTACCTGAGGCGGATCCTCCCCTTGGGGCAGGGCCGGGTCTTCTACTACCGCCAGGGCTCCGCGGCAAGCCGTATGGGGCCGGGGGCCTTTGACCCCGCCTACTTGGACGGGGCCCGCTTCTTCCACCTGAGCGGGATCACCCCCGCCCTCTCGGAAAGCTGCCGGGCCTTTAGCCTCTGGGCCCTGGCCGAGGCCAAGGCCCGGGCGGTTAGGGTAAGCCTGGACCTGAACCACCGCCGCCACCTCTGGGAGGGGAGGGTGGCCCGGGCCTGGCTGGAGGAGGCCCTACCTTTCCTGGACCTCCTCCTCCTGAGCGAGGAGGACGCGGAGGGGCTTTTCGGGGAGGAGGGGGCGGTCTGGAACCTTACCGTCCCCGAGATCGTCCTCAAGCGGGGGGCCCGGGGGGCCTCGGCCCGGGTGGGGGGGAGGCGCCTCGAGGCCCCCGCCTTCCCAGTGGAAGCCGTGGACCCCGTGGGGGCAGGAGATGCCTTCAGCGCGGGGTACCTAGCGGGCCACCTCTGGGGCCTTTCCCCGGAGGAGCGTCTCAGGCTGGCCAACGCCCTAGGGGCCTTTGTGGCCGCAGGCCGGGGGGACCATGAGGAGGCCCCCAGAAAGGAGGAAGTCCTGGCCTTCCTGCAGGGTGAGGCAGGCTGGCGCCGTTAGAGGAGGTGGATGGGCATGGAGCGGAAGGCGCTGGTAACGGGCGGGAGCCGGGGCATCGGCCGGGCCATCGCCGAGGCCCTGCTCCGGCAGGGGGTGGGGGTGGCCATCGCCAGCCGCCGCCCCGAGGAGGCGGTGGAGGCCTTCCAGAGGGAGGGCCTGCCAGCCCTAGCCCTCCCCGTGGATCTGGAAAAGGACCCACCGGAGGCCCTGGTGGCGCGGGCGGCGGAGGACTTGGGGGGGCTGCACATCCTGGTGCACGCGGCCGCGGTCAACGTGCGCAAGCCGGCCCTGGAACTCAGCTACGAGGAGTGGCACCGGGTGCTCTACCTTCACCTGGACGTGGCCTTCCTCCTGGCCAGGGCGGCCTTCCCCCATATGGCCCAGGCGGGCTTCGGCCGAATCATCTTCCTGGGTTCGGTCACCACCTTCACCGCGGGGGGGCCGGTGCCCATACCCGCCTACACCACGGCCAAGACCGCCCTCCTCGGCCTCACCCGGGCCCTGGCCAAGGAGTGGGCCCCCCAAGGGGTCCGGGTCAACCTCCTCTGCCCGGGGTACGTGGAGACGGAGTTCACCCTCCCCGTACGGCAGAACCCCGCCCTCTACGGACCCATCACCGCCCGCATCCCTTTAGGCCGCTGGGCCAAGCCCGAGGAGATCGCGCGGGTGGCGGCCTTCCTGACGGGCGAGGGGGCAGAGTACCTCACGGGGCAGGCGGTAGTGGTGGACGGGGGGTTCCTGGCCTACTGAGCTCCTGGACGGGCCCGCCTCGGCCCCCCGATGCGTGTACCATGACTTTGGTCATGAAGGTTTCCAAGTCCCGCTTCAAGGCCCACGCCCTGGAACTCCTGCGCTGGGTGGAGGCCACGGGGGAGACCCTCATCCTCACCCACCGCGGCTGCCCCGTCCTGGAAGTACGCTCCTACCGGGAGGACGTTGACTTGGACCCCAGGGCACACCTCCTCGGCACCCTCCTCCGCTACGAGGCCCCTACAGAGCCCCCCGAAGGGGCTTGGGAGGCCCTGGGGTGATGGATCCGCTGTCCTAGACGCCCACGCCTGGGTCTGGTACCTGGCAAGCCCCGAGGCGATCCCCAGGAGCCTTCTGGAAACCCTAGACGAAACCCGGGGAAGGGGGGCCCTCCACATCCCGGCCGTCACCCCCTGGGAGGTGGCGGCCCTGGCCCAGAGGGAGCCGCTCGCCTTCACCCCGGAGTCCCAGGGCACAGACGCTTTGGGGGTGACCTTGCCCCCTTAGTCCTACTAAGTGGTAACATGGGGGGTGTGAAGGGGGAACCACGGGGCACCCAGACCCTGGCCCGGGGCCTAGCCCTCTTGGAGAAGGTGGGGGAGGGGGTGCACACCCTGGAGGAGCTGGCCCGGGCCCTAGGGGTTCCCAAAAGCACCGCCCACCGCCTGGCCCGGGCCCTGGTCCAGGCAGGCTACCTCCGCCACCAGCCCCGGCGGGGCTACGCCCTGGGCCCCAAGCTCATTCGACTGGGGTTCCAGGCCCATGCCCAGCAGGAGCTGCCCCTCCTTGCCCGCCCCCACCTGGAGTGGCTCCGGGACCGTACGGGGGAAACCGTGCACCTCGGGGTGTTGGAAGGGGGAGAGGTGGTCTACGTGGACAAGCTCCCGGGCCGGCGGGAGCTGCAGCTGGCCTCCCGGGTGGGCTCCCGCTTCCCCGCCCAGTCCACCGCCTTAGGCAAAGCCCTCCTGGCGCACCTGCCCGAGGAGGTATGGGCCCGGCACTTCGTGCCTGGCCTCAGGCGTACCCCCAGGACCATCGGGGACCTCGAGGCCTTCCGGGAGGAGCTCCGCTGCACTCAGGTCCGGGGGTACGCCCTGGACCTTGAGGAGAACGAGGTAGGCGTGCGGTGCGTCGCCGCCCCTATTTGGGATGGGCAGGGCCAGGTGGTGGCCGCGGTAAGCGTGTCTACCGCCTCGGTGTACCTGGACGAGACCCGCATCCAGGAGGTGGCCCCCCTGGTCCAGGAGGCAGCCCGGAGGATCAGCGCTGAGCTAGGGGCCTGAGCTTCCCCAGTCCCCTAAGCTTGGTCCGGACCTCCTCTAGGCTCCCTTCCAAGAACCAGCTTCCACCGCAGGCCAGAACGTTTTCCAGGGCCAGGTAGGCCTCAAGGCCCTCCGGGCCGATGCCCCCAGTGGGGACGAAACGCACCCCCGGGAAAATAGGAGCGTAGGCCTTAAGGGTGCGCACCCCCCCCATGGCCTCCGCGGGGAAAAACTTGAGGAGGCTGAGTCCTAGGGACAGGGCTTCCTGGACCTCGGTGGGGGTGGCCACCCCCGGGAGGTAGGGGAGGCCCCGGGCCTCCGCCCAGCGGGCCAGGTCCAGGCTAAGGCCGGGGGACACCAGGAAGGAGGCCCCAGCCGCCAGGGCCTCTTCCGCCTGCGCTTCGTTTAGCACCGTCCCCGCCCCCACCTCCAGGTCCAGGACCCGGAGGCGGCGGATGGCTTCCAGGGCCAGGGGAGTGCGGAGGGTCACCTCCATCAAGGAGAACCCCGCCTCTAGGAGGGCCTCCCCCAGCCCCTCGAGGCCCTCCAGGGTCCTGGGGGTCAGGATGGGCAGAACCTTGGCAGCCGCCAGGGCCTCCTCCAGCGTGGGGGCCATTGCCCAAAGATTATACCCCGAGAAGCCCATATCCCCCTCCCCAGGCAAACTGTTGCCCAGCATGGCCACCCAGGGCAAGAAACCCCGCTTCCCCCGGGACCTTCTCCCCAGCCCAAGCACTTCGACGAGGCCAACGTGGTCCGCCTGGGGCTCATCTCCACCTAGGAGAGGATCCCCGAGGGGTACGCCTCCTGGGAAGAGGAGTTTGAGTTCCTGGGTAAGCCGGTGAAGCTGGCCTGCTACGCCAGAAGGTGGGGGGGTGCCCTAAGGCCTGGATAACGAGGTGTCCCTAGCCCTCTACTTCAACGCCGGGGCCCCGGAGGACGGCACCTTCACCACCACCTACCAGATCCTGAAGCTCATGGGCCTGGACACCTCCGGCTACTACTACCAGGCCCTCAAAGAAAACCTCATGCGCCTCACCACCGCCACCTACGTCCTCTCCGAGGCCTGGCGCTCTGGGGGAAGGTGGCAAAGCGTCACCTTCCGCTACATTGAAAAGCTGGAGTACACCAGCTCCCCCGAGGGCCGACTGGACCGGGCCAGCGTCCTTGGGGTAACCCTGGCCAAGGAGATGGTGCGCTCCGTGAAGCAACACCACGTGAAGCCGATCGACATCGAGTTTATGGCCTGCCTGCGCAGGCCCTTAAGCCAAGGCTTTCAGGGATAGGAGGAAGCCTGGGGCGTTCTGGACCTCGTCCAGTACCACCCGGCCTTGGAGGCCGGCTAGAAAGCCCTGAGGGTCCTCCAGGGATGCGGCCAGGAGGGCGAGGTCGTCCAAGGTCAGATAGCGGTCCAGGAAGCCCTGGGCCACCGGCCCCTAGGCCGGGATGGACTTGCCCACCTGCCAGGAGGACCACCGGACGCTCCCCTAGGGCGGTGGGGATGGGGTCTATGAGGTACCGAGCCCCTTGGGGGTCCAGGGTTTTCCCTAGATCTTGCTCTCGGAGCTTCAAAAGGCTAAACCTTTCCTAAAGAGGGCATGTCCTGAAAATCGTTACCCTGGAAGCGGAGGTGAACATGAAGGGAAGGTTCCCACTGCCCTTTTTAGCCTTGGCTTTGCTTTCAGGTTGTGCCCCCGTGCTCACCCCGCCCCCTATGGAAACCCTCCTCTCGCCCCGCTATGGCCTGGTGGTCCTGGATGCGACGATCCTAGAACGGGAGCCCCTGGTGGGGGCGGAGGGTTGGGAGGGGGTGGTTTTCCGCTTCCTCCCCCAAAGCCCTTACCGGCCATGGGGGCTGGAGGAGCTGGCTAGGGGCTTGCGGTCCCAGCTGGAGCCCCGGGGTTGGGTCCCCCGCTGCCAGACCCTGAACACCCTCCCCCTCTTTGGCGGTCCCCAGTACACCATGAGGGCGGCCCGGGGCGGGGAAGGGATGGGACTGTTCCTGCGCCCCCTGGAGCCGCCGGACACCTACCGGTTGGAGGTGGGCCCTGCGGACCCCAATCCGCCCCTAACCTGCCCTCCCCGGTAAGAGGGGTGGGGCCCCGGTTTCCTCACACCCTCTCGGGCGATGGGTGCTCCTGCAAACTTCTCCCCCCCGGCCAACTGGCTTCAAAGGCGGTGGGCCTAGGTGCGGGAGGAAGCCCTAGTCCTCCTCCAAAGCCCGAGGTTGGGCGCTCTTCTTCAGGCTCTCTGGATCCTGCCCCCCTTGGAGGCCAGGCAGGCGGTGGGAAGGCTTGGGCGCTTGGAGGTTCGCGCGGAACAGGCCTTGAAGGCCTGCCAGCAAGACCCCACACCCGAGGCCCTCCACGCCCTGAGGCGGGTTCTCCGGCGGTTGCGCTATGCCCACGAGCATCTAGGCAAGGGGACAAAGGGGCTAAAAGCCATCCAGGAAGTTCTGGGGGCCTTCCAGGACCTCCCTGTGGCCCTGGCCTACCTGGAGGCCTTTGAGCGGGAGGTGAAGCCCCTTCCCCGCCACCGCCAAGCCCTCCAGGCCCGCCGGGAGGAAGCCTGGGCGGAGGTCCGGAGGGCCTTGCTTGACAAGGCCCTGACCTCTGTCCCCTAGGGTTTTCCTATGGGGGTAGCCTGGGTTATCGTTTTCCAGGTGGTCTGGCTCTGGCTTGGCCTGGTCCAGGCCTAGGGTTTCTGCGCTTCCTGGCTGAAAGGCCGGGAGCCGCCCGCAGGGGTGGCCCCCTAAGCGCCCATCTGGCTGAGCTAGGCCCCCCTTCCCCTGGGCTCCCGCAGGGCCAGGGCCGCCAGCAGGCCCAAGACCGCGGCCAGGAAGGCCAGGCGCCACCCCTCGAGGATCCCTTGGCCCAAGGTGTTCTGCAAGAGGGCCTGGACAAAGGCCGGGGCTTCCCGCAGATCCCCCACCCCCCCGGTGGGCACCCCCACGGGGGAGCCGGCGGTAAGGGCGGCAAGCTCCTCTCCCTTTCGGGCTAGGAAGACCCCCGAGAGGGTGATTCCCGCCGCCGCTCCCAGGCTTCGGGTGAGGGAGACCAGGCTGGACACCTGCCCCTGGCTCCCCTGGGGGGCAAGTCCCAAGGCCATGTAGGAAAGGGGCCCCTGGACTAGGCCCAGCCCCGTACCCAGGAGGAAGAGCCCCAGGAGGAGCACCCACAGGGCCTTGGCCAGAAAGGCCATGAGGAAAAGCCCGGTGGCGGTAAGGGCCATGCCTAGGACCACCAACCGCTTCCCCCCGTGCGCCCCACCAGGGCGCCCGCAACCCCGCTCATCCCTCCCAAGGCCAGGGCTAGGGCGTTGAGGATGGCCCCCGAGGCGAAGGGGGAGAGGAGGAAGGCCAACTGGCTGTAGAGGGGGGCGAACACGATCCTCCCCAGGAGGGCGTAGCCCACCAAGGTGGAGGTGAGCCAGAGGGGGAGGAAGTCCCCTCGCAAGGCCAGGTTCACGTCCAGGAGGGGAGCAGGATGCCGCCTCTCCCACAGGTAAAGGAGGAGGGCTGAGAGGGCGGAGAGGAGGAAGACCCCTCCGATCCCCCAGGAGAGGAACCCCAGCTCGTCCAGCCGCTCCAGCCCCTGGATCCCTAGGACGAGCCCTCCAAAGGTGAGGGCCACCAGCATGCCCCCAAGGGGGTCCAGGGCTGCCCGGCCTTCCGGCCTTGGCAGGGGGTCCGGGCTAGGAGCATAACCCCTAGAATCCCGATGGGTACGTTGATCCAGAACACCCAGGGCCAGCTCGCCCTTTCCACCAGGAAGCCCCCCAGGTTGGGCCCCAGCACGTTTCCCAGGGCGAAAACCCCCAGGATCTGCCCCAGGTGGGCCCCCCGCCGCTCCTCGGGGACCACCCGGCCCACGATGGCCTGGGCCACGGGGAAAAGCCCCCCCGCGCCCACCGCCTGGACCACCCGCGCCAGGACGAGGACTTCTAGGCTCTGGGAAAGGGCGGCCATGGCGCTCCCCAGGGTGAAAAGCCCCATGGAGAAGGTGTAGACCCGACCGTAGCCTAGGAGGTCCGAAAGCCTGCCCAGGACAGGGACGCTCACCGCGTAGAAGACGGAGTAGATGGAGAAGGCCATGGTCACCCGGTCCACCCCCGTTTCCAGGTCCTGGGCGATGGCTGGGAGGGCGGGGGCCAGGATGGCGTTGTCCAGGGCCCCCATGAAAACCCCCAGCATGAGGGCAAGGAGCAGGGCTGGGCTCACCGGAGCACCTCAAACTGGTCCAGGGAAGGGGGGACAGGTTCCAGGGCCAGGTACTCCGCCTGGGCCAGAACCCTCCCCGAGGGGCTCAGGACCTCGTAGCGGAAGGGGAGGTGGCCCTTGGGGTTTATGAGGATGCGCCAAGCGGCGGCCGCCTGGGGGTCCTTGGGAAGGGTTTTGAGGGTCAGGACGAAGCTCCAAAGCCCCTCCTTCTCCCCCAGCTCCCTCAGCTCGTACCGCGCCCTCATCCCTTCCGGGTCGCTGAAGAGCGGGCTCAGGGGGTCTTCCGGGGGGGCCGCCTTGGTGGGCTGCCAGGGGCCCCCGAGGGCCCGGGAAAAGGCTCGCACGCCGTCCGTGACCAGGGCGCTCCCCTTGAGGTAGGCCGGGCCTTCCACCCAGTCGATGCGCAGGTAGGGGCGCCGGTAGGCCACCTTGTAGACCACGGGCCCCTGGCGGACCGAGGCCACATACCCCTGGACCTTCCCGTGCGCCAGGAGGGCCTTCCAGATTTCTTCTGGACTCAGAGCCAGGACAGGTACGGCGAGGAGTGCCAACAGGAAAACCCCTAGCTTTCTCACCTTGGACCTCCTCCCGGGGCCTCCAGCCCCCGGACGAACACCCGCACCCCCTCCTCCAGGAGGGCCTCGGCTTGGTGGCTCCCCAGGTGCCGCTCCAGCATGTAGGCCCCGTGAACGATGGAGGCGAAAAGGGCGGCGAGCACCTTCCCTTGGCCTGGAAAGAGCCCCTCAAAGAAGGCCTGTAGGTAGGCCAGTTCCTCCCCCATGGCCCTTTGGGACAGGACCCGGGCCTCCACCTACCCGCCCCGCCCCCCCGAGGCGGTGGCCAGGGTGGTGAGGGGTTCCACCCCTTCCCGGTAGGCCCGGGCGTAGGCCAGGAGCCTTGACTCCAGAGGACCCTCCTCCTCCAGGGCCTGGTGGGCTTGCGCTTGGGAGCGCAAGAGGAGCTCTTCCAGGATGGCCCGCTTGCTCCGGAAGTGGTAGTACACCGCCCCCTTGGTGAGGCCAAGCTCCGCCGCCAGGTCGTCCAGCCGGGTGGCCGCGTAGCCCCGCTCGCTGAAAGCCCGCTGGGCGGCTTCCAGGAGGCGCGCGCGGGTGTTTAATGGTAGGTATGGCCGCCCCTCCCCCTTGGGGTCCGGGCCACAATCCCTTTGGGTACCTGGGTTCCCAGCGGGGCCCTTTACCTGGCGGCGGGGGAGGCGAGGCCGGAGTTCTTCATCCGCCTGCCCGAAGGGGTCCCCCGGCTCTTGCCCGTGCCGGGGCAGGAGGGGGCCTTTGTTCGCCTGGGGGAGCTGGTGCGGCAGCGGAGCGACCTCTTCCTGCCGGAGCCCAGGCCCCTCTACGAGCTCCGGGTGGTCTGCCTGGCCTCCCTGGAGCGGGCCCGGGTGGACTGAGAGGAGCTGCCCCAGGCCCTGGAGGCCCGGCTGGACGGCCGGGTGAGCCACCTGGAGCTGGAGGAGGCCTTTCCCCAGGCCTGGGAGGGGCTGGTCCGGGAGGCTTTGGGCCGAGGCGGAGGAGGTCTTCCGCCTCCCGCCCCCCTGGACCTGCGCCTGGTGGAGGCCCTGATCCGCGCGGGGCCCCAAAGGCCCGCTTCCCCCCTTGAGGCCCCGCCGACCCCAGGGTTTCCTCCAGGACCCCTGGGCCTACCTCGAGGCCCGGGACCCGGCCCTCTTCCACCCCTTTGAGGACTACCGCGCGGTGGAGGCGTTCGCCTGGGAAGCCGCCCTGGACCCCGAGGTGGAGGCCCTCTGGGCCACCCTTTACCGGATAGGGGAGGCTAACGCCCTGGCGGAGGCCCTCATCCAGGCCGCCCGCGAGGGCAAGGACGTGGCCGTCTTCCTGGAGGGGCGGGCCCGCTTTGACGAGCTGCAGAACCTCTACTGGCGCCTGCGTTTCCAGAGGGTGGGGGTGCGGGTCCTGCCCCTTTTGGAGAAGAAGGTCCACGCCAAGGCCCTTTGGGTGTGGCGGGGGGAGCGGGCCTACGCCCACCTGGGGACGGGCAACTACAACCCCCGGAGCGGGGCCCAGTACGCCGACCTCTTCCTCTTCACCACCCGGCCGGAGCTGGTGGGGGAGGTGGAGGCCTTCTTCCGGGCCCTGGAGGCCGGGACACCCCCTGGCCTCCGCTTCCTCAAAACCGGCCCGGCCATCCGCCAGGCCCTCGTGGAGGCCACCCTCCAGGAGGCCCATCCTGGGGGGCAGGTCCTCCTCAAGTGCAACTACCTCACCGATCCCCGGCTCCTCCAGGCCCTGGAGGAGGCCGCGGAGGCGGGGGCCCGGGTGGACCTCATCGTGCGGAGCACCCTGGTGCGCCTCCACCCCCGGATCCAGGCCCGGAGCCTGGTGGGGCGCTTCCTGGAGCACGCCCGCCTGGCCGCCTTCCGGGCGGGGGGCCGCTGGAGCGTATGGGCGGGCAACGCGGACCTCATGCCCCGCAACCTGGACCTACGCTACGAGCTCTTCTTCCCCCTTCCCGAGGGCCAGGCCAAGGCCAAGGTCCTCCGCTACCTCCGCCGCCAGCTGGCGGACGATGCCAACGCCTTTCTCCTCCTCCCCGAAGGGGAGAGGCCCCTTTGGGGCGGCCCTCATAGCGCCCATGCCTGGCCCTTCTAGGCCAGGGGGGTCTTGACTTTTATTGATTATGAGTTTTCAATATCTTTAGCCCGCGGGGGCTGAGGAGGTGGCCAATGAAGGTGCTCTACGTACTCTCCAGCCCGAGAGCAGCCAGCCGCAAACTCGGGGGGATGATCCTCCCCCAGCTGGAGGCCGGGGTGCACGGGGCCGAGCCCGTGGGGTTCTTCCTCTTTGACGACAACGTCCTGATCCTCCAGAAGGGAAACCCCATCGGGGAAAGGCTCATGGCCTTGGCGCGGGCCCAGGGCTTCTTCGTGATGGCCTGCGACGCCTGCGCCCTGGAGCGGGGCCTGGCCCGGGGGGAGCCCCGCTGGTGCACGCCGGAAGGGGAGGGAAAGAAGGTACTCACCGCGCCGGAGCTCCTGCCCCACGTCCTGGAAGGGGTGGAGCTGGGCTGCTTTCCCGACCTCTACGCCCGCCTGGCAGCCCACCCGCCCCAGGCGGTGGTCACCCTATGAGAGGGCTCGCCCTCCTAGCCCTCCTGCTGGCCCCGGCCCTGGCCCAGGTGCGGACGGCGGCCACCCTCTCCCTTCTCGCCGACCTAGTGGCCCAGGTGGGCGGGGGGAGGGTGCGGGTGGTCTCCCTGGTCCCCCCGGGGGCCGATCCCCACACCTACGAGCCCCGGCCGTCTGCTGCCTTGGCCCTGGAAACCGCCCAGGCCCTCTTCGCCAACGGGTTGGGCCTCGAGCCCTACTTGCCGAGGCTCGAGGCCCTGCTCCCCAAGGGGGCCCGGGTGGTGCGCCTGGCCGAGGGCCAGCCGGACCTCATCTGCGGCCTCTTGGGCCTTAGGGAAAAGGGGGTCCACCTCCACGGGGACTGCGACCCCCACCTGTGGCTAGACCCAGCCTACGCTCTGGGCTACGCGGAGAGGATCGCTCAGGTCCTAGGGGAGCTGGACCCCAAGGGGGTTCCCCTTTACCGGGGCCGGCTGGCCGCCTTGCGGGAGAGGGTCTTGGAGGAAGACCGGGCCCTTTCCGCCTGCCTCAAGGGGAAGGGCCTGAGGGTGGCCGCCACCCACCTTTCCCTCCTCTACTTCGCCCGGCGCTACGGGGTGGAGGTGGTGAGCACCCTCATGGATGCCCACGCCCAAGAGGCAGGGCCCCGAAGCCGCCTGGCCCTCCTCAAGGAAGCGGAGGCAGGCCGGCTGGACCTCTTCCTGGCGGAGCCCCAGTTCCCTAGGGTCCAGGCCGAGGCCCTAGCGAGGGAGCTTGGAGTGCCCCTGGCGGTGGTGTACACCGACGCTTTGGACGGTCGGGTACCCACCTATCTGGACCTTCTCCGGCACAACCGGGAAGCGCTCTGCGAAGCAGTGAAGGGCCTAAGGAGGTGAAGGGTGTGAGGAAAGGACTTTTGGCTCTGGTTCTGGCGTTGGGCACCGTCTGGGTCCACGGGGAGAAGGTCCATGGGGAAGGGATGGCCCGCAGGCTGGTGGTGGCCGACGGCAAGGCCCCGGTGGTCTACGTGCTGGATCTGGAGGAGGGCAAAGAGGTGGCCCGCTTCTCCGTGCCCTCTCTGGCCCGGCTCTACCCCCTTCCCGGAGGACAGTACGCCCTGGCCGTGCACCGGGATAGCGGCCACCTCTCCTTCATCTGGAGCGGGCTCCGCTTGGTGAACCACGGGGACCATCAGGACCTCCGCCTCGAGGCGCCCTACGTGGCCGCCACCTTGGCCACCGGCCCCAAGCCCACCCACGCCTTCGCCCACGGCCACCACCTGGCCGTCTTCCACGACGGGGACGGCACAGTGGCCCTCTTTGACCTGAGGCGCCTAGGCCTGGACTGGCGCTATCGCCAGGTGGCCACCGGCCGCCCTGACCACGGGGCCCTGGCCCTCTTAGGGGAGCGCCTCCTGGTGGGAGGGCTGGAGTCCGGCCGGGTGGAGGTCTACACCCTGGAGGGCCAAAAGGCCCTCACCCTGCCCGAGGCCTGCCCTAGGCTCCACGGGGAAGCGGTGCTAGAGGGTGTGGCCGTCTTCGGCTGCCAGGACGGGGTCCTCCTGGTGGAGGGGGTGGGCCAGGGGGTGCGGGCCCGCAAGCTCCCCAACCCTCCGAGAAGCCCCGAGGGGGCCCGGGTGGGGACCCTGGTGGCCCTGGAGGAGGCGGGGGTCTTCGTGGGGAACTTCGGCCAGGGCCTAGCGGTCATCCGGCTTGGGGAAGGGCTCAAGCCCCTCCCCCTTCCCGCCCGGCCCCTGCGCTTCCTGGCGGAGGAGGGCAAGGGGGTGCTGGTCCTCACCGCCGAAGGGCGGCTTCACCGGGTGGACCCCCTGAAGGGGGAGGTGGGGCCGGGCTTTCCCGTGGCCACCCCGCCCGCCCAAGGGGCCCCCAGCCCTGCCCTGGCGGTGGGCCACGGGGTGGCCTACGTGGCCGACCCAGCCCAAGGAGCGGTGGTGGAGGTGGACCTGGAGGGGTTTCAGGTGAAACGGCGGCTCCCCGTGGGTGGGGCTCCGGCCGCCCTGGCCCTCCTGGAGGTGGAAGGGATGGAGCACTAAGTCCCCGGTAAGGGCCCCAAAGGGTGTTGGGTAGGCCTTTGCCTTGAGCTGCGCAAGGCGTTCCCACCCGAAGGGTACTGGATGCGGAGGTGAAGCATGCGCAGGGTTTGGGCTTTGCGGTCAGCATGGGTTTTCTTCCCCCTCTGGCTTACCCTTCTTGGCCACAGCGCCGTACCGGAACGGGAGGAGGTGTACCGGGAGACCCAGGCCCGCCTTTTTGCCCTGGACAACCGGGCCCGCGAGACCCAGGTGGCGGCCCTGGACCTTCCCTGGGGGGAGGTGGTGGCCCGGCTTTCCGCCCCACCCCGGGGAATGAGCCTGGTGGCCACGCCCTCCGGCCGTTACCTCCTCCTCTCCCGGGGGCGGGACACGGACCGGCAGTGGCTCACCGTGGTCTGGACGGGGAAAGAAGAGGGGGGCTTCCGGCGCCCCGTGGTGGCCAAAAGCCTCCTCCAGGGACGGGGCTGGAACATCGGGCACGGGGGCCAGGCCTACACCCACGGGGGGCGGCTCTTGATCTTCGCCGAACGGGATGGGGTGGCCCTCCTCTTTCCCGAGGAGGCCCTGGCCCCAGAGGCGGCCTTCCTCCCGGAGCGCATCCCCCTTCCCAACCCCGACCACTACCACCTGGTGGAAGCCTCCGAAGGGACCTATCTCACCCTCCTGGCCCGGGGGCAGGTGGTCCTCTACCGGGAGCGGCTTGGAGGGGAGGAGGCCGCCCGCTTCCCCTGCCCAATGGAGCACGGGGAGGCCCACGACCCCGGCACGGGCCGGAGCTTCTTCGCCTGCGCCCGGGACGTGCTGGCGGTGGAGAGGGGAGCGGTCTTAACCCGCCTGGCCTACCCCGTGGGGGAGCGCATTGGGGCCTTCCTGGAGGGGGAAGGGGCCTTCTTCGGCTGTAGCGATGCCGTGACCCACCTGCAGCGCCTAGAACCCAGGGTCCTGGGCCTCACCCCCATCCCCCTGGGCGGGGTCTTCCTCCGGGGGGCCTCCCACGGGAATCGGCTGTATGTCCTCCTCCAGGACGGCCGCCTCCAGGTAAGGGAGGCCCGGGAAGGGGAGCTCCTGAAGGAGGTGCGGGTGAGCCGCCCCCTGCCGGAGATGGACGAGGACACCGGGGGGGCCATCCTGCCGGACATCGTGCCCTGGATTGGCCGGGCCTACGTGAGCCTGCCCCACCTGGGCCTGGTGGCAGAGGTGGACGGGGAAAGGGGAAGGGTGGTGCGCTACCTCCGGGTCGGGGGGAGCCCCACCCGGCTGGTCCTGGTGGCCCCATGAGAAACCCCCTGGACGTGCAGATGATCCTCTTCGGGGACGATGTCCGGATGGGCCTTCTTCAGGAGATGGGCTTCAGGAAGGAGCCCCATCCTGAAGGCGTGGGCTCCAGCTTGTACCGGCGGGAAGGGGTGCTCCTCCACTCCATGGGGCTTTGGGTGGAGGGGGTGTACTACCTGCGGCTGCGGGAGGCCTTCTATCGGGTGGAAGCCCCCCTTGCACCCCTCACAGGGGCCCCGGCGGAGGCCCGGGTGCCCCTGGCGGAGGGCCTCGAGGCCCTCCGCCCCTTCGCCTGCTGGTACGAGGCCCAAGATGGAAGGCCTGGCCCCGGACCCCGCCAGCGGGCCCTAAGGGAGCTTATCCGGCAGGCCCAAAGGGCTTTGGAGGCCTGGCGGGTATGGGTGGGGCGCTCTCCCAGGGTTCCCACGTAGCCCCCTCCCTTTGCGACCTGTGTAAGGCCTAGAGGTCCTCCCCTTGGGTGGGCCCAGGACAGGGGGCCGTGATAAAAGGCTGGCCGGTTTCGAGAGGGCCGGCCCTTGAGGCCCCTATGTCCTCCCTTTGGGCTGGGGTTATCCGGCCCCCTGATCTCCCAAACCCCGGTCTAGCCCACCCTTTCTCGGTTCCGCTAAGGGCAAGCTGGGGTGGGATGCGCCTCAAGGGGTTCAAAGCCCATCTGCCCACCAAGGTCTGCCCTGTTTGCGGGCGGCCTTTCGCCTGGCGCAAGCGCTGGGCCCGGAACTGGGAAGGGGTCCGCTACTGCTCCGCGCGCTGCCGGAGGGAGGCTGGGGGGAGGTCGTGAGCGAGGCCCTGGGGGAGGCCGTCGCCCAGAGGCTCTTCCTCTGGGCCCTCCTCTCCCTTGCCGGATCCGTCTTCGGCCTCTGGCGGGCCCAGGGGGTCTTCTGGAGGGCCTTCTGGTTTATGACGGGGGTTTGGGGTTTGGTGGATGCCGCCATCGCCTTCGGGGGCTGGCTGGGAGGGGAGCCCGGGCGGGAGGAGCTCCGCCGCCTCCTTCTCCTCAACGCGGGGCTGGACCTCCTCTACGTGGGGGCCGGCCTCTGGCTGCTTCGGCGGCCGGGACCCACCCTCATGGGCTTTGGCCTGGCCATCGTCGTCCAGGGCCTCTTCCTCCTGGTCTTTGACCTCCTCCACGCCCTAGGGCTTGGAGGCTTGAGCCCCTAGCCCGGCCCCTGGGGTGACCAACCAGGGCCCTCTTCCTATTCCACCCCCTTTTGCCCATGGCTTCGCCATCACGGGGATGGAGGGCCCTAGACGGTTCTTGCCCGTGTAGGGGATCTCGGGGTCGGGGCCGCCCCTTCCCACGTACCGGGTGCTTCGGAAGGGGAGGGTGTACGCCACCTCCTAGGCCCGGACCCCCGGCCCTGCCAAGACCCTCAGGGCCAAGCCGTAGACGCCTTAGAGAAGGAGGCACCAAAAGGCCCCGAAGAGGGCTGCCAGGGGTAGGAAGGGGAGGAGGCGGCGGAGGTGGTCGGGGGTGAGCCCGGGGGAGGCCAGCCCCCTCCACCCACTGGGTCAAGCCTAGCCACCCCTCCAGGAAGAGGGCCAGGGAAGGCAGGATCCCCGCCAGGGCCACAAGGAGGAGGGGTAGGGCTAGGTAAGGGCGTATTCCCCGAAGGCCTTTGAAGAAGGTTGTTGGTTGGAATGGAAGGGCGATCATATCCTTTCCCATCATGTACGCTTTCCCCGCTTCCTTTCCTCGCAGGGCTTTTCTGCCCTTTCTCTATGGGAAAAGGCCTTTTGGGCGGCCCTGTGTTGTGCTCGGACAAACACATGTGAGACTGCCCCAACTAAAATGTGGGGACCACTCCAACATGAAGGAGGTCCCCACGAATGCAGCTTACCACCATCGGCCAGGAGATGTGGAAGGGAGCCCGGCTGGC
>NZ_JBBIMD010000037.1:0-21713 GCF_037444525.1 Thermus sp. | reverse complement strand
CGGGCGGAGGCTGCACCGGGCTTTGGGGGGTCTTGCGCCCTTGGGGTTCCTGGCTAAGCTCAAGGAGGAGGGGGTCCCCACAGAGTCTCAAATGTGCTGGCCAACTACACCTCCTTGCCGGTTGGGGGCGGGTATGGTATAACTGCACCTGGGGAGTAGCCGCCCCAACCTGGGGCCAGCCGGCCGTCAGTACGGGAAGCCTCCCCGGTCGGCTGGGGCGCGGAAGGCGCATGGCGAGACCACCGCGATGGTGGCCTCGGTTCTTTTGCTACTCCCTTGGGGAGGCCATCCTTGGGAAAGGAGGGAGAAATGGACGTTCTGGCGCTCGTTCTCATGGGTTTGGTGTTCCTGGCCAGCCTTGCCATCCAGGGCGCCTTGCAGGCCACCTTTGCCCGCTTTAGCCGGGTGGTTAACGCCCGGGGGATGACGGGAGCCGAGGTGGCCCGGGCCATTCTGGACGCCCACGGCCTTACCCACGTCCGGGTGGAGCCCGTGCCTGGGGCCCTCACCGACCACTACGACCCCCACGCCAAGGCGGTGCGGCTTTCCGAGCCCAACTACGCCTCGCCAAGCCTCGCTGCCCTGGCGGTGGCGGCCCACGAGGTGGGGCACGCGGTGCAGGATGCCCAGGGCTACGCCTGGCTTAGGGTGCGGGCAAGCCTTCTGCCCGCGGCCTCTTTGGGGAGCAACCTGGGTCCCATCCTGGTCGTTTTGGGCTTGGCCATGGGCGCCTTGGGGCTTGCCAAGCTTGGGCTTTACCTCTTCTTGGCCGTGGCCCTCTTCCAGCTGGTGACCCTACCGGTGGAGTTTGACGCCTCGAGGCGCGCCCTGGACTTCCTAAGGCGCATGGGCTTCCTGGCCCCAGGGGAGATGGGGCTCGCCCGCCAGGTCCTCACCTGGGCTGCCCTCACCTACGTGGCCGCCCTGGCCAGCTCCCTGGCCACCATCCTCTACTACGCCAGCCTCCTCATGGGCCGGAGGGAGGAGTAGATGCCCCTCCTCATCTGCCCGAACTGCGGCGTGGGCATGAAGGAGGTGGAGCGGCGGGGGGTCCTCCTGGACGTCTGCCCCCAGTGCGGGGGGGTCTGGCTGGACAAGGGGGAGCTGGAAAAACTCCTTGCCGAAGTCCGCCAGGTGGAGCGGGCCTACGAGGAGGAAAGGGAGGCCTACTACCGAAAGGAAGGGAAGCCCTACAAGAAAAAGAAGGGCTTCCTGGAGATCTTTGACCTCTTTGATTGAGGCTCGGAAACCTCACCCCCCGGGTGAGCCGGGGGGTAGGGGCTTTTTTACTCCGCTTTTTTAAGCCGGAGGTACCAGCGGCGATACTCGGTGTACTCTCCCTTCCGGGCCTCGTCCGCTCTGAGCTCGGGCAGGGTGAGGGGGGGCTTGACGATGGCGGGGTCCCTCGGCTTCCAGTCCGCAGGGGTGTTGAGCCCGGTGCGGTCTGTGAACTGGAGGGCCTGGATGAAGCGCAGGATTTCGTCAATGTTGCGCCCGGTGGTGAGGGGGTAGTAGAGCATGCCCCGGAGGATGCCCTCGGGGTCGATGATGAAGACCGCCCGCACCGCGGCGGTTTCGCTGGCGGCAGGGTGGATCATGCCGTAGAGCCGGGACACCTTCATGTCCAGGTCCGCGATGACGGGAAAGTCTATGGTGAGGCCCGACATCTCCTCCAGGTCCTTCAACCAGGCCAGGTGGGCGTGGATGGAGTCAATGGAAAGCCCCACCAGCTGGACCCCTAAGGCCTCAAACTCGGCCTTGCGCCGGGCGAAGGCCAAGAACTCGGTGGAGCATACGGGGGTGAAGTCTGCAGGGTGGCTGAAGAGGACCACCCACTTGCCCTTGAGATCGGAAAGCCGGAGCTCGCCCAAGGTGGTTTTGGCCACGAAGTCCGGTGCGGGTTCGTTCAGCCGAGGTAGGCTAAAGGGGATCTCGTTCATATACACCTCCTGGCCCCTGAGGAGCCAGGTGCACTATACCATGGTGGGGTATTTAATGCAAGCGATTTTCACTTCTATCTGAGATCCCCTGAGCCTCCAATCCGTCCCCTTTCCGCCCGGGAGCGGAGCTTTTCCAGGTTCTTCTGGGCCACGGCCTCGAGGCTCACCCCCAGGTCCGTGGCCACCTGGGCCACGTACCAGAGCACGTCCCCAAGCTCCAGGAGAAGGGCTTCCCGCGCCTCCTCCGTGAGCACCCCCCCGTGGTCCCTAAGGACCTTCTTGACCTTGTTGGCCAGCTCCCCCGCCTCCCCCACCAGGCCCAGGGTGGGGTAGAGGAGGCGGTGGGCCTCGGGGTAGAGGGCGGTCTTCTTGGCCTCTTCCTGGTAAGCCTCAAGCGTCATGGACCACCTCCTTGCGGATGGAGTACACCCGGCTCACCCCCCCCTCGGAGGCCACCCCATAGAGGGCGTGGCAGGCCTCCATGGTGCGCTTCTGGTGGGTGACCAGGATGAACTGCCGCCCCGAGGCCAAAAAGCGGGCGAAGCGGTGGAGGTTGGCCTCGTCCAAGGCGGCGTCCACCTCGTCCAGGATGGCGATGGGAAGCCCCCCCTGAAGCTCCCCTAGGGCGAAGAGGAAGGCGAGGGCCCCGAGGGTTTTCTCCCCTAAGGAGAGGAGGCGGAGGTCCCGGACCCTTTTCCCGTGGGGGAGGAGGAGGAGGCGAAGGCCCTTTTCCTCCCTCCGGGCCTCCGCCCGGGCCCCGAGGAGGGCCTCCCCGTAGCGCTGGAAGGCCTCCTGGAAGCGGGCGAAGTTCTTCCTAAGCTCCTCCTGGTACTGGGCCTCCACCGCCTTGGCCTCGGCCTCGAGGCGGAGGAGGGCTTCCGTGGCCTCCACCACCTCCTTTTCCTCCTGGGCCAAGGCCTCCTCCAGGCGGGCAAGCTCCCCTTCCGCCAGGGCGTTCACCGGGCCTAGGGCCTCCCGCTCCCGCTCGGTCTGGGCCAAGCGCTGGGCCAGGGCGCGGCTTGAACCGGGGATCCTTTCCCCCTCGGGCAGCTCGGAAAGCGCCCGCTCCACCTCCTCCAAGGTGGCCTCTCGCCGGGCGAGGAGGAGGGCCAGGCGCTCCCTTTCCCCAAGGAGGACGTTTTTGCGGGTGAGGGCCCGGGCCTCTTCTTCCTTCAGGAGGGCGAGGGCCCGGCGCGCCTCCCCCAGGGCTTCCTCCAGCCACCTGGCCTCTTCCCTTAGGGGGGCGTAGGCCTCGAGGCGGGTCTTGAGCTCCTGGAGGCGCCTTTCCACCCCGGCCCTTTCCGCTTCCAGCCTGGCCCACTCCGCCCACGCCCTTTGCAGGAGTTGCCAGCGGGCGTAGGCCTCGGCCCCCTGGAGGGCCTCTTCCAGCCTGGGGATCTCCTCCTCCAGGGCCCGGAGCCGCTCCTCCCCTGCGAAAGCGGGGGGCGGGGCCGGGGGGGTGGGCCTTGGGGGAAGGGGGGCAGAGAGGCGGGCCCTCAGGGCCGCCACCTCCCCCTTGAGCTCCAGGAGGGGCGGGGCGGGGGTTTTGTCCAGGGCTTGCCTCAAGGCCCCCACCTCCTCCGCCAGCCGGGTTTCCTCCTCCCTTAGCGCCCGCACCCGGCCCCTAAGGAGGAGGACCTCCCCGCCCCCCCTAAGCCGGCCCCCGCTGATGGCCCCGGAGCGCTCCAGGACCTCCCCCTCCAGGGTCACCAGGCGTTCCCGCCCTCCCGAGCGCAGGTAGGCGAGGGCGCTGTCCAGGTCCTGGAAGACCAGGGTGTCCCCGAAGAGGACCCGGCGCACCGCCTCTTCCTGGGCCGGCACCTGGAGGCGGGCCAAGGCGTAGGCTGGCCCCAGGAGGCCCTGGGCGGGGCGGGGGGAGGGCACCCGGCCCCTAAGGAGGAGGGTGAGGGGGAGGAAGGTGGCCCGCCCGCCCTCCCGCTTGAGGAGGAGGATGGCCCCCTTCGCCGCCTCCTCGTCCTCCGTGAGCACCCAGTGGAGCCTGGGGCCGAGGGCGGCCTCCAGGGCCACCTCGAGGCCCCGTGGGGCCTCCAGGAGGTCCGCCACCACCCCGAGCACCCCAGAAAGGCGCCGCACCCGCCGGGCCCCCTCCTGGAGGTCGGCCCCCGAGGCCAAGAGGCGCTCTAGGCGCTCCTTTTCCCCCCTCAGGGCCTTGAGGCTAGCCTCCTTTTCCCGAAGGAGGGCCTCGAGCCCTCTCCTTTCCTCCGCCAACCCCTCCAGGGCGGAAAGCGCCCGTTCCTTCTCCTCCAGGAGGGCCTTCAGGGCCTCCCTTTCCCTTTGGGCCTCCTCCAAGGCCTTAAGGCGCTCCTCGTAGCGGGCAAGGGCCTCCCCGTACCGCCCCTTGGCCTCCTCCCAAAGCGCCCTTTCCCGCTCCAGGCGCCTTTTCTCCTCCCTCAAGGCCCTGAGCCTCGCCCTCAGGGCCTCCGGGGCCTCCTCTGGCACGGGGGGCGGGGGGCCTGGGTCTTCGGGCTTGGGGCGGTCCAGGGCCTCGAGGAGGCGCTTTAGCTCCTTCGCCTCCCGCTCAAGCCCCTCCGCCTCCTTAAGCCCAAGCCGCACCGCTTCCAGCCTTTCCCTTAGGGCCTCCTCCTCCCTTTGGAGGGCTTCCCGTCGCTGGAAAAGCCCCCTTAACCCCGCTTCCAGCCCTCCTTCCTCCTTTTCCAGGGCCTTGAGCCGGGCCTCGGCCTCGGCCATCTCCGCCTGGATCTCCTCCTTGCGGGCGAGGAGGAGGCTCCGCTTGAGGGTGAGGGCCAGGGTGGCAAGCTCCCGGGCCCTTCTCGCCCGCTCCGCCTCCCGCCTTAGGGCCTCGAGGCGGCCCTTCTTTTCCCTTAGAGCCTCCTCCTTGGTGGTGAGGAGGGCGAGGGCCTCCTTTAGCCTCTCCTCCGTGGCCCGTCCCGCCTCGGCCACGGGTCTAAGCCCAGAGGCCTCCTCTAGGTGGGCTAAAAGGACCTCCTCCGGGGCCTCCAGCAGGGCCCCCACCTCCCCCTGGCCCACGATGGCGTACCCCCCCCGGCCGAGCCCCGTGCCCGCGAGGTGGAGGGCCAGGGCCTTGGCGCTTAGGGGGCGGCCGTTCACCCGGAACTGGCTCCGTTCCCCCTCAATCCGCCGCTCTACCACGAGGCGCTCTGCCCCCCGGGAAAGCTCCAGCCGCACTTCGGCGAAGCCCTTGGGGGGCTTCCCCTCCCCGCCTTGGAAGAGGAAGGCCCTAAGCTCCTGGCCCCTAAGCTCATGGGCCCGGGCCCCGGTGGCGAAGCGGATGGCCTCCACCAGGTTGCTCTTTCCCGAGCCGTTGGGTCCGATGATGCCCGTCACGGGGTCGGGGAAGTCCAGGACAGTCCTTTCCCCAAAGGACTTAAACCCCTGCAGGATCAGCCGGTCCAGGCGCCAGGTCTTCATGGCAAGCGGACGGGCTCCCTAAGGTCCAGGTGGGCCAGGCCCGGGGCGGGCTTTCCCTCGGCCAGGAAGCGCGCGGCCTCGTACTGGGGGAAGGTGGCGAGGAGGGTGTAGGCCAGGCTGTAGAGCCGGTAGACCTCCTCCGCCACGGAAAGCCCTTTGAGGAAGTCCTGGGGCAGGTCCACCACCAGGGTCTTCCCCACGGGGAAGACGGCCTTGGGCGAGGGGGCGGAGAGGGCCTCGCTCCAGGCCTTCAGGGCCGCCTGGAGGGGGTCGGACCCCGGGGGGAGTTCTTGGGCCAGGGTCTCCTTGCGGAAGCCCTGGGGGGGGTCGGGCCGGTGGAGCACGAGGCTTAGGGTGGTGGGCTGGGCCTCCTCCGCGGGGAGGGGAAGGGCCTTGGGGCCCTGGGGGGCCTGGCTGGCCTGGAAAAGCCAGAGGCCGAGGAGGAAGAGGGCAAGGCCGAGCAGGTTCCAGGAGGTTAGGAGGGCGCGCATGGCTTCACTCCAGATAGGCCCGGATGGCCTCGGCCACCGCCTGGGCCACCTGGGCCCGGGCCTCGGGGGTCTTGAGCCGTTCCATACCGACTTCCAGGAGGACCGCGGCCCCGTTCACCCGGGTGAGGGCGTAGGGGCCTTCCGCCCGGGCCACCATCAGGCCCCGCTTGGCGAAGGCAGCCTCGAGGGCCTTTGCCAGCCGCTCGGGGCTTCCCGCGTAGGCCTTGAGGAGGCGGGCCCGGTCGGGCGGGGAGGTCTCCAGGAGCCCCTCCGCGTTCCGGGCCAGGGGGGAGGGGCGGTCCTTGGGCAGGTAGAGGGTGATCCCCGCGCCCCGGGCCGTGTGGAAGGAGACCACCACCGAGGCCCGTTCCGCCAGGGCCAGCCTTTCCTGGAGGCTTAGGGTCTGGTCTCCCGTCCGGGTGAGCCTGGCCCCCGGGAGGAGGGCCGCGGTCCTCCTCGCCAGGTCCAGGGTGAGGTCCTTTTCCCTTAGTCCCCCAGCCTCCACCCCCACATCCTCCCCCCCGTGGCCGGGGTCCAGGAGGAGGGTGGGCTCCGGCCTCCTCGGGTCTCCCCAGGCCAGGGCTACCCGGCCCCCGCCTGGGTAGTAGATCCGGTCGGGTGGGGTAGGAAGGGGGAGGAAAAGACCCAAGGGCTCCTGCACCAGCCCCGGCCCCTCCCCCCGGGCCAGGAGGAAGAGGACCCCGCCCGGGCGCGCCACGGCGTTCACCTCCCGGTCAAAGCGGAGGACCCGGGGGTTTTCCCCCTCTGCCCCCAGGTAGGCCCCCCAGGGCAGGGTGAGGAGGACACCTTCCTGGGCCCGGTACTGGAGCCCTAGGGCCTGGGCCAAGGGGCGCAAGGGGACGTAGACCCTCCCCCCTTGCCGCCAGGCGGCCCCTTGGCCCGCGGCCTTGGCCTCCTCCTCCAGGATGGGAAAGGCCTTGTACCGCGCCCCTAGGCCCAGGGCCACCCGGCCTCCGCCCTGCCATAGGGCAAGGCCCAGCCCCCGGGCCACAAGCTCCGCTTCTCCATAGGACACCCCCCGCCCCCCGGGGTAGAGGGCCTCCCCCGTGAGGGCCCCCACCTTCAGGGGCTTGGGGGCCTGGGCCAGGGCCCATCCGAGGAGGAGCAGGGCGCTGAGAACCCTCATAGCTCCTCCAGGGCGCGGCGCACGGCCATCTTCTTGTCGTCCGCCTTCTTCTCGTAGGCCTTCTTGCCCCGGGCCAGGCCCAGGAGGACCTTGGCGTAGCCCCGTTCGTTGAAGTAGATCTTTAGGGGCACCAGGGTAAGCCCCTTTTGCTCCACCCTGCCGAGGAGGCGCTTGAGCTCGTGCTTGTGGAGGAGGAGTTTCCTCGGGCGCCTTGGGTCCACGTTGGTGTAGGAGCCCTTCTCGTAGGGGGCGATGTACAGGTTTTCTAGGTAGAGCTCCCCGTCCTGGAAGCGGGCAAAGCTCCCCGTGAAGTCCACCTTGCCCTGGCGGAGGGACTTGACCTCCGTTCCCTTAAGGACGATCCCGGCCTCGTAGGTCTCCAGGATCTCGTACTCGTGGCGGGCGCGACGGTTCTCCAGCGTAGGCCGCACGGGGCCTATCTTACCCGATAGGCCTCTTCCCGGCGGTGCCGGAGGAGGGGGTATTTGGCCCGGTAGGCCCTTTGGAACTCGAGGTCGGGGCTAAGGAGGAGAAGCCCCTCTTCTTCCCGCACGGCCAGGAGCCGCCCATCCGGCCCCACGGCCAGGGAGGGGCTTCCCGTGTCCTTGCGGTTGGCCAAGAGGAGGTAGGCCTGGTTCTCCGCCGCCCGGGCCCGGGCGAGGACCGCCATGAGCTCCCCATAGGCCCCGGGCCAGGCCGCCCCCACCAGGAAGCCCTCGGCCCCCATGAGGGCGTAGGCCCGGAAGAGCTCGGGGAAGTCCAGGTCGTAGCAAAGCGCAAGGCCAAAGGCCAGGCCCGCCCGGAGGAGCACCGGGCCTTCCCCGGGGGCCACGCCCTCGTCCCCCTCCTCCTCTTCCGCCAGGTAGGGGTGGACCTTGTCGTAGGAGGGGCCTTCGGGAAAGGTCCCCAGCCGGTTTTTGCGTGGTCCTCCTTCCTCCGCCATGTACCCCGCCAGGAGGAGGAGGCCCGCCTCTTCCGCAACCTCCCTCAAGGCCTCCTCCAGGCCCTTTACGGGCTCTTTGCCGAAGAGGAGCTCGGGCAGGAGGAGGAGGGAGGCCCCCTGGGCCTGGGCCTGTAGGGCGTACGCCCGCACGGCCTTAAGGGTGGCCCAGGGGTCCTCCCGGGGAGCGAGGTGGAGAAGAGCCAGGGTCACCTACGCCCCAAAAAGCGCCAGGCGGAAGGGAGGAGGACCGCGGCCAAGACGGCCTTCACCAGGTCCCCAGGGATGAAGGGGAAAAGCCCCATGGCCAGGAGCCCGGAGAGCCCCACCGCCTTCCCCGTCCCCATAAGCCAGGCCCAAAGCCAGGGGAGGCCTATCAGGTAGAGGAGGGCGTTCCCCAGGAGCATGCCGAGGAGGGTGCCGAGGAAGCTTCGGTCCAGGCCGAAGCGCTCCACCAGGAGCCCCACCAGCCCCGCGGCCAGGGGGAAGGCCAGGAGAAAGCCCCCGGTGGGCCCTAGGATCTTGGCCAAGCCCCCCGTGCCCCCCGCGAAGACGGGCAGGCCCATGGCCCCTTCCAGGAGGTAGGCCAGGAGGGCCAGGAAGCCGAGCCGGCTCCCCAGGGCGGCCCCCACCAGGAGGATCCCCAGGGTCTGGCCGGTGATGGGCACCGGGGTGAAGGGCAGGGGGAGGCTTACCTGGGCCAGGAGAGCCACCAAGAGGCTCCCCGCCAGGATGAGGCTTAAGTCCCGGGCCAGGGTTCTCTGGGGCCAGAGGGTCTTGGCCATGGGCACGTAGGGCAGGGCTTGGGTTTCCTTCATACCGCCTCCTTTCCGAACCCGTTCGGGTTCGTCAACCAGACTATAGGGCTAGGGTTTACAGGTCAAGGTGTAGGCTAGGGGGGTGAAGCCCGTCGCCACCTTTTCCCTGGTGGCCCAAGACCCCAAGACGGGGGACCTGGGCGTGGCCGTGGCCAGCAAGTTCCTGGCGGTGGGGGCGGTGGTGCCCTACGCCCGGGCCGGGGTGGGGGCGGTGGCCACCCAGTCCTACGCCAACACCACCTACGGGCCCCGGGCCCTTTCCATCCTCGAGGCCGGCGGGAGCCCCGAGGCTGTGCTGGAGGCCTTCCGCCGCACGGACCAAGACCTCCCCTCGAGGCAGTTCGGCCTGGTGGCCCACACGGGGGAGAGCCTCACCTTCACCGGGGAGGCTTGCCATCCTTGGGCCGGGGGGCGCGCCGGGCCGGGTTTCGCCGCCCAGGGGAACCTCCTCACCGGCCCCGAGGTGGTGGAGGTCATGGTGGAGACCTACCTGGCCCAAGGGGACCTCCCCTTTCCCGAAAGGCTCCTCCAGGCCCTCCTCGCCGGGGACCGGGCGGGGGGGGATAGGAGGGGGCGCCAGTCCGCGGCCCTTTTGGTGGTGGGGGCAGGGAAGGGGTATGGGGGCTATAACGACCGCTACGTGGACCTCCGGGTGGACGACCACCCCGACCCCGTGCCCGAGCTTTTCCGGCTCCTTTCCCTCCACCGCCTCCTCTTCACCCGGCCCAAGGAAAGGCGCCCCCTGACCCTTAAGGAGATTCGCTGGCTCCAGGAGGCCTTGGGGCGGGTGGGTTACTTCCGAGGGGAGGCCACGGGGGCTTGGGACGAGGCCACGGAGGAAGCCCTGAAGGCTTTCCTCGGGGTGGAGAACCTGGAGGAGCGCTACGCAGGGGGCCCGGAGCTGGACGAGGAGACCCTGGCCCATCTGAAGGCGCGGCTTGGCGGTTAGGAAGGCCCCTTGCGCAAGCCGCCCCTAGGGGGCTTATCCCCACCCAGGCTTTTTCTTATGCCTAGCCCCTTCCCCATAAGGGGTAGAATGCCCTAAAGCCCCTTTTGGGGCCCAAAGGAGGCGCGTATGAAGGTAGGCATCAACGGATTCGGCCGCATCGGGCGTCAGGTCTTCCGTATCCTCCACGCTCGCGGTGTGGAGGTGGCCCTCATCAATGACCTCACGGACAACAAGACCCTAGCCCACCTCCTAAAGTACGACTCCATCTACCACCGTTTTCCCGGCGAGGTAGGTTACGACGACCAGAACCTCTATGTGGACGGGAGGGCCATCCGGGCCACGGCCATCAAAGACCCCAAGGAGATCCCCTGGAAGGAGGTGGGGGTGGGCGTGGTGGTGGAGTCCACCGGGGTCTTCACCGACGCGGATAAGGCCAAGGCCCACCTCGAGGCCGGCGCCAAGAAGGTCATCATCACCGCCCCCGCCAAGGGGGAGGACATCACCATCGTCTTGGGGGTGAACCAGGAGCAGTACGACCCAGAGAGGCACCACATCCTCTCCAACGCCTCCTGCACCACCAACTCCCTGGCCCCGGTGATGAAGGTCTTGGAGGAGGCCTTTGGGGTGGAGCGGGCCCTCATGACCACCGTCCACTCCTACACCAACGACCAGCGGGTCCTGGACCTGCCCCACAAGGACCTGAGGCGGGCCCGGGCTGCGGCCATCAACATCATCCCCACCACCACCGGGGCGGCCAAGGCCACGGCCCTGGTCCTCCCTAGCCTCAAGGGGCGCTTTGACGGCACCGCCCTAAGGGTCCCCACCTCCACGGGGAGCATCTCCGACATCACCGCCCTCCTCAAGCGGGAGGTGACCGCGGAGGAGGTGAACGCCGCCCTTAAGGCCGCGGCGGAAGGGCCCCTCAAGGGCATCCTGGCCTACACCGAAGACGAGATCGTCCTTCAGGACATCGTCATGGATCCCCATTCCTCCATCGTGGACGGCAAGCTCACCAAGGCCCTGGGCAACCTGGTGAAGGTCTTCGCCTGGTACGACAACGAGTGGGGCTACGCCAACCGGGTGGCGGACCTGGTGGAGCTCGTCCTCAAGAAGGGGGTCTAGATGCGCACCCTGCGGGACCTAGACCCAAGGGGCAAGCGGGTTCTGGTGCGGGTGGACTACAACGTCCCCATCGGGGATGGGGTTGTCCAGGACGAGACCCGCATCCTGGAAAGCCTCCCCACCCTGCGCCACCTCCTGGAGAGGGGGGCCTCTTTGGTCCTCCTCTCCCACCTGGGCCGCCCCAAGGGCCCGGACCCCAAGCATTCCCTTGGGCCCGTGGCCGAGGCCCTGGCCCGGCACCTCCCCTCCGTGCGCTTCGTCCCCCATACCCCGGGCTCGGAGGAGGCCCTTAGGGCGGTGGAGGGCTTGAGGCCGGGGGAGGTGGCCCTTTTGGAGAACGTCCGCTTTGAGCTGGGAGAGGAAAGGAACGACCCCGACCTTGCCGCCCGCTACGCCCGGCTGGGGGAGGCCTTCGTGCTGGATGCCTTTGGGAGCGCCCACCGGGCCCACGCCAGCGTGGTGGGGGTGGCGAGGCTTCTCCCCTCCTATGCGGGCTTCCTCATGGAGAAGGAGGTGAAGGCCCTTTCCCGCCTTCTTTTGGACCCCGAGAAGCCCTACGCGGTGGTCATCGGCGGGGCCAAGGTTTCCGATAAGATCGGGGTTTTAGAAAGCCTTCTCCCCAAGGTGGACCGCCTCCTCATCGGGGGAGCCATGGCCTTCACCTTCCTCAAGGCCCAAGGGGGCGAGGTGGGGAAGAGCCTGGTGGAGGAGGACCGCCTGGAGCTCGCCCAGGACCTCCTGGCCCGGGCCGAGGGTCTGGGGGTCAAGGTTTACCTCCCCGCCGACGTGGTGGCCGCGGAAAGGATAGAGCCCGGGGCGGAGACCCGCATCTTCCCCGCGGATGCCATCCCCATCCCCTACATGGGCCTGGACATCGGCCCCAAGACCCGCGCCCTCTTCCGCGAGGCCCTTTCTGGGGTCAAGACCGCCTTCTGGAACGGGCCCATGGGGGTCTTTGAGGTGCCTCCTTTTGACCAGGGGACCCTCGAGGTGGGCCGGGCCCTCGCCGAACTCCAGGGGGCCTTCACCGTGGTGGGGGGCGGGGACTCCGTGGCCGCGGTGAACCGCCTGGGCCTCAAGGACCGCTTCGGCCACGTGTCCACTGGGGGCGGGGCCAGCCTGGAGTTTTTGGAGAAGGGGACCCTGCCCGGGATTGAGGTGCTGGAGTAAGCTAGGGGCATGGGGCATGGAAGGGCCCACCTGGAATCCCAACTGAAGCGGGCCCTGGCCGAGGAGATCCGGGGGCTGGACGACCCCCGGCTTTTCCTCCTCACCGTGGAGGGGGTGGAGCTCTCCCCAGACGGGGCCCTCCTCACGGTCTACGTGGAGGCTTTCGGGGAGGAGGGAGAAGCCCTTAGGACCTTGGCCCGCCTCTCCCCCAGGCTACAAGAAGGCCTGGCCCGCCGGGTGCGCATGCGCCGCCTGCCCCGGCTCCTCTTCCGCCCATGGAGAGCCTAACCCGCATCAAGGTCCGCTACGCGGAGACCGACCAGATGGGGGTGGTGCACCACTCGGTGTACGCGGTCTACCTCGAGGCCGCCCGGGTGGACTTCCTGGAGGGGGTGGGCCTGCCCTACCACGAGGTGGAGGCCAAGGGGGTCTTCTTCCCCGTGGTGGAGCTTTCCCTCACCTTTCGCGCCCCGGCGCGCTTTGGGGAGGAAGTCTTGGTGCGTACCCGCCTGGCGGAGCTTTCCTCCCGGGCCCTCCGCTTCGCCTACCGGGTGGAGGGGCCAGGGGGGCTCCTTGCGGAGGGCTCCACCCGCCACCTCTGCCAGGTGGAGGGGCGGGCCGCCCGCATCCCCGAGGCCATCCTGGAACGCCTTAGGTCCTATACAATGGGCCCATGACCGACGCCTTCAGCCTCTTTGAGCGGCACGTGAACCCGGGCCTGGCGGGCCTTCTCCGCTTCACCGGCTTAGACCGGGTGGAGTCCCACGCGGAAGGCCCCTACGTCTTTGACACCACGGGCAAGCGCTACCTGGACTTCCTCGGCCTCTACGGCGCCCTGAACCTAGGCCACCGCCACCCCAAGGTGGTGGAGGCGGTGAAGCGCCAGCTGGACCGCATGCCCATGTCCGTGCGGGTCCTGGTCTCCGAGCCCACGGCGAGGCTTGCGGCCAGGCTTGCCGAGATCACCCCCGAGGGCCTGGAGATGGCCTTCTTCGGCAACTCCGGGGCCGAGGCGGTGGAGGCCGCCATCAAGCTTGCCCGGGCCTACACAGGCCGCCCCACCCTGGTGACCACCGAGGGGGGGTTCCACGGGAAGACCATGGGGGCCCTTTCCCTCACCCCCAGGCCCCAGTACCAGGACCCGGCCCGGCCCCTCCTCCCGGGGGTGCGGGTGGTGCCCTATGGGGACCTGAAGGCTCTAGAGGAGGCCATGGACGAGACCGTGGCCGCGGTGATCCTGGAGCCCATCCAGGGGGAGGGGGGGATCCGCATCCCTCCGGAAGGGTACCTGCGGGGGGTGCGGGAGCTCACCCGGAGGTGGGGCGCCCTCATGATCGCCGACGAGGTGCAGACCGGCTTAGGCCGCACGGGGCGGCTTTGGGGCGTGGAGTGGGAGGGGGTCGCCCCCGACCTCCTCACCAGCGCCAAGGCCTTAGGGGGTGGGGTCATGCCCATCGGGGCCTGCGTGGGCCGGGCGGAGGTGTTTTCCATCTTCAAGGAAAACCCCCTCTTTCACTCCTCCACCTTTGGCGGGAACCCCTTGGCTGCGGCCGCGGCCCTTGCGGCCATCGAGGTCACCCTGGAGGAGGGCCTGCCCCAAAGGGCCCTGGAGCTTGGGGCCTACCTCATGGAGGGGCTTAAGGGCCTGGCGGAGGCCTTCCCCCACCTCATCGCCGGGGTGCGGGGGCGGGGGCTTATGGTGGGGGTGGAGTTCCAGGACGCGGACATCGGGGCCCTGGTGGTGGCCGAGCTCGCCGAGCGGGGGGTCCTCACCGCCTTTGGGCTCAACAACCCCAAGGTGGTGCGCCTCGAGCCCCCCCTCGTCATCGGAAGGGCCCACGTGGACGAGGCCCTTTCCGCCCTGGAGGAAAGCCTTAAGGCCACGGAGGAGGCCCTGGAAGGGCTCTTGTAATGGAAGAAACCCTACTGGCGTTTTTCAAAAGGACAGGCCGGCCCCACCGGCTGGAGGAGGTTTTCCGCCGCCTGGGGATCCCCAAGGCGGAGGCCAAGGTCTACCTGAAGGCCCTGGTGCGCAAAGGGCTTCTGGAGAAGAAGGGGAGCCTCTACTACCTCCCAAACCGCGTCCAGGGGCCCATCCAGATCCACCGGGACGGGTACGGCTTTGTGCGCCTTCCCGAGAAGGACCTCTTCATCCCCCCGGGATACACCGGGGACGCCTGGCCGGGGGATGTGGTGGAAGCCCGGGTCATGCCCCCGGGGCGGGACGGCCGCCCTTGGGGCGTGGTGGAACGGGTCTTGCAGCGGGCCCGGGAGCGGCTCGTGGGCACCCTGGACTTCCGCAAGGGATACGCGGTCCTCATCCCCGACGAGCCTGGCCTGCCCGAGCTCAAGCTCCACCCCGAGGGGCTCCACGGCCTTAAGCGGGGAAGCCGCATCGTGGTGCAGGTCCACTACGAGCGGAGGCCCTACGGGACCTTTTTGGAGTACCTCGGAGAGGGGGACAGCCCCGAAACGGAGACGGAAGCCGTCATCGCCAAGTACGGCCTTAGGGCGGAGTTCCCCGAGGAAGTCTTGAAGGAGGCGGAGGCCATCCCCTTGGAGATCCCCGAGAGGGAGCTTTTGCGCCGGGAGGACTTCCGCGGCCTCAGGGTCTTCACCATAGACGGGGTGGACGCCAAGGACTTTGACGACGCGATCCACATCGAGGTCCTCCCGGGGGGCTACCGCATCGGGGTCCACATTGCCGACGTCTCCCACTACGTAAAGGAGGGAAGCCTCCTGGACCAGGAGGCTTCCCTAAGGGGGACCAGCGTCTACCTCCCGGGCCGGGTTCTCCCCATGCTCCCGGAGAGGCTTTCCAATGGGGTCTGCTCCCTGGTGCCGGGGGAGGACCGGCTGGTGCTTTCCGCCCTCTTCCACCTGGATAAGGAGCTGAAGGTGAAGCGGGTGCGCTTTGCGGAAGGGGTGGTCCGGAGCGTGGCCCGCCTCACCTACACCGAGGTGGAGGCCTTCGCGGAGGGGCTTGGCCTCCCCGAGGAGCACGCCTTCCTGGCCGAGGACCTAGACCACCTCCTCCACCTCACCCAAAGGCTCCGAAAGCGGCGCCTGGAGGAGGGGGCCTTGGACTTCAGCTTCCCCGAGGTGAAGGTGGAGGTGGGGGAGGGGGGGGAGCTCCACCTCATCCCCCAGCAGGAGCCCAAGGCCAGAAGCCTCATAGAGGAGCTCATGCTCCTCGCCAACCGGGCGGTGGCGGAGCACCTGGTGAAGAAGGGCTTGCCCGGGCTCTTCCGGGTGCACGAGGAGCCTCTGGAGGAGGCCTACGCCCGCTTAAGGACCGCCCTTCAGCGGCTTGGCTACACCCTGCCGGAGGAGGTGGACGGCAAGGCCCTCCAGCGGGTCCTCCTGGAGGCCAAGGGCCGCCCCGAGGAGCCCGTGGTGGCCAACCTGGTCCTGCGCTCCTTAAGGCTTGCCCGCTACGCCGCGGAGAACCTGGGCCACTTCGGCCTGGCCATGGCCCACTACCTCCACTTCACGAGCCCCATCCGCCGCTACCCCGACCTGGTGGTGCACCGCGTCCTCAAGGTCCTCCTCCGCCGCACCCTCACCCCGGCCAAACGGGCGCGCTGGCTGGAGGCCTTCCCCGCCATCGCCGAGCACGCCTCGGAGATGGAGAGGAAGGCGGAGGCCGCGGAAAGGGAGCTCACCAAGTACTACATGGCCAAGTGGGCCGAGCTTCACGTGGGGGAGCGTTTCCCCGGCCGGGTCACGGGGGTGGCCCCCTTCGGGGCCTTCGTGAGCCTGCCCAATGGGGTGGAGGGGCTGGTGCGCCTCGAGGCCCTGGGGCCTTTCACCTATAGCGAGGAGGCCCTGGCCCTCCTTGGCCCCAAGGGCCAGCGCATCCGCCTAGGGGACGAGAGGGAGGTGGTCATCGCCGCCGCCAACCCCCGCCTGAGGCAGATCGACCTCCTGCCCTACCAGGAGGAGGCCCCTCCTCCCAAGAAGGCCAGGGCCAAAGGGGGCACCGCTCGGCGCAAGGCCAAGGTAGAGGCCACCCCCCGCCAAACCCCGATGGGGACCGCCCGGGGCCGGCGGAGGAAGTAGCCGGTGGGCCTTTAGAAGGCCACGGTTCCCGCCCCCACGGCGCTTAGGGTGGGGGCCTCGAGGTCCAGCCGGTAGGCCAGCACCTCCCCCCGCCGCCCCTGGAGGAGGGGGCGGAGGGTGGCCACCACCTCCACCGCGTCCACCCGGGTGGGGTTCTTCCCCAGGTGGGCCAGGGCCCCTTCCGCCTCCCCTTGGGCGAGCCTCTCCAGGAAGCCCAGGTCCCGCCGCCTGGCCTCCTCCGCCAGGGCGGGGTCCAGGGGGCGGTCCCCGAAACGGGGCCCCACGTGGGAGAGGTCCACCGCCAGCACCAAAAGGCTTGGAAAGTCCTTTAGGAGGACCCTTAGGGCCTCCCCTAGCTCGGGGCTCCGCTCCCCGATGAGGAGGGGGAGGACCTTGGCCTCGGGATAGGCCCCCTTTAGGAAGAAGAGGGGAAGCTCCAGGCTGTGCTCCTCCCGGAAGGCCAAGGGGGTGTTGAAAAGCTCAAAGGGGAGGAGGGCGTTTAGGGCCTGGAGGGCCTCGAGGTCGGGCTCGGCGGGGCCAAAGGGGGTGGCGAAGGGGACGGGGAGGGCCGCAGCCTTTTCCTGGAGGGGCCGGTGGGCCACCCCGAGGAGGTAGACCCTTTCCGGGGGCGGGGTCTTCTCCAGGCTCGCCAGGGCCGCCCCGTAGGCCTCGGGGACCCGGGAGGGCTCCAGGTGGGGCATGAGGAGGACCTCGGCCCTTCCTCCCTCTCCCGGGAAGCTCGCCCGGAAGGCCCTAAGGAAGGCCCGGGCGGCCTCCCTTTCCTCGGGGTAGGAGAGGCCCGCCAGGCGCATGGGCCTTTCCCGCCTGAGCTCCTCCTCCGCGGCCTTAAGCTTCCTTTCCACCTCCTCCGTGAGGAGGAGGCCCGCTCCTTCCAGCGCCTTGAGGAAGCCTTCTAGCTCCTCCCGGGGAAGGAGGACCCCCTGCTTGAGGAGCTCGGTCTGGACCTCCTCCAGGGTCCTCCCCTCAAGGAGCCTTAGGAGGTAAAGCCCGCCCTCCGTCACGAACACCGGCTCCCCGAAGACCCCGTAGGGGTCCATGAGGAGGAACCCTCCTTCCCTGGGGACCACCTGGGGTGGGCGTAGGCGGAACCTCATGCCCCCTAGCCTACCCCTTTGGGGGCGAAGCGGGCGAGGAGGAAGGCTTTGGCCTCCCCCTTGGAGCCCACCTCCCCCAGGGCTTGGGCCTCGAGGAGGACCTCTAGGGCCCGCCCCACCCCGGGGCCCGGCTTCAAGCCCAAAAGGGCCATGACCTCCTCCCCGGAGAGGAGGGGCTTTTGGGGGAGGGGGGTCTTCAGGGCCTCCTTGTAGGCCCAAAGGAGGACCCAGGCCTCCTCCTCCACCTTCTTGGCCGCAAGGCGGTCTGCGGCCTGCAGGTAGGGGAGGGCGGGGAGGAGGGCTTGGCGGCGGAAGTAAAAGCGCCTTAAGGCCTTCCCCTCCTCGGGGGGGCGGTCCATGTGCCGGCGCACCAGCTCCGCCGCCGCCTCCACCACCCCCTTGGGGAAGCCCAAGGCACCCAGGGTAGCCCGGGCCACCTCCGCCCCCACCTCCGCGTGGCCCAGGAAGCGGAAGCGCCCCACCTTGGGGTCAAAGCGGCGGGTGAGGGGCTTGCCCGCATCGTGGTAAAGGGCGGCCAGGCGGGCGGGGAGGGGGGCCTCGGGCCAGAGCCAAAGGAGGTGGAAGAGCACCGAAAGGGTGTGCCGCCAGGCGTCCAGGTGGTGCACCCCCCCCTGCTCGAGGCCCACCAGGAAGGCCAGCTCGGGAAGGTACACCTCCAAAAGCCCCACCTCCGCCAAGACCCCAAGCCCAAAGGCCGCCTTGGGGGAGAGGAGGAGCCGATGGAGCTCCTCCCGCACCCTTTCCCGGGCGGGGAGGAGGGCGGGGTTTTGCTGAAGGAAGGCCGCGTGCCGCTTAAGGGCCGCCCGCGTGGCCCGGGGGAGGCCCAGGCCCAAGGTGGCGGCCAGGCGCACCCCCCTGAGGCTTCGCAGGTGGTCCTGGTAGAGGTTTTCCTCCCGCACGGGCACCAAGACCCTTCGCCTCACGTCCTCCTCCGCCCCCCTTGGGCCGAAGACCACGCCCTTTAGGAGAACGAAGGCGTTTAGGCGGTAGTCCCGCCGGAGGAGGTCCTCCTCCAGCCCTCCCTCCAGGGGGGCGAAGTCCAGGGTGTACCCCCCCGCCACCACCCGGTACTGCCCCCTCCCCTTGTCCAGGGGGAAGAGGCTTCCCGAAAGGGCCATTCGGGCCTCTTCCGCCGCCTTTAGGGGGTCTTCGGCCAGGAAGTCCAGGTCCTTGGGGCGCCGCCCGAGGAGGAGGTCCCGCAGGGCCCCCCCCACGGGGATGGCCCCCTTGGGGGTATAAAAGGGGAAGTGGAGCGGAGCCAGGGGACGAAGCACCCCCTCATTATCGGCCTCACGGGGAACATCGGCAGCGGCAAGAGCACCGTGGCCCGCCTTCTTCGGGCCTGGGGCTACCCCGTGCTGGACGCGGACGAGCTCGCCAAAAGGGCCCGGGAGAACAAAAAGGCCGAGCTCAAGCGCCTCTTCCCCGAGGCCTTCCAGGAGGAGGAGCTGGACCCCCGCGCCCTGGGCCGCCTGGTCTTCTCCGACCCCGAGCGCCTGAAGGCGCTAGAAGCCCTCCTCCACCCCGAGATCCGCCGCCTCCTGGAGGAGGAGCTTAGGGGCCTAAAGGGGGAGCGGGTGGTCTTTTTGGAGATCCCCCTCCTCTTTGAGAAGGGCTGGGAAGGCCGCCTGGACGGGGTCTTGGTGGTGACGGCCCCCCTGGAACTTCGCTTGGAAAGGGTAATGGCCCGCTCGGGGCTTTCCCGGGAGGAGGTCCTGGCCCGGGAACAGGCCCAGATGCCCGAGGCAGAGAAGGCCCGGCGGGCGGACTGGGTCCTGGAAAACCGGGGGAGCCTAGAGGAGCTAGAGGAGAACCTAAGGGCTATCCTCCGCGCCATAGAGGCCCAAGCCGATAGGCCCAGGGGAGGGCCATGAGGAGTCCAAACCCCGCGCCCACCCCGCCCCAGAAAAGCCCCCCGAAAAGGGGGAGGCTCAAGAGGGCCCCAAAGAGGGCGGGCCTTGGGTTCTTCGTCCAGTCCCAAAGGGCTAGGAAGATGAGCCCAAAGCCCAAAAGGAGCCCCGGGTCCACGGCGAAAAGGGCCCCCAGAACCGGGGCCACGCCCCCTGCCTTCCCCAGGAGGAGCCACGGGGAGAAGGCCTGGCCCCAGGAGGCCCCTACCCCTCCAAGGAGCCCCCCCAGGGGGTCTTGGGCCAGGAACTCCCCTAGGGCCACGGCGGAAAGGCCCTTGCCCAGCTCCAGGAGGAGCACCAGGAACCGGGGAAAGGGGGCCAGGCCCTCCGGCCCCACCCCCCTGAGCCCGGCGAACCAGTAGGCGAAGGGGAGGCTGCCCAGGGCGTAGCCTAGGAGAAGCGCCAGCGCCACGGGGAGGAGGATACCATGGGTAAGCCCTATCCCCACGCGTGTGGGGACTACTTCGCGCCGAAGACCGCCAGGCGCAGGTTCCGCGGTCCATCCCCACGCGTGTGGGGACTACAGGCAATTCCTCCCACCGCACGTTAACCAGAACGGTCCATCCCCACGCGTGTGGGGACTACGGCTGTCTGGGAAGCCGTCTGCGGCGCGGGCTCGGTCCATCCCCACGCGTGTGGGGACTACACTCGGCCGCGCGCCCAAGGCTGGATGCAACCGGTCCATCCCCACGCGTGTGGGGACTACGCACCGCAGGCTGAGGCTGGACCTGGATGGAAGCCAGGCGGGCCTTCTCCGCCTCCGCCTGAGCCCTGGCCAACTCCAGCTGCAGGCGCTCCTGTTCGGTGAGGATGTAGGGGTCCAGTAGGGAGTTAAGGGCGCCTAGCCCCCCAAGGACTTGCTGCCAGAGAGGTGATTCGGAGCCTGGAGAGGGCATAGGCATAGGTGTAGACGTAGAAGGCGAAAACCCAGGGAGGTCTAAGAAGGGCATGGCCCAGGTGCTATTGGCTATGGAGAAGGAAGAGGGAGGAGTGAAATCGGGATCCAGCAGTGAAGACGATGAGTAGCTGCTGCTGAGGCCGAACATGCTCCCCCCCTTCACAGCCCCGCCCGGTTCTCCAACTCCGCCAGACGGTTCAACTGCCCCTTATCCAGGACCTGGACCCTACGGGCTAGGGCGGCGATGTGGACGTAGTGGCCCGCACGGTCGTTCCAGGCCATAGGCACCTGAGAGGTGAAGACCTCCAGCACCAGCCGGGTGCCCGGCACCAGCTCCACCTGCTGCGGCCAGGCCAGCATGGTTTCCAGGTTGTTTTGGTCAGTAGAGTGCATGGTGCTAAAGGACTGGTTGAACACCGTCGCTATGCTGTCGTCAATCCCGCCCGCGTCCCGGGCCACCCGGAAGCGGAACTGGCCGTCGGCATGGGTGTAGTAGATTTCGATATTGTTGCTGGTAGGCACCCCAGCCGGCTCGGTGAAGGTCACCTGGCCGTTGACGTAGTCCACGTTGGTGATGGTGAGCCGCTGCCACACCCCGCCCACCTGGGCCCAGACCGCCACGTCGGGGTGGTAGGCAGAGGGTAGGATGGGAGCCCCCTGGGCGCTCTGGATCAGGTAGGGCAGGTTGACAGTGCGGGCCTGGGGCGAGGAAAGGTTCTGCCCGGCCACAGTTTGCTGTCCCTTCAGGTAGATGCGCAGGCGCTTCTCCCCCGCCAGGATGCGGAAGTGGGCGGTCTCGGGGGTGCGCATCTGGGCCAGAGCGAACCACTCATTGGGGCGATAGGGGAGTCCGGTGCCCTCCAGATCCTCCCCGTCAATCCAGGCGAAGGCCCAGTCGCTTATCTGCACCGCTGCTGGAGCGGGGCGAGCAGGGGGAGGGGAAGCGGCCTGGGCTTGAGGGGCCGGGACTTGTGGGAACTCCCGGAAGCGGTCAAGGCCGCCCTGAATGGCCTTCCTGAGGTTGTCCAGAATCGCCATGCTCACCTCCTAGGTGTTGGAGTTGTCCACGCCCACCGGCAGCTCAATGCGGGTGCGGGCGTCGGCCAGGTTGGGAGTAGCGCTGGACTCAACGTAGATCTCCAGGATGTCCCCTTCCCGAAAAGCAAAGCCCTGCGGGGCCACGCCACCCTTGGCCGGGCTCAGGACGGCCAGGATGTTCTGGTAGTACTTGGCATCCCGCTGTTGGGCCTCAGTGAGGTCGTAGTAGCTAGCGTACTGGATTTTGCCCAGGAACTCTGGGGCGTCGAAGCCGCGAGTCCTGCGGGCCAGGAACTCGTCCGTGTCGTGGGGAAGCTGGTTCCCAGCCGTGTCGTAGAGCTTGAGGACCACAGGGAGAGGATTAGGGATAACCCACGAAGCCCCCTGAGGGACCACAAACTCCGCCACCTTTACCCTCTGCCGGCCGGTGTAGTCCCGATAATCGGGGCCGCTTGATCAGGGTGATGGGGCGGGCCCCAGGCCGAAGCGCCTTGATGCGGTTGAAAGCCTCCTGCATCTTTCCTCCTCCTAGTCAATGGACAGCAGGGTCATCGCCAGGTTGGCGAAGGACCGGTCGTGTAAGGAATTATGTGTAAGGGTATGTGTATGAATGGGGGTACCAACGGGAGAGGAGGTACCCCATGGATCAGGATACCCTCCAGATGATCTTGAGGGAAGCAG
>NZ_JBBIMD010000036.1:0-21863 GCF_037444525.1 Thermus sp. | reverse complement strand
AGGCGCCCCTTACTCCTTTTGGGCTACGGCCTCCCCGCCCTTTTCCGGCCCCTTCTCGCCCTGGCCACCCTTCCAGGCCACGTCCTCCTCTACCGCTTCCTGGACCGGATGGGCAAGGGCCTGCGCACCGCACCCCGGGATGCCCTCATCGCGGAAACCGTTCCCCAGGAAGCCTTGGGCCGGGCCTATGGCCTCCATCGGGGCCTGGACACCCTGGGGGCCACCCTGGGGCCCCTTCTCGCCTTCCTCCTCCTCCCCCACCTGGGCCTGAGGGGGGTGTTCTGGGCCTCGGCCCTCCCCGCCCTGCTGGCCGCCCTCCTCCTTTTGGCCCTCCGGGAAACGCCCAAGGCCCCTGGGGTCCTCCCCCCTTTGCGCCTCTGGCGCATGAGCAGAGGGTATCGGCGCTTCCTCCTGGTGTCGGCCCTCTTCACCCTGGCTCTCTCTTCCAACGCCTTTTTGCTCCTGCGTCTAAAGGGCCTGGGGCTTGGCGAGGAGGAGGTGACCCTGGCCTACACCCTGTATAACCTGGGCTACACTCTCCTGGCCTACCCCTTCGGGAGCCTGGCGGACCGGCTGGGCCTTCAGCGCGCGGTGGCCCTGGGCTATGCCCTTTACGCCCTGGTCTACCTGGGCTTCGCCTGGGCGGAAACCGCCCCCGTGGGGGTAGCCTTCCTCCTCCTTTACGCCCTCTACTCCGCCCTGTTTGAGGGGGCGAGCCGGGCCTACCTGGCCACCCTGGTGCCCCCGGAGGAAAAGGCCAGCGCCATGGGCCTTTACCACACCCTCACCGGGCTCCTTCTCCTGCCCGCAAGCCTCCTTTTCGGCCTCCTATGGCAGGCCTTTGGGGCCCGGGTGGCCTTTGGGACGGGGGCGGGGTTAGCCCTCCTGGCCCTTCTCCTCTTCCTGGTTGACGGGAAAGGGAAGGCCCCCTATCCTAAGTGAGGCCCCGAAAGGGCCTTTGAGGAGGAAGGGGCTCATGGCGCCTTCCCCCCTGACGGAGGGAAAAATGCCCATCAGCAAAGAGGAAAAGCAGAAGACCATTGAGGCCTTTGCCCGCTTCCCCGGGGACACGGGGAGCCCTGAGGTCCAGATCGCCCTTCTCACCCTAAGGATCAACCGGCTTTCCGAGCACCTCATGGCCCACAAGCACGACCACCACTCCCACCGGGGGCTTCTCATGCTGGTGGGAAAGCGGAAGCGGCTCCTCCGCTATCTGCGGCGGGAAGACCCCGAGCGCTACCAGGCCCTGGTTGAGAAGTTGGGGATCCGGGGGTAAACTAAACCTTAGGTCGGGGGCGGGGCCGGAAGACCGGTCCCGCTTTTCCCTCAAAATGGGTCCCCTGGAGCCTCGAGGCCCTGGGAGGACCCTTCAAGGACAACGGCTATGCCTGAAGCAACCCCCAATACCCCTCAAGCCCACCGGTTTCAGACGGAGGTGGGCGGCCGGCTTCTGGTGCTGGAAACCGGGAAGTACGCCAAGCAGGCCTCGGGATCGGTCCTGGTCCGCTACGCGGACACCGTGGTCCTGGCCACGGCCCAGGCCTCCGAGGAACCCATAGAAGCGGACTTCCTCCCCCTTACCGTGGAGTTTGAGGAACGGCACTACGCCGTGGGCAAGATCCCGGGAAGCTTCATGCGCCGGGAAGGGCGCCCTGGGGAGAAGGCCATCCTCTCCGCCCGGATGACGGACCGGCCCATCCGCCCCCTCTTCCCCAAGGGCTTCCGCCACGAGGTCCAGGTCATCGTTACGGTGCTTTCCGCAGACCAGAAAAACCCCCCGGACATCCTGGGCCCCATCGCGGCCAGCGCAGCCCTCATGCTCTCGGACATCCCCTGGCAGGGCCCCATCGCCGCGGTGCGGGTGGGGCTCATCGGGGGAAGCTTCGTCTTAAACCCCACCCTGCAGGAACTGGAGGAAAGCGCCCTGGACCTGGTGGTGGCGGGGAGCCGGGAGGCCATCCTCATGGTGGAGGCGGGGGCAGGGGAGGTGGACGAGGAGACCATGGTCCAAGCCCTGGAGTTCGCCCACCGGGCCATGGGGCCCATCCTGGACCTGCAGGAGGCCATGGCGAAGGCCCTAGGCAAGCCCAAGATGGCTTGGACCCCGCCGGAAACCCTCCCCGAGGAAGAAAAGGAAGCCCTCTACCGCCTGGCCCTGGAGCGGGGGCTTTCCGCCGTGCTCCAGACCGCGAGCAAGGGGGAGCGCAGCCGGGCCCTGGAGGCCTTCCAGGAGGCCCTCATCCAAGAGGCCCTGCCTAGAGGAGAAGACGGCACGCCCCTGGAGGAGAAGAAACCCCTTTACGAGAGCGCCTTTGAGGAGATCGTCCGCAAGGAGCTGAGGCGGCTGGTGCTGGAAGAGGGCCGGCGGGCGGACGGCCGGAGGCCTAAGGACTTAAGGCCCATCTGGATCGAGGTGGACGTCCTGCCCCGGGCCCACGGTTCCGCGGTCTTCACCCGGGGGGAGACCCAGGTCCTGGGCACGGTCACCCTGGGCACGGGCCGGGACGAGCAGATCATTGACGACCTGGGCATTGACGAGACCGACCCCTTCCTGGTCCACTACAACTTCCCCCCTTTCTCCACCGGGGAGGTGAAGCGCCTCAGGGGGGTCTCGAGGCGGGAGGTGGGCCACGGCAACCTGGCCAAGCGGGCCCTGAGAGCGGTTTTGCCCAAAGAGGAGGACTTTCCCTACACCATCCGGGTGGTGGGGGACGTGCTGGAGTCCAACGGCTCCAGCTCCATGGCCACGGTCTGCGCGGGGTGCCTGGCCCTCATGGACGCCGGGGTGCCCATCCGCCGCCCGGTGGCCGGGGTGGCCATGGGGCTGGTGTGGGAGGGCGAGCGGGCGGTGATCCTCACGGACATCCTGGGCCTCGAGGATGCCCTAGGGGACATGGACTTCAAGGTGGCGGGCACCCGGGAGGGCATCACCGCCCTGCAGATGGACAACAAGGTGGGGGGCCTCCCCCGGGAGGTCCTGAAGGAAGCCCTCCTGCAGGCCAGGGAGGCCCGGCTTAAGATCCTGGACCTCATGGAACAGATCCTCCCCGCCCCCCGGCCCGGGCTCAAGCCCTTTGCCCCCCGGATCCTCACCCTCAAGGTGCCGGTGGAGAAGATCGGCCTGGTCATCGGCCCTGGGGGCAAGACCGTGCGCGCCCTGGAGGAGCTTGGGGTGGAAGTGGACATCGAGGAGGACGGAACGGTCCGCATCTACTCCAGCGACATGGCCGCAGCGGAGAAGGCCAAGGCCCAGATTGAGGCCCTCACCCGCGAGGCCAGGGTAGGGGAGATCTACGAGGGCACCGTGACCAAGATCACCCCCTTCGGGGCCTTCGTTAGCCTTTTCCCCGGCACGGAAGGCCTCCTCCACATCAGCCAGATGGCCCCAGGCCGAGTGGAGCGGGTGGAGGACCACCTGAAGGTGGGGGACGTGATCAAGGTCAAGGTACACCGCATTGACGAGCGGGGGAAGATTGACCTGATCCGGCCCGAGCTGGAGGGTAAGATCCCCCCCAGGCGGCGCCACTAAGCCCTACCCCAAGAGGTCCACGGGCCCTCGGGCCCGTAAAAAAGGAGGTTTATGGAAAAAGAACGGAAACCGCGCAGGAGAAAACGGCGCAAGCCGGGAGAGTCCCCAGCCCCAAGCCCACAGGATGCCGTGGAGATCATCCCCTTAGGGGGGATGGGAGAGATCGGCAAGAACATCACCGCCTTCCGCTACCGGGATGAGATCTTCGTCCTGGACGGGGGGTTGGCCTTTCCCGAGGAGGGGATGCCTGGGGTGGACCTCCTCATCCCCCGGGTGGACTACCTGGTCCAAAACCGCCACCTCATCAAGGCCTGGGTGCTCACCCACGGCCATGAAGACCACATCGGGGGGCTACCCTACATCCTGCCCATGGTCTTCGGCAAGGGGTCGGAGGTCCCCATCTACGGGGCCAGGCTCACCCTGGGGCTCCTAAAGGGCAAGCTGGAGGAGGCAGGGCTTAGGCCCGGAAGCTTTAACCTCAAAGAGGTCTCCCCCGACGACCGCATCCAGGTGGGCCGCTACTTCACCCTGGACCTTTTCCGCATGACCCACTCCATCCCGGACAACTCGGGGCTTGTGATCCGCACCCCCATCGGCACCATCGTTCACACGGGGGACTTTAAGCTGGACGCCACCCCCATTGACGGGAAGGTTTCCCACCTGGCCAAGGTGGCCCAGGCAGGGGCGGAAGGGGTTTTGCTCCTCATCGCCGACTCCACCAACGCCGAGCGCCCGGGCTACACTCCAAGCGAGATGGAGATCGCCAAGGAGCTGGACCGGGTCATCGGCCGGGCCCCGGGCCGGGTTTTTGTCACCACCTTCGCCAGCCACATCCACCGCATCCAGGCGGTGATCTGGGCGGCGGAGAAGTACGGGCGCAAGGTGGCCATGGAGGGACGGAGCATGCTCAAGTTCAGCCGCATCGCCATGCAGCTCGGCTACCTCCAGGTGAAGGACCGGCTCTACACCCTGGAGGAGGTGAAGGACCTCCCCGACCACCAGGTCCTCATCCTGGCCACCGGGAGCCAAGGCCAGCCCATGTCCGTCCTCCACCGCCTGGCCTTTGAGGGCCACGCCAAGATGGCCATCAAGCCCGGGGACACGGTGATCCTCTCCTCTAGCCCCATCCCCGGCAACGAGGAGGCGGTGAACCGGGTCATCAACCGCCTCTACGCCCTAGGGGCCTACGTCCTCTACCCCCCCACCTACAAGGTCCACGCCTCGGGCCACGCCTCCCAGGAGGAGCTGAAGCTCATCCTGAACCTCACTACTCCCCGCTTCTTCCTCCCCTGGCACGGGGAGGTGCGCCACCAGACCAACTTCAAGTGGCTGGCGGAGGGGATGAGCCGCCCCCCGGAAAAGACCCTCATCGGGGAAAACGGGGCGGTCTACCGCCTCACCCGAGAGAGCTTTGAGAAGGTGGGGACGGTGCCCTCCGGGGTCCTCTATGTGGACGGGCTCGGCGTGGGGGACATCACGGAGGAGATCCTGGCCGACCGGCGGCACATGGCCGAGGAGGGCATGGTGTTCATCACCGGCCTCCTCTCCCCTAGCCCCACGGTGGAGGTGGTCTCCCGGGGGTTCGTGAAGGCCGGGGAGAAGGTCTTGGGCGAGGTGAAGAAGGTGGCCCTCGAGGCCCTCCACCGGGGCTTCCGGGAAAAGAGGCCCCTGGAGCGCATCCGGGACGACATCACCTACCCCGTGAAGAAGCTCCTGAAAAAGGCCACGGGGCGGGATCCCTTGGTCCTCACCGTGGTGCTAGAGGGGGTGGCCATGGGGGAGGTCCAGACCGCCCTCTAGGAGGCCGAGGTGTACCGCACCCTCCTCCTGCCCCTAGACGGCTCCGAGGCCGCGGAAAGGGGTCTTCAGGAGGGCCTGGCCCTGGCCCAAGCCCTCCGGGCCCGGGTGAGCCTGGTCTACGTGCTGGAGCCCTTAAGGCCAAGCCTCCTCCTGGGGCGGGAAACCGTGCCCTACTACGATCGGCTCATGGAAGACCTACGCCAAGAGGGGCTCAAGGCCCTGGACCGGGCCACTCGGCTGGCCCAGGAGCGGGGGGTGGAGTTCAGCGCCCACCTTCTGGAAGGCCGCCCCGCAGAGGTCATCCTGGGCCTTGCGGAAAAACACGACCTCATCGTCATGGCCACCCATGGCCGCACAGGGCTGGACCGGCTCCTTTTGGGAAGCGTGACCCTCGAGGTGGTGCGCAAAAGCCCTAAACCCGTCCTGGTGGTGCCCTACCGCAGGGCGTAAAGCCCCAGGAGGAGGAGGGTGTCCCAGGAGAGGAGGGCCAGCTTGCGGGCGGCCTGGTAGCTGGCCCCGATGAGGACCACCGCGTACATGGCCAAGGCGGTGAAAATCGCGGCCAGATGGCTCCCGTGGGCCTCGGCAAAGAGGAGGCCTGGGTAGAAGAGGTTGTCCAGACCCAGGATCAGAGCGTTAAAGAGGTTGCTCCCCACCAGGTTGCCCACCGCAAGGTCAAAGGCCCCAGGCGGGCGGCCGCCAGGGTCACCACCACCTCGGGCAGGCTGGTGGTGGCCGCCACCAATATGAGCCCCATCCAGGCCCGGCCCAGGCCCAGCCTCTCCGCCAGGACGTCCCCGTAATAAGCCACCCGCACCCCCGCCATCACCACCAGGAGGGCCACCCCAAGGAAAAGGAGGAGGGTCACAGCCGGTCTTTGAGAAAGCGCAGGAGGTCAAAGCGGGTGAGGATGCCCAAGGGCCTTCCCTCCCCGTCCACCACGGGCACGTGGTTGATATCGTAGTCCAGCATGAGCCGCAGGGCCTCCCCCAAGGGGGTTTCCGGGGTCACCGTGTGGACGGGGCTGGTCATGATCTCCTCCACCCGGACCGTGTGGGCTTCCGCCAAGAGCTTTTCCACGCTGTCTTTTCCCAAAAACCGCCCCAGGAGGAGGGGGGCACGGAAGGTGGAGAAGGGGATGGCCTTCTCCTTAAGGAAATCGCTTTCGGTAACGATGCCTATCACCCTCCCCTCCCCGTCCACCACCAAAAGGCTCCCGATCCGCTTTTGCAGCATAATCTCCGCCGCCTCCCTCAGGCTGGTGCCCAAGGGAACCGCAACGGCCGGACTGGTCATGGCGTCTTTGGCCTTCATGCCGCCTCCTTCCGCCAGAGTACCCAACCCACCCCCTCGGCCAAAAGCCAGGTGAATAGGGCCGCCAGGAGGACCACCCAGAAGGTCCAGGGGGGAAGAAGGGGGGCTTCAAGAGTCCCGGGCAGGAAAAACCCGGCTGCAAGCTGGAGAAGCACCCCCAGGCCTACCGCCCCGTAAAGCCAGGGGTTGGGCAAGGGGTGGAGGTGGGTGTGCCGGGCGGGGAAGGCGAAGAAGAGTTGGCCGATGGCCATGTAGTGGAAAGCCACCCCCCGGGCCCCCTCGAGGCCCAAGAAGGGGGGAAGGAGGGCGAGGAGCCCCAGGGCCACCAGGGCCTTCAAGCTCCCCGTGAGGAGGATGAAGCGCAGGCTCACGGGGTCCAAAAGGGGGGCCTCCTTGGGCCTGGGGGGGCGGAGGAGGACCCCGGGGTTGCGGTCCGGGGCCAGGGCCAAGGCGGGAAGACCATCCGTGACCAGGTTGATCCAGAGGATCTGCACCGCGGTGAGGGGAAGAAGGAGGTGGCCCCCGGAATCCCGCAGGCCGAGCAGCGCAGCGAAAACCATGCCCGCGGCCACCACCAGGATCTCCGAGAGGTTGGTGGAAAAGAGGAAGCGCAGGAACTTCTGGATGTTCTCAAAGATGTTCCGCCCCTCCTCTATGGCGGCCACGATGGTGGCGAAGTTGTCGTCCAAGAGGACCAGGTCCGCCACTTCCCGGGAAACGTCGGAGCCCCTTTGCCCCATGGCCACCCCCACATCCGCCCGCTTAAGGGCGGGGGCATCGTTCACCCCGTCCCCGGTCATGGCCACCACGTGCCCAACCTTCTGGTAGGCCTCCACGATGCGGAGCTTGTCCTCGGGAGTTACGCGGGCAAAGACGTCCACCTGGAGGACCTCTTCGGGGCCTAGGCGGGCGATCTCCTCTCCCGTGGCTACCCGGTGGACAGGAAGACCCACCTTACGGGCGATGGCCAAGGCGGTGGCCGGGTGGTCCCCGGTGACCATCACCACCCGCACCCCCGCCTCCCGCACCCGGCGCACGGCCTCCGGCACCTCGGGCCGGGGCGGGTCCAGGAAGAGGACGAAGCCCAAAAAGGAGAGGCCCTCCTCCCGCTCCCCTTCCCCATAGGCCAGGGCCAAAAGGCGGTAGCCCTTCCCCGCCAGGGCCTCGGCTTCTTGGAAAAGCCAGGCCTTGGCCTCCTCGTCCAAGGCCAGACAGGGGATCAAGGCCTCGGGGGCCCCCTTGAGGAAGCTCCCCTTGGGGGTGGTCACGCGCATGTACTTCCAAGCGCTGTCAAAGGGGCGCTCGGAAAGACGGGGGTGGGCCGCCCGGAGCGCCTGGATGTCCACCTTCCTGGCCGCGTAGCGGAGAAGGCCGAGTTCCAAGGGGTCCCCGGCCCCCGTGGCCAGGTCGGCGTCGTTGGGCAGGACCATGGCCAGAAGGACCAACTCCTCCTGGGGCCTAGGGAAGCCCTCGGGAAAGTGCACCCCCTGGACCTCCATGTGGTTTTCCGTGAGGGTGCCCGTCTTGTCGGTGGCGATGAGGGTCACGCTCCCCAGGGCCTCCACCGCGGAGAGGCGGCGCACCACCGCCTTCCTCTGGGCCATGCGCTCCACCCCCAGGGCCAGGGCCACGGCCAGGACCGCGGGCAGGCCCTCGGGCACCGCGGCCACCGCCAGGGCCACGGCGAAGAGAAGGATCTTCAGGGAAAAGCCCTCCACCAAAACCCCTAGGAGGACGAGGAAGAGGGCCAGGAAAAGGACCGCACGGGCCACCCGGTGGCCGAAGGCCTGAAGGCGCCTTTCCAGGGGGGTCTTCTCCTCTTCCATTTCCGAAAGGAGGCCCGCGATGCGGCCCATGGCGCTCCTCGGGCCGGTGCGGGTGACCTGCAAAAGCGCCCGGCCCCGGACCAGGAGGGTCCCGGCCAGGACCTCCTCCCCCACCCCCTTCTCCACGGGCACGCTTTCCCCCGTGAGGAGGCTTTCGTCCACCAGGGCCCCCTGGGCCTCGAGGAGGCGGCCGTCTGCAGGCACCCGGTCCCCCGCCTCGAGGCGCACCACATCCCCCGGGACGATGGCCCAGGCGGGCAAGCGGCGAAAGATGCCGTCCCGAAGCACCCAGGCCGTGGGCTGGGCTAAAGCCTTGAGGCGGAAGAGGGCCTCCTCGGAGCGCTTTTCCTGCCAGACCCCAAGAAGGGCGTTCAGGAGGAGGATGGCCAGGATGGCCAAGGCCTCCAAAGGCACCCCCACCTGCCCCTCCCAAAGCCAAAGCCCCCCCTCCAGGAAGAGGGCAAAGAGAAGGATGTAGATCAGAGGGCTTTGAAACTGACGCAGGAACTTGCGCCAAAGGGGTTCGGGCGGCGGCTCAGGCAGGGCGTTGGGGCCCACCTCCCGGAGGCGACGCTGGGCCTCTTCCTGGGAAAGCCCCCTCATGGGGGAGATTCTGCTCCTTTAAGGAGGTTTTCCACAAGAGCCAAAAGCCCCTGGGCTTCAAAGGGCTTGCCCAGGAAAGCCCGGGCCCCGGCCTTGAGGGCCTCCTCCCGGCTTTGAGCGGAAACGCTGGCGGAAAGGGCAAGGACCGGGGGGCCCTTCCCTTCCCGGATCCTGCGAATGACCTCCAGACCGGAAAGCCCAGGCATGACCAGGTCGCAGACCACCAGCTGGAAGCCCTCTCCCAAAAGGGCCAGCCCCCTTTCCCCCGAGGGGGCCCAGACCACCTCGTGCCCCGCCCGCTCTAGGTGGCGGCGCAGGGTGTGGGCCACCAGGGGCTCGTCCTCAATGAGGAGAATCCGGGCCATATAGGGGTAGGATAACCCGGAAAGTGGCGCCCTTCCCCTCCTCCGTCTCCACCTCTATCCGCCCGCCATGGGCCTCCACGATGTGCTTGGAGATGAAAAGGCCGAGGCCCGTGCCGGAAACCCCCCGCCTTTCCGCGTTCTTGGCCCGGGCGTAACGCTGGAAGAGGCGGGGGAGGTCCTCCTTGGGGATGCCGGGGCCGGTGTCCGCCACCTCCAGGACCACCTCCCCCTCCCTAGCCCAGGCGGAAAGCCGCACCTCCCCCCCATGGGGAGTGAACTTGAAGGCGTTGTTGAGGAGGTTCCCCACCACCTGGACGATCCGGTCAGGGTCGGCAAGAAGGAGGGGAAGCTCCTCCACTTCCACCTGGAAACGCACCCCAGAGAGCCGCGCCACCCCGGAGAAGCTCCGGGCCAGGTCCCTAAGGAAGGGCGCCAGGGCCACGGGCCTCCGGTTCACCTCAAAGCGGCCGGCCTCGAGGCGGCTGGTGTCCAGGAGGTTATCCACCATGGTCTTGAGGCGGAAGGCGCTTTCCAGGATGAGCTCTATGGATTCCTCCGCGGAAGGGGAAAGGCCCTCTTCCCGGAGAAGCTCCGCCAGCCCCATGATCACCGCCAGGGGGGTCCTGAGCTCGTGGCTCACCGCGGCGATGAACTCCCCCTTAAGCCGCTCCGCCTCCAGGTGGGGCCTCAGGTCCCGCAAGGTGACCACCACGCCCCCCACGCGGGGGTCGTGGAGGAGGTTCCGGCCAAAGGCGGCCACCGGAATGGCCTCCCCCGAGGTGTGGAGGACGCGGAACTCCGCCACCCGCACCTCCCCTTCCCGGGCAAGGAGCTCCCGGAAGAGGGCCTCCGCCAGGGGGCGGTCCTCGGGGTGGACGAAGTCCAGGGCGTTCAGGGGGGCTTTCTTGTACCCCTCGGGGTCATAGCCCAGGACGGGGCAAACGCTCTCGCTCACGAAGCGGATGTACCCTTCCCCATCCAGAACGTAGACCACGTCCTGGGCGTTTTCCAAAAGGGCCCTCAGGCGCACCTCCTCGGCCTCGAGGCGCTCCAGGAAGCGGGCTTTCTCCAGGACCAGGGCCAAAAGGGTGGAGAGCTGGCCAAGACGGTCCAGGGCCTTGCCAAAACGCCAGGGCCGCCTGTAGCCCAAAAGGAGGCCGCCCCTAAACCCTCCCGCCCGGAAGGGGATGACCAGGGCCGACCTAAGGCCCAAGGCCTCCGCCAGCAGGCACTCCTCCCGGCGCAGGGCTTCCACCCCTAGGGGCCGCCCCTCTTCCACCGCCCGCTCCAGGAGGTTGGGCCGGGGAAGGCCCTCCTCCGGCAGGGAGCAGGTGGCGTAAAGGGGGCGCAACACCCCTCCCTCCTCCGCCACCAAAAAAGCCTCCTCCGCGCCAAAGAGGCCCCGAAGCCGCTCGGCGATCCGCGCCGCCAGGGCCTCGAGGCGGCCCTCTGCCAGGGCGGCCTGGGCCAGGTCCACTAGGGCCTGGGTGAAGGCCACCTGGTCCCTTAGGGCCCTTTCCATGCGGGCCCGCTCGCTGATGTCGTGGAGCACAAGGACGGCAAACCCCGAAAGCCTACGCCCCCGGACGCTGTAGGCCCGCCCATGGAGCTCCAGTTCCACTCGCCCCCCCGAGAGGGCTGGGCCCAGGGCCAGGGGCAGCTCCCCCAGGGTAACCTCCGGGGCCACCCCCAGGGCCTCCCGGGCCCGGGCGTTGGCGAAGCCCCGCTCCCCAAAGAGGACCACCACCCCATCGGGAAGCTCCTCCAGGACTTCCGAAAGCCGCCGCCGCTCCGAGGCCAGGGCCAGGGAGAGCGCGGTTTTCTCCCGATAAAGGATGGCGTTCTTCAGGGCCACCCCCGCCACCCCGGCCAAGAGCTCCAGGTAGCGCACCTCCTCCTCGGCCACCGCCCGCCCCCCAGGTCCGTGGTCCACGGCCAAAGCCCCCAAGGGGCCCTCCTCCGCCAGGATGGGCACGAAGGCCACCCTCTCCCCCATCTCCCCCCTCAAGGGCTCGGGGAGCTCTTCCCGGGAAAAGAGGAGGGTTTTGCCCTCCCGCACCGCCCGGGCCAGGGGGTCGGGGGAGGAGGCGAGGCTAAAGCGGATGCGGCTCCTTCCTTCCGTCCAGTAGAGGGCCTCCCCCTTCAGGGTGAGGTGGCCCTGGAGCACCCCGTCCCGCACCAGGGCCACCATGACCCGGTAGAACCCAAACCGCTCTTTGAGGGCCCGGGCTAGGGTCTCCAAGACGGCGTCGGGCTCCAAGGGGCGGGCGATCTCCCGGGAAAGAGCGGTGACGTGGGCCAGGGCCTCCGCCTGGCGGGCGAGGCGCGTTAGGGCCACGTCCCGCTCCTTCAGGAGGTGGGCGTTTTTCAGGGCCAAGGCGGTGAGCTGGGCCAGGAGGGGAAGGATGGGCCTAAGGGCCTCGGGCACCCCTTCCAGGCTCAAAACCCCCCTGGCGGCGAAGCGGGGGCAGGAGGGGCAGATGAGGGGGCGGCTTTCCCGGCTTGAGCGGGGGCGGTGGGTGCAACGGGCCTCGGGGTCGGCCCAGCAGGGGTCCGCTTCCTCCCCCACCACGGGCAGAAGCCACTCCTCTCCCCGCCTCACCGGCCCCGCGGCAAAGAAGGCCTCCTGGACCTCCCCCCGGCTGTAGAGGGGCAGGGCGATGGCGGAGACGGTGTAGTGCCGCCCTCGGCCCGAAGCCACCTCCCCCACCAGCTCCCGCGTCTCGGGGTGGTAGAGGAAAAGGGCGGCCCGCTCTACCCCCTCCTCCGTGGCCACCTCCAGGAGGTTCCGCAGGATCTGGGTGGGCTCGAGGTCCTTAAGGAGGGCCCGCTGAAAGCGCCCGAGGACGGAAAGGGTTCCAGAAAGCCGCATCTGCCCCCATGGTAGCATGGGGCCGGGGTTGCAAGGGCGGGGCAAAAATCTTAGACTTGGTCAAAGGGAGGCCCGCCCCGGGGGCCCCAAGGAGTTCCGGATGGCCATAGACTTCAGCCTCACCGAGGAGCAGAAGCAGCTCCAGGCCCTGGCTCGGCGCTTCGCCAAGGAGGTTATCCTCCCCGTGGCCCGGGAGTACGACGAGAGGGAAGAGGTGCCCTGGCCGGTGATAGAAAAGCTCCACCAGGTGGGCCTCCTGAACGCCATCATCCCCGAGGAATACGGGGGGATGGGCCTCAAGATGCTGGACGAGGTCATTGTGGGAGAGGAGCTGGCCTACGGGTGCATGGGCATCTACACCATCCCCATGGCCAGCGACCTGGGCATCACCCCCGTGCTCCTCGCCGGCACGGAGGAGCAGAAGCGGCGCTTCCTCAAACCCCTCACGGAAAAGCCCGCCCTGGCCGCCTTCGCCTTATCGGAACCCGGCAACGGCTCCGACGCCGCCGCCCTCAGGACCCGCGCCATTCGCCAGGGGGACCGGTACATCCTGAACGGCACCAAGATGTGGATCTCCAACGGGGGCGAGGCGGAGTGGGTGGTGGTCTTCGCCACGGTGAACCCCGAGCTCCGGCACAAGGGGGTGGTGGCCCTGGTGGTGGAGCGGGGCACCCCGGGGTTCAAGGCCAACAAGATCCACGGGAAGATGGGCCAGCGGGCCTCGGGCACCTACGAGCTGGTCTTTGAAAACGTAGAGGTGCCGGTGGAAAACCGCCTGGGGGAAGAAGGGGAGGGGTTCAAGATCGCCATGCAGACCCTGAACAAGACCCGCATCCCCGTGGCCGCGGGAAGCGTAGGGGTGGCCCGGCGCGCCCTGGACGAGGCGGTCAAGTACGCCAAGGAAAGGGAGGCCTTCGGGCGGAAGATTGTGGACTTCCAGGCCATCCAGTTCAAGCTGGCGGACATCCTGATCGGGATAGAGACCGCCCGGACCTACACCTACTACGCCGCCTGGCTTGCCGACCAGGGCCTGCCCCATGCCCACGCCAGCGCCATCGCCAAAGCCTACGCCTCAGAGATGGCCTTTGAGGCCGCCAACCAGGCCATCCAGATCCACGGGGGCTATGGCTACGTGCGGGAGTACCCGGTGGAAAAGCTCCTTAGGGACGTGAAGCTCAACCAAATCTACGAAGGCACCAACGAGATCCAAAGGCTCATCATCGCCAGGCACCTCCTGGCGGAATAGGAGGACAGGATGAAGTTCATCGCGGTCATACGGCAGGTTCCCGACGGGGAGAGCAGGCTCAAGGTCCAAGGGGAGCGGGTGGACCTCTCGGGGGCCACTCTCATCCTGGACCAGATGGACGAGTACGCGGTGGAAGAGGCCCTGCGCCTAAAGGAGAAGCACGGGGGGGAGGCGGTGGTGGTGGGCTTCGGCCCCGAGCGCACGGAGGAGGCCATCCGCACCGCCCTGGCCATGGGCATGGACCGGGGGGTGCACGTGGTCTATGAGGGCTACGCTGACCCCGCGGCGGTGGCGGAGGCCTTGGCCCCCGTGCTCAAGGAGGAAGCCCCCACCCTCATCCTCACGGGCGGCCAGCAGGCGGACTGGGATAGCCAAGCCCTGGGGGGTGCCCTGGCGGAGGCCCTAGGGGTGCCGGTGGTGGCCTGGACCACCGCCATGGAGCTGGAAGGGGAAACCGCCCGGGCCGAGCACGACCTGGACGAGGGCGCGGAGTGGGTGCGGGTGAAGCTTCCCGCGGTCTTCACCACCCAGCAGGGCCTGAACGAGCCCCGCTACCCCACCCTGCCTGGCATCATGAAGGCCAAGAAGAAGGAGATCCGTAAGGTGGCCGCCCAGGTGAACCCCAAGGTGGCCCTCCTGGAAGAGGCCATCCAGGAGAAGGCCAGGCTGGGCAAGATCCTGGACGGCAAGGACCCGGTGGCCGCGGCGGAGGAGCTCGTCCGGCTCCTCCACGAAGAGGCCAAGGTGATCTAGGAGGTGGCCATGATCCTGGTGGTACTGGACCACGACGGAAACCGGCTGAGAAAGGGGGGCCTCGAGGCCCTCACCCGGGCCTACCGGCTCCAGGAGGCCCTAGGGGGCGAGGTGGCGGGGGTCCTCATCGGGGAAAACCTAGTGGGGCTTGCCGAGGAGGCCCGGAGGTATGTGGACCTCCTCTACACCGTGGAGGCCGGACCCTACACCGCGGAGCGCTGGGCCAAGGCGGTCCTCGAGGCGGCCAAGAAGGGGGCCAGGGCCGTCCTTGCCCCCTCCTCCCGCCAGTCCCGCACCTACCTGGGCCGGGTGGCCTTCGCCCTGGGGGCGGGGCTTCTGGAGGACACGCTGGAGTCCTGGGCCGAGGGGGGTGAGGTCTACGCCACCCGCTACGCCTACCTGAACCGGGTGACCCAAAAGGTGAAGGCCGCCCTTCCCGTGGTCCTCACCGTGAAGCCCAACACTACGCCCCTTGCCGAGCCCAAAGGAGAAGGCCGGGTGGAGGCCCTCCCCCTGCCCCCGGTGGAAACGGTGGAGGTCTTGGAGAGGATCCAGGAGGAAAGGAAGGGGGTCTCCCTCACCGAGGCGGACGTGGTGGTCACGGGGGGGCGGGGCATGGGGAGCACGGAGGCCTTCAAGGCCATAGAGGAGCTCGCCGCCCTCCTGGGGGGCGCGGTGGGGGCCACCCGGGCGGTGGTGGACGCGGGCTGGCGCCCCTACGCGGAGCAGGTGGGCCAGACGGGCAAGACCGTCCAGCCCAGCCTCTACATCGCCCTAGGGGTTTCCGGGGCGGTGCAGCACCTGGCGGGGATGAACAAGAGCAAGTACATCGTGGCGGTGAATAAGGACCCCGAGGCCCCCATCTTCAAGCACGCGGACTACGGCATCGTGGGGGACGTGCACCAGGTCCTGCCCGCCCTGATCCAGGCGGTGAAGAAGCTAAAGGACTAGGGGCGCTCTAAAAGCGCCCCTTCCTTAGGTCTTAGGGGCCTTAGCTTTTGCCCTCCTCGGGCTTAGGCGGGGCCCCTTCCTCCTCCATGCGCTTTTCCTCCAAGACCTCGGAGGAAGCCGGGGCGCTTTCCCCCTCCGCCTTGGAAGAGGCCCGGCGCGCGGGCAAGACCAGGCGGAGGAGGAGGTAGAGGAGGAGGACCACCACCAAGGCCCCGAGCACATAGGGCCAGGCGGGGGGGGCGGGGACCTCGGGAGCCTGGGGTAGGGTCAGGGGCTCGGCGGGCTTTTGGAAGACCTCCCTTTCCAGGGCCCCCACCCGCTCCCCTAAGGACTTTAAGGCCTCTTCCTGGGCGGAAAGCCGGGTTTCCAGGGCCGCCACCCGGGCCCCTAGGCGCCCCAGGGTCACGTACCCCCGGTACCCCACGAAGGCTAAAAGGAGAAGCAGGACAAGTGATACGCCGAAAAGCCACTTTTTCATGGGACACCTCCTTTCTTTCCCCGGTATGGGTCCGGGGAGTTCTGCCATAGTATCATGCAGGCCGTATGGCGGACAACGCCCGGCTCATCCTGGACGAACTCCTGGCAGAACTGGAGGAAAAGAGGAAGAGAATCCTCTTGGGCGGGGGGGAAGAGCGCATAAAAAAACAGCACCAGCAGGGCAAACTCACCGCCCGGGAACGGATAGCGCACCTTCTGGACCCCGGGAGTTTCGTGGAGCTCATGCCCTTCGTGGAACACCTGGAAACCGGGCTCATGGCGGGCCTCGAGGCCCCCGCGGACGGGGTGGTGACGGGCTACGGCACCATCGGGGGGCGGAAGGTCTTCGTCTTCAGCCAGGACTTCACCGTCTTGGGGGGGTCCTTGGGCAAGATGCACGGCCGCAAGATCGCCAGCCTCATGGACCTGGCGGCCAAGGTGGGGGCCCCCATCATCGGCCTGAACGACTCCGCGGGGGCCCGCATCCAAGAGGGGGTGGATAGCCTTTCAGGCTACGGGGAGGTCTTTTACCGCAACGCCCTCTACTCCGGGGTGGTGCCCCAGATCTCCGCCATCCTGGGCCCCTGCGCCGGCGGGGCGGTCTACAGCCCCGCCATGACGGACTTCATCCTCATGAGCCGGGGGACCAGCTACATGTTCATCACCGGCCCCGAGGTCATCAAGAGCGTGACCCGGGAGGAGGTGGGCTTTGAGGAGCTGGGCGGGGCCGAGGTGCACATGGAAAAAAGCGGGGTGGCCCACCTGGAGGGGAAAGACGACCTGGAGGTCTTAGCCCTCATCCGGAAGCTCCTCTCCTACCTCCCCCAGAACAGCCGGGAAAAGCCCCCCGTGCTGGACCCCAAAGACGACCCCTTCCGCCCCACCCCCGAGCTTCTAGACCTCGTCCACCCCGACGCCAAGCGCCCCTACAACATGCACCAGGTGATCCGGACCCTCCTGGACGATGGGGAGTTCCTGGAGATCCAGCCCCGCTTCGCCCGCAACATCATCGTGGGCCTGGGGCGGCTTGGGGGCTACCCCGTGGGGGTGGTGGCCAACAACCCCCGCTTCATGGCCGGGGCCCTGGACATCCACGCCTCGGACAAGGCCGCCCGCTTCATCCGCACCATGGACGCCTTCAACATCCCCATCCTCACCCTGGTGGACGTGACGGGCTTCCTTCCCGGGGTGGCCCAGGAACACGGGGGCATCATCCGCCACGGGGCCAAGATGCTCTTCGCCTACGCCGAGGCCACGGTGCCCAAGCTCACCCTCATCGTGCGCAAGGCCTACGGCGGGGCCTACCTGGCCATGAACTCCAAGGACATGGGGGCGGACGTGGTCCTGGCCTGGCCCACGGCCGCGGTGGCGGTGATGGGGGCCGAGGGGGCGGCCAACATCGTCTTCCGCAAGGAGATCCAGTCCTCCCCCAACCCCGAGGAAACCCGCAGGCGGAAGATTGAGGAGTACCGCCAGGCCTTTGACAACCCCTACGTGGCCGCGGCCCGGGGCTACATTGACGACGTCATCCACCCCGAGCACACCCGGGCCGTCCTCTTCCGCCACCTGCAAATGCTCTGGACGAAGGAGGAGGAGCGGCCCTTCAAGAAGCACGACAACATCCCCCTCTAGCCCCCACCCATGGAGCTAGACGCCCTTTACCAAGCGCTCATCGCCTGCCGCCTCTGCCCGAGGCTTGTGGCCCACCGGGAGGAGGTGGCCAGGAAGAAGCGCGCCGCCTACCGGGACCTCCCTTACTGGGGAAGGCCGGTGCCGGGGTTTGGAGACCCTAGGGCCAAGGTCCTCCTCTTCGGCCTCGCCCCCGGGGCCCACGGCTCCAACCGCACGGGCCGCCCCTTCACCGGGGACGCCTCCGGGGCTTTCCTCTACCCCCTCCTCTTCCGGGCTGGCCTCTCCAGCAAGCCGGAAAGCGAACCGGGGGACGACCTAAGGCTTTTTGGGGTCTACCTCACCGCCGCGGTGCGCTGCGCACCCCCAGGGAACCGCCCAAGCCGGGAGGAGCTTCGGGCCTGCGCCCGCTGGACGGAAAGGGAGCTTGCCCTCCTCCCCGAGGTCAGGGTCTACCTGGCCCTGGGCCGCATCGCCCACGAGGCCCTCTTGGAGCACTTTGGCCTAAAGAAGGCCCGCTTCCCCTTCGCCCAGGCCGGGTCCACCCCCTCCCCGGGGGAAGGCACCTTTCGGACAGCTACCACGTCTCCCGCCAGAACACCCAGACCGGGCGGCTTACCCCGGAGATGTTCCTTAAGGTGCTGGAGGAGGCTAAGCGCCTCGCCGGGCTTTGAGCCAAGCCGCAAGCTTCTCGTAAGGAAGGGCGTTCAGAACGCGCTCCTTTCCGATCCAGGCCCTTTGGGCGGTGCCCACGGCAAGCTCCATGTAGCGCAGGTGGTCCACCTGGTGGGCATCGGTGGAGAGGCTCACCCAAAGGCCCATCCCGTAGGCCAGCCGGGCCAGGTCGTCGGGGAGGTCCACGCGGTCGTAGTACCCGTCGATCTCCACCGCCACCCCTTGGGCCCTCGCCTTGGCGAAGACCGCCTCCCAGTCCGCCTCCACCGGCGGCCGGCGGCCCAAGAGGCGGGCCGTGGGGTGGGCCAGGACGTGGACGAAGGGGTTTTCCAGGGCCTTTAGGAGCCTCTTGGTCTGCTCGGCCTTGGGAAGCTTGAAGTGGCTGTGGATGGAGATGAGGACGATGTCCAGCTCCCTCAAGACCCAGTCCGGGTAGTCCAGGGTCCCGTCCTTGTGGATGTCCACCTCCGCCCCCGCAAGGAGATAAGGGGGGCCGTGGGTCTCGTTGAAGCGACGGATGGCCTCAATACGCTTGAGGGCCTCCTCGGGGGAAGGCCCCCCCGCCACCCGCACCGCGGGGGAGTGGTCCGTGACCGCCAGGTACTCGTACTCCAGGGCCTTGGCCGCCTGCCAAAGCTCTTCCAGGGTGTTCTTCCCGTCGGAATAGGTGGAGTGGACCTGGAGGTCGCCCCGGACATCCTTAAGGGAGAGGAGTTCGGGAAGCCTGCCCCCTAAAGCGGCCTCCACCTCCCCCCGGTTCTCCCTAAGGGGGGGTGGGATCCAGGGGAGGCCAAGGGCGGCGTAGACCTCCTCCTCCCTAGCCCCCGCAAGGCGCTCCTCTCCCCGAAAAACCCCGTACTCGGAAAGTTTCAAGCCCCTCTCCTGGGCCAGGGCCCTTAGGCGGATGGAGTGGTCCTTGCTCCCCGTGAGGTACTGGAGGCCCGCCCCAAAGCTTTCCGGCGGGACCACCCTGAGGTCCACCTGGAGGCCGTCTTTGAGAAAGACCGTGGCCCTTTCCTCCCCCTTGGCGTAGACCCGGGCCACCCCCTTGAGGCCCACGAAGCCCTCCACCACCCTTCCTGGGGTGGTGCTCGCCACCAGGTAGTCCAGGTCCCCCACGGTCTCCTTGTAGCGCCGGGCCGAGCCGCAAAGCTCCGCCCTTTCCACCCCGGGAAGGGCCCGGATCTCTTGCAAAAGGTTCCGGGCAAAGGAGAGAACTGCCCCCAGGGGGCGCCTTTTCCCCGTGGCCTGGAGGAGGTCCAGGCCCTCCCGGATGCGCTCCGCCTTCTTGAGCCCAAAGCCTTTGAGCTTGAGGAGATCCCCCCGCTCCAGGGCCTCCTTGAGCTTTTCCACGGAGTCTATCCCCAGGACCTCGTACAGTTGGCGGGCGGTTTTGGGCCCCACCCCGGGCACGGCCATGACCTCGAGAACCCCCCGGGGGACCTGGGCCAGGAGTTCCTGGTGCTTTTTCACCTTCCCCACGGCCAGGAACTCCAGGATCTTATCCGCCAGATCGGGGCCGATGCCGGGAAGCTCCAAAAGGGCCTCCTTACCCCCTTGGGCCAGGGTTTCAATGGGAATGTCCAGGTCGCGGAGGGTGCGGGCGGCCTCGAGGTAGGCCCGCACCCGGAAGGGGTTATCCCCCAGGAACTCGCTCATGAGGGCGATCTCCTCAAAGATCTGGGCCAGCTCCTCGTTCCGCATAGGCCTACTATAGACTTTTCCCGTGGCCTTCCGGGAATGGGTGGTGGAGATCCTGAAGGAAGCAGGCCGCCCCCTCCACTACCAGGAGGTGGGCCTGAAGCTCAAGGAAAAGGGCCACTGGAAAGGGGTCCAGGACCCGGTGAAGATCGCCCGCATCCGCCTCTCCGCCCTGGCCCGGTGGCATAGGAGCCCGGTGGTAGCCCTAGGGAAGGGGCTATACGCCCTCAGGGAAGAAGCCGATACGAGCCCAGAACCTTGAGGTAGTTGGCCCGTTCTAAGGCCGCGGGTTCGGCCACCTTCTGGTAGCTCATGACGCCCCGCATCTCCTCCAAGCTCTCGTACCCCTTCTCCTCCATGAAGGTCTTAAGCTCCCCCAGGACGGTGCGGAAGTGGCCGGGGCCCTGTTGGAGCACCGCGGAGGTCATCATGACCACCTGGGCCCCCGCCAGGATCCCTTTGGCCGCCTCGAGCCCCGTGTGCACCCCTCCCGTAAGGGCCAGCTCCAGCCCAACCCGGCCGTAGAGGAGAGCGATCCAGTGAATGCGGAGAAGGGCCTCGTACGGCCGGGAAAGGGAAAGGGTGGGGACGTACTCCAGCTTCTCCAGATCCATGTCCGGTTGGTAGAAGCGGTTGAAAAGCACAAGGCCCTTAGCTCCCGCGCCCTCCACCCCCTTGGCGAAGTGGGCGAAGGCGGTGAAAGCGTGCCCCACCTTCACGGCCACGGGGATCCGCACCTCCGCCACCACCGCCCGGATGGTGTCCAGGTACATGGCCTCCACCTCAGCCCCGGAAAGGGCGGGGTCGGTGGGGATGTAATAGAGGTTGAGCTCCAGGGCATCCGCCCCTGCCTCCTCCAGGAGCCTGGCGTACTCCACCCACCCTCCCCGGCTGACCCCGTTCAAGCTGGCGATGATGGGCACGGAAACCCGTTCCTTGGCCCGGGAAAGGAGGTCCAGGTGGCGCTCAGGGGAAAGGCGGTACTCGTGGGCCCGGGGGAAGTAGGAGAGGGCCTCGGCGTAGCTCTCGTGGCCGTAGTGGAGGTAGTGGTCCAGGGCCTCCTCCTCGTGCAGGACCTGTTCTTCAAAGAGGGAGTGCATCACGATGGCGCTCGCCCCTCCATCCTCCAGACGCAGGAAGCCGTCCAGCTTCTCCGTGAAGGGGGAGGCGGAGGCCACCAAGGGGTGTTCCAAGGGGAGCCCCAAGTAGGTGGTCTTCAGGTTCACGCGGTCACCTCCTTCACCGCCATGCGCTCAAGCCGCTCCCAGCGGGCCCGCACCGCCCACTCCGCTTCCTCCAAAAGGGTCTCCGCCTCCTCGGGGTGGGTCTGGAGGACCAGGCGGTAGCGGTTTTCCGCGTAGAGGTAGTCCCTTAGAGGGAGGGTGGGGGGCTTGGAGTCCAGGAATAGGCCTTGGCCGGGAAGGTAGCGGAAAAGGGGCCAGTAGCCGGAGCGCTCCGCCATCTTCTGGTGCTCCATGCCCTTGGCCATGTCTATTCCGTGGGCGATGCAGTGGCTGTAGGCCACGATGAGGGCAGGGCCGGGGTGGGCTTCGGCCTCGAGGAAGGCCCGCACCGTGTGGGCGTCGTTGGCCCCCATGGCCACCTGGGCTACATAGACGTGCCCGTAGCTCATGGCCATGAAGGCCAGGTCCTTCTTGGGTGTCTTCTTGCCCCCCGCGGCGAACTTGGCCACCGCCCCCAGCCCCGTGGCCTTGGAGGCCTGGCCCCCGGTGTTGGAGTAGACCTCGGTGTCCAGGACCAGCACCTTCACCTTGGCCCCGCTGGAAAGCACGTGGTCCAGCCCCCCATAGCCGATGTCGTAGGCCCAGCCGTCCCCCCCCCACGACCCAGACCGTGTGGGGGATGAGGGCCTCCGCCACCGCCAGGAGGTCCTGGGCCCTGGGGTCTTGCAGGGGGGAGAGGCGCGCCCTTAGGAGGGCCACATCTTTGCGCCTTTCCTCCACAGCCTCAGGCCCCACCTCCGCCAAGAGCCTTTCCAAGAGCTCCGCCCCCAAAACCTCCCGGAACTCAGGGAGAAGGCGCCTGGCGTACTCCGCCTTCTTGTCCAGGGCCAGGCGCATGCCGAGGCCAAACTCCGCGTTGTCCTCAAAGAGGGAGTTGG
>NZ_JBBIMD010000035.1:0-22979 GCF_037444525.1 Thermus sp. | reverse complement strand
GTCCGTTTCCCATCCGGGCGGTGCAGGTGGATGGGGGTAGCGAGTTTATGGCGGAGTTTGAGGAGGCCTGTAGGGGTTTGGGCATCCGGTTGTTTGAGCTTCCTCCGCGGAGTCCCAAGTTGAATGGGCATGTGGAGCGCATGCAGCGGGCGTTTCGGGACGAGTTTTACACGCGTCCTCTGCCTTCTGGGATTGAGGGGCTTCAGCGGGAGTTGGATGCGTATTTGGACTACTACAACGGGCGGAGGCTGCACCGGGCTTTGGGGGGTCTTGCGCCCTTGGAGTTCCTGGCTAAGCTCAAGGAGGAGGGGGTCCTCACAGAGTCTCAAATGTGCTGGCCAACTACATCTACTTGACCCCAAATGGCCCTTTGGCTAGACTCGTAGATGGCACTTGGAGAGGTGCCCGAGTGGCTGAAGGGACACGACTGGAAATCGTGTAGGCGGGCTTAAACCTGCCTCGCGGGTTCGAATCCCGCCCTCTCCGCCAACCCCCCTGGCCCCCAAGGCCGGGGGGTCTCTTTTGGGCTAGACTCGGGGCATGGGCAGCTTTGGGAAAGGAGGAGGCCAGCGCGCGTGAAGCCTTTACGCCTAGGGCTGGTGGCCTATCCGGGCCTTGGGGGTAGCGGCATCGTGGCCACGGAGCTCGCCGGCCGGCTCGCCCGGATGGGGCACGAGGTTTATCTCTTCGCCACGGAAAGGCCCTTTCGCCTCCCCAAGGGAAGCCTGGTGCGCTTCCTCCCGGTGGACCTCCCCTTCTACCCCGTCTTCCCCGGGCCCCTCTACACCCTCTCCCTGGCGGGGGTGCTGGAGCGGGAGGCTAAGCGGCTTGGGCTCGCCCTGGTCCACACCCACTACGCCATCCCCCACGCGGCCGCGGCCTTTTTGGCCTTTGGGGAAGGCTTTCCCCTGGTCCACACCCTCCACGGCACGGACGTCTCTGTCCTGGGCATGGACCCCGCCTTCCACGGCCCCACCAAAAGGGCCCTAAAGGCAGCCCGGGCCACCACCGCGGTGAGCCGGTCCCTGGCCCGGGAGGCGGAAAAGGCCTTTGGGGTAAAACCAACCGTCATCTACAACGCCGTGGACCCGGAACGGTTTTACCCCCGTCCCGAACGGAAGCGGCTTTACGCGGAGGAGGACGAGTGGCTCCTCATCCACGCCTCCAACTTCCGCCCCATCAAGAGGGTTCCGGACATCGTGCGGGCCTTCGCCAAGATCCGCAGGAAAGCCAAAGCCCGCCTCCTCCTGCTGGGCAAGGGCCCCGAGGAGGCCGAGGCCCGGCGGGTGGCTCGGGAGCTCGGGGTAGAGGCCTCCGTCACCTTCCACCCCCCTACGCCCCACCCCGAGGAGGTCCTGGGGGCCGGGGACCTCTTCCTCCTGGCCTCGGAGGAGGAGTCCTTTGGGCAGGCGGCCTTGGAGGCCTGGCCTCGGGGATACCGGTGGTGGCCACGGCGGTGGGGGGGGTGCCCGAACTGGTCACGGAGGAGGTGGGGCGGCTGGTGGAGCTTGGGGATCTGGAGGCCATGGCCGAGGCCGCCCTCGCCCTCCTCCAGGACCCCCGCTTCCCCGCGATCCGCGCCCGGGCCCGGGCCTACGCCGTGGAAGGCTTCCACCCCGAACGGATCACCCGGGCCTACCTGGAGATCTACGAGAGGAGCCTGGACTGAGGCCGGCCTCAGCGGGGTCTTCAGGCGTGGGCCACCAACTCCTTCTTCTTCCCCTTGGCCCTGGAAGACCTGGCCTTGGCCCGCTCCTCCAAGGCCTTCAAGCCCCCCACCAGGGCGAGGTCCAGGACCTCGTCCAGGTGTTCCACAAAGTGGAAGGCCATGTTTTGGCGGAGGGGCTTGGGGATGTCGGCGAGGTCCGACTCGTTCTGCTTGGGCAGGATGACCTCCCGGATCCCCGCGCGCCTGGCACCTAGGACCTTCTCCTTCACCCCCCCGATGGGGAGGACCCGCCCGGTGAGGGTGATCTCCCCGGTCATGGCCACGTCGTGCCGCACGGGCACCTCGGTGAGGGCCGAAACCAGGGCGCTCACAATGGCCACCCCGGCGGAGGGGCCCTCTTTGGGTATGCCCCCCGCAGGCACGTGGATGTGGATGTCGCTCTTCTCAAAGCGCTCTAAAGGGATGCCGAAGCGCTCGGCGTTCTTCTTGGCGTAGGAGAGGGCGGCCCGAGCGGACTCCTTCATCACGTCCCCAAGCTGCCCGGTCAGGATGAGGTTCCCCTTGCCGGGCATCACGGAGACCTCCACGAACATGATGTCCCCGCCCACAGGGGTGTAGTACATCCCCGTGGCCACCCCCACCTGGGGGCTTTTGGCCTCGGTCTCGGGGAGGAAGCGGGGCGGGCCCAGGTAGCGCTCCAGGTCCTTCTCCGTGATGCGCACCCGCCTCTTCCCCTCCTCCAGGATCTGCCGGGCGGCCTTGCGCAATAGGGCCCCGATCTCCCGCTCCAGCTGCCGCACCCCGGCCTCGCGGGTGTAGTGGGTGATGAGGCGCATCAAGGCGGCCTCGGTGAGGACCACCTGGCCCTCCGAAAGGCCGTTTTCCCGAAGCTGGCGGGGCAGGAGGTAGCGCTTGGCGATCTCCAGCTTCTCCTGTTCAATGTAGCTGGTGAACTCGATGACCTCCATCCGGTCCAGGAGGGGGGCCGGGATGGTTCCGAGGTAGTTGGCGGTGCAGATGAACATCACCTCGGAAAGGTCAAAGGGCACGCCCAGGTAGTGGTCCACAAACTCCTTGTTCTGGGCGGGGTCTAAGACCTCGAGGAGGGCCGCCGCCGGGTCCCCCTGGTAGGAGATGCCCAGCTTGTCCACCTCGTCCAGGAGGAAGACCGGGTTCTTGGTCCCCGCTTGGCGCAGGCCCTGAATGATCCGGCCGGGCATGGCCCCGATGTAGGTGCGGCGGTGGCCCCGGATATCCGACTCGTCCCGCACCCCACCCAAGGAGATGCGCACGTACTTCCGCCCCAGGGCCTCGGCGATGCTCTTGGCGATGGAGGTCTTGCCCACCCCGGGAGGCCCCACGAAGAGGAGGATGGGCCCCTTGTTCACCTCCTCCTCGGGGATCTCGCCCCGCTTGGCCCTTTCCATCTTAAGCTTGCGCACCGCCAGGTACTCCAGGACCCGGTCCTTGACCTTTTCCAGGCCGTAGTGGTCCCGCTCCAGGATCTCCTTGGCCCGCTTTAGGTCCAGGTTGTCCTCGGTGCGGGTGTTCCAGGGAAGGTGGACGATCCAGTCCAGGTAGGTGCGGATGACGCTGGCCTCCGCAGAGTCGGGATGCATGCGGGCCAAACGGTTGAGTTCCCGCTCCGCCTCCTGGCGGACCACGGGGGGTAGGTTCAGGGCCTCGAGCTTCTTCCTGAACTCCTCCACCTCCGCCTCGCCCTCTTCCCCGTGGAGCTCCCGCTGGATGGCCTTCATCTGCTCCCTGAGGAAGTACTCCCGCTGGTTGCGGTCAATCTCCTCCTTGACCTGCTGCTGGATCCGCCTTTGGGTTTCTATGAGCTCCAGTTCCGCCTCGAGGAGGACCAAAACCCGCTTGAGCCTTTCCCCCACGTCCGCGGTCTCCAGGACCTTCTGCTTGTCCTCCAAGCGGAAGTCCATGTGGAAGGCGATGTAGTCGGCAAGCTGGGAGGGGTCCTCCAGGTTCAGGATGAACTGGGCCACCTCGGGGGTGAGGTACTTCCCCTCCTTGAGGAGGGACTGGAACTTCTCCTTCACCTCCCGGATCAGGGCCTGGACCAGGATGGGGTCCGCGGGGAGGTCGGGGAGGACCTCCCCCTTGGCCTCGAGGTGGTCCCCCAGGTCCAGCCACTCCTTCACCCGCACCCGGGCGAAGGCCTGCACCAGGACCTGGACGGAACCGTCCGGGTTCTTGCGCATCTTGAGGATGTTGCAGACCGTACCCACCTCGTAGAGGTCGGAGGGCTTGGGGGTCTCCACCTCCTTGTCCCTCTGGCTCACGATGAGGAGCACCCGCTCCCGGGCCAGGGCCTCGTCAATCGCCCGGATGGAGATGGGACGCCCCGCGTCAATGGGCATCACCATGGTGGGGTAGATGACCGACCCCCTCACCGGGCATACGGGCAGGGTTTCTGGAAGCATGGGTTCCCTCCTTTCGTCTTGGGGTCTGGGCTCTCGTTCAGCCATAGTCTAAGCCTACCTATGTCAAGTTTACTGCGAAAGGGCTTTTAGTGCCAAGCCCCCGGGGCCGGGGCGGTATGCTGGGAAAGGCATGCGTCGGCTTCTCCTCCTTGGCCTCCTTATCCTGGGCCTGGCCCTGGCCCAGAAGAGCGGAGGCGGGGTGGGGGGTAGACCCTACGCCCCAAGCCCACCCCCCATGGCCCCCGGACCAGCCCCAGCCTACCCCATGCCCGCCCCCACCCTCCCCTACCCGGGGCCGGTGGTGGTCTACCCCGGAGGGGGTGGGGGCAGCCTCGGGGTCCTGCCGGTGCTGGTGTTCTTCGGCCTGGTGCTGGTGGGGGCCTGGATGGTCCAGGGGCTAAAGCGGGCGGGAGGAGGCCCGGCGGCGAGCCTAGCCCAGCTCCGGCTGGCCCTCCTGGTGCGGCCCGAGGTGCAAAGGGCCTTAAGGGTCCTGGCGGAGGGTGCGGACACCACCACGGCCAAGGGCCTGGCCGACCTCCTGGACGAGGCCGCGCTTCTCCTCCTACGGGAGGAGCCCGCCTGGCGCTTCGCCGGGTACCGGCAGGCGGAGGGAGACGAGGAGGAGATCCTGGGCCTCTTTGACGCTTGGATGCTGGAGGACCGGAGCACCTACCGGGAAACCTTCCGCCACTTTGAGGGAAAGAAAGTCCAAGAGCCTACCTACATCCCAAAGGTGGAGCCCGGGGGGCGGTACCTGGTGGCAAGCCTCCTCCTGGCGGAAAGGAGGCCCCTTCCCCCTAGGCCCCAAGCGCCCCTGGAGCGGCCCACGGCGCGGGCCCTTCTCCTCGCCTTTGCCGCCTCCACCCCCTACACCCTCCTGGCCGCCCACCTGGCCTGGACCCCGGAGAAGGAGGGGGAGGGGCTTACAGAGGAGGAGCTTCTTTTCCTCTTCCCGGGGCTGGACAAGGTGTAGGCGGGTGTAGATTGGGGTCGTGGTGCGGATCCACGGGCGACGCGTGGAGTTCCTTCCCCCGGAGGGCGCCCAGGCCCTCATCGGGGACTTCACCGACTGGGAGCGGAACCCCATCCCCTTGGAGGGCCCCGTCACCCTGGAGTTTCCCGAAGGGGCCTACGTGGAGTACGCCTTCCTGGACGAAAGGGGCACCCCCTTCCCCGACCCCGACAACCCTGAGCGGGCGGACAACCCCTGGTGGAGCTACCCCCGGGCCCTCCGCCTCCCCGGCTTCCGCTACGAGGCCCCGCCTGAACCCCAAGGGGAGCCAGAGGTGGCCCGGTACCGCCTGGAGGAGCGGCGCTTTTACGTGGCGGAGACAGGCCCACACCCCAAGGCCACGGTGGTGGCCCAAGACGGGGTGGCCTTCTACCGCACCGCAGGGCTCCACAGGGTGGCCCAGGCCCTTCACGAGCAAGGGGCGATCCCCCCGGTGCGCCTGGTCTTCGTGGAGCCCAAGGACCGCCGCCAGGAGTACTGGTTTGACGAAGCCTATGAGGGGGAGTTCCACCGGGTTCTCCTGGAAGTGGAAGGGGCCTATGGGCCCCTGGGGGAGGTGGTGCTGGTGGGGGCCTCCTTGGGGGGGCTTTTCTCCTTGTGGCAGGCCCTCCGCCACCCCAAACGCTTCCCCAAGGTGCTCGCCCTCTCCCCCGCCCTCAAGGCCCACCCCCAAGGGGGGGATACCTACACCGACCCCGAGTGGCTTACGGAGTGGTACGCCGAGGCCCAGCGCCTTCCCCGCGTGTACCTGGAGGTGGGGCTTTTGGAGTGGCTCCTCGCGCCAAGCCGCCGCTTCGCCGCCCTCCTGGCGGATAGGAAAGCCCCCCACGCCTACCGGGAGCGGCCCTCGGGGCACAACTGGGTCACCTGGAAGCAGGCCCTGGCCCCGGGACTCCGCTACCTGCTGGGGGAGGCATGAGCGGGGAAAGCCTCCTCGTCCTCCTCACGGTGGCGGTCCTGGAGGCCCTCCTTTCGGGTGACAACGCCATGGTGCTGGCGGTGATGGTAAAGCCCCTTCCCCCTACCCTTCGGACCCGGGCCCTCTTCTACGGCCTCCTCGGGGCCTACCTCTTAAGGGGGCTCGCCCTCCTCTTTGCGGTCTTCCTTATCCGGGTCTGGTGGATCCAGGTCCTGGGGGGGCTTTACCTGGTCCACCTCCTGGTCCAGCACCTAAGGCGGGAGGAGGAGGATAAAGCCCCGCCCGAGCTGGGGGCAACGGCGTTCTGGCGCGTCGTCCTCCTCATGAACCTGGTGGACCTGGCCTTTGCTGTGGACTCCATCCTTGCGGTGGTGGCCTTCTCCCGGGACCTCCTCTTGGTGTTTTTGGGGGTGGCGCTGGGCATCCTCTTCGTACGCCTGGCCGCGGGGTGGATGGTAGCCCTCATGGAGCGCCACCCAAGGCTGGAAACGGTGGCCTATCTCTTGGTGGGCTGGGCGGGGGTGAAGCTCCTTCTGGAAGGGGCGGGGGCTTACGCCGAGCTGGCCCACCTGGCCTTCATCCCCCATATGCCCAAGGCCTTCTTCTTCGCCGTGACCCTGGCCATCCTGGGGGTGGGGGTGGCTTACGCCCTGAGGAAGGATGCCTAGGGACTGGGAGGCCTTCTGGCGGGACTGGGAGGAGACCCGCCCCCCCGCCTTCGTGGTGCGGGCCTACGGGCCCTGCGTGCCAGAAGGCCCGGTGCTGGACCTGGCGGGAGGCCTGGGGCGGAACGCCAGGCCCTTCCTGGAAAAGGGGCAGCCCGTGGTCCTGGTGGAGCGGAGCCGGTCGGCCCTGGAAAAACTCCGGGGGATACCGGGGCTTACCCTTTTGGAGCTGGACCTCGAGGCCATAGACGCCCCCCTTCGCCTCCCCCCTGGGCCCTTTTCGGGCATCCTCCTCTGCTACTTCGTCCACCGCCCCCTCCTTAAGGCCCTGGGGGCCTTTCTAAAGCCCGGGGGGCTCCTATTGGTGGAGGGCTTCACGGAAAAGGAAGCGAGAAGGCGGGGGCGGGAAAGCCCCCACTACTGGGGCACTTACGAGCTCCTCACCCCTCCCCCGGGCCTAAGCCTTAGGGCCTACGGGGAGGGGTGGATGGAGGGGTACCGGGCCTTCGCCGTTTACCAGCGCCCCCTGGAAGCTCGGGTTCCCGTGGGGGCCCTTGACCCAGGCTTCCTCAGGCCGCCCTCCTAAGTACCCCACCGAAGCGAAAGCTTCGGTGGGGGCCCCAGAAAAAGGCCCAGACCGCCCCTGCCTCCAGCGCCCGTGAGGATTTTTGGATGCCCAGGCGCTTAGGAGGGGCTTAGGCCTTGAGGCGCGCCGCCAAAAGCTCGGCCACGTCCAAAACCTCAGGGGGTGCCTCGTCCTGGGCCACCTCCACGTTCATCATGGCCATGCAGAAGGGGCAGCCCGTGGCGATGGTCTTGGCCCCCGTGGCCTTGAGCTCCAGGTAGCGGTTTTGGGAGACCCGCATGGCCCCGGGCTCCTCCTCCTTCCAGAACTGGGCCCCACCCGCCCCGCAGCAGAAGCTCCGCTCCCTGGCCCTTGGGGGCTCCTCGAGGCGGAAGCCCACCCCCTTCAGCACCTCCCGGGGGGCCTCGTAGACCCCGTTGTGGCGGCCCAGGTAGCAGGGGTCATGGAAGACCACAGCCTCCGCCGCCCCTTCCACCTTTAGGTGCCCTTCCCTTAGGAGCTCGGCCAGGAACTCTGTGTGGTGCACCACCCGGTAGTGCCCGCCGAAGTCCTTGTACTCGTTCTTAAGGGTGTGCAGGCAGTGGGGGCAGGTGGTGACGATGGTCTTGGGGGCCACGGCGTTCAGGGTCTCCACGTTCTCCGTGGCCAGCTGGAAGAAGAGGTACTCGTTCCCGGCACGCCGGGCCGCGTCCCCCGTGCACTTCTCCTTTCGGCCCAAGACAGCCCAGTCCACCCCACTGGCGTTTAAGAGCTTGACCATGCTTCGGGCGATCTTCTGGGCGCGGGGGTCGTAGCTGGGGGCGCAGCCCACCCAGTAGAGGACCTCGGGGTGGGGCTTTTCCTCCACCGTGGGCACCTCTAGGCCCTCCGCCCAGTCCAGGCGCTTGTCCTGGCCGATGCCCCAGGGGTTGCCGGAGCGCTCCATGCCCCGGAAAGCGTTGTTGAGCTCCGTGGGGAACTCCCCCTCCATGAGTACCCTGGCCCGGCGCACGTCCAGGATGTGGAGCATGGGCTCGTTCCCCACCGGGCACACCTCTACGCAGGCCATGCAGGTGGTGCAGGCCCAAAGGGCCTCCTCGTTCATGGCGAAGTCCATGAGGGGCCTAGGGCTTTCCTTACCCGCGGCGAAGTCCTTAAGGATGCCGTTCAGCTCGTAGCGCTCGGAGATGACGATGGCCGCCGGGGAGAGGGCCTTGCCCGTGGTGTAAGCGGGACAGGCCTCCTGGCAGCGGTTGCACATGATGCAGGCGTAGGCGTCTAGAAGTCTTTTCCAGGAGAGGTCTTCCAGCTTCTCCACCCCGAACTTGGCGTCCTCCTTTTCAAAGTCTAAGGGCTTCAGCGCCCCGGGAACCTCCTTTTGGAAGGTGAGGTTGATGGGCCCCATGAAGAGGTGGATGTGCTTGGAGCGGGGGAAGTAGGGGAGGAAGAGGAGGATGGAGGCCAGGGCCCCCCACCAGAAGAAGTGCGCTCCAAAGGCCAGGGCCACCGGGGAAAGCCCAGCAAGCGCCCCCGCCACGAGGCTCGCCACCGGCTGGAAGGGGTCGGGCTCCGTCTGGGCCAGGTGGAAGGCCTTGGAGAGGAGGCGGCTGCCCACATGGAAGGTGATGAAGGCCCCCACGATGGCCGAGTCCCGGGGGATGCCCTGCCGCACCCGTTCGTGTAGGGGGGTCTTGGGGTTCCAGGTGAAGTCCTTGGGGGCCACTAGGTAGCGGCGGAGCATGAGGCCTAGGATGCCCACCAGGATGCCCGCGGTGAGGAGGTCCGCCAGGAGGTTAAAGGAGTTCCAAAGCCCTCCCCGGGTGTGGAGGGGGAAGAAGCCCTCCAACAGGTCCACCAGGTTCACCAGGAGGTAGTAGACGAAGCCGTAAAAGACAAAGGCGTGGAGGAGGGAGACCAGAGGGCGCCTTTTGAAGACCGTCTGCTGGGTGAGGGTGAGCCAAAGGGCCCGCCCGATGCGCTCCGGCAGGCGGTCAAACCGGTCCTCGGGGGCACCCCGGCGGATGGCCCGGTACACCCGGGCGAAGCCCTGGTAAGCGTAGTAGAGGCTGAAGGCTGCGAGCAGGATAAAGAGGAGTTTCTCCGGCAGGGTCAGCATGGGTCTGACCTCCTTATACTGGGTAAAAGTTTACCCTATCCCACCGCGAAGGCAAGGGTAGAATACCCCTTTGTGGAAACCGTAGCCCTGGCCATGCTTCTCTTCTTCGGCCTCCTTAACCTTTGGGTCTTCCGCCGTTTCCAAAAGCCCCTCCTCCCCCTCCTTCTCGCCCTCTTCCTAAGCCTCTTCGCCTTTTTCCTCTCCCCTGTCCTGGGGCTCCTCCTTTTCCTCGTGGGGCAGACCCTGGCCTTTTACGCTGCGGGAAAGAGGTAGAAGCTTAGGAGGGCCACCAAGGCCCCTAAGAGCGCCCCCACCAGGACCTCCAGGTAGGTGTGGCCCAGAAGCTCCTTCAGGGGCCCGGGGGCGGGGCCTTTGCGAAGCACCTCCTGGAGCTCCTGAACCAGTTGGTTGAGGAGCTGGGCGTGGAGACCTGCGGCGCGGCGGATCCCCGTGGCGTCGTACATGACGATGAGGGCCAAGACCGCAGCCACGGCAAAGAGGGTGCTGCCAAACCCCTCCTTGAGCCCCACCCCCACCGCCAGGGCGCTCACCGTGGCCGAGTGGCTGGAGGGCATCCCCCCGGTTTCCAGAAAGCGCGCCCACTGGAAGCGGCCCTCGAGGCGGTAGTAGAGGAGAAGCTTCAGGGTCTGGGCCACCAGGTTGGCGGCCATGGCGGTCCAAAAGACCTGGTTAAGAAGAAGCTCCATGGCGCCGGAGGAGGGCGGCCTTCAGGGTGTTGTGCATGAGCATGGCCACGGTCATGGGGCCCACGCCCCCTGGGACAGGGGTGAGGGCCGAGGCCACCTCGGCCACCTCGGGGTGCACGTCCCCCAGGAGCTTTTCCCCCACCCGGTTGATCCCCACGTCCACCACGATGGCCCCAGGGCGCACCCAGTCCTTCCCCACCAGGTGGGGGCGGCCTGCGGCCACCACCAGGACCTCCGCCCTCCTCGCCACCTCCTGTAGGGCCTCGGTCTTAGAGTGGGCCAGGGTCACGGTGGCGTCCTCCCGGAGGAGGAGGGCCGCCAGGGGCTTCCCCACGATGTTAGAGCGGCCGATGATCACCGCCTCCTTCCCCTTCAGGTCCACCCCGTAGTGCTTTAAGAGGCGGACCACCCCCAAGGGGGTGCAAGGGAAAAGCCCCTCCCCCCCGCTCCAAAGCCGCCCCACGTTTAGGGGGTGGAAGCCGTCCACGTCCTTGAGGGGATCTATGGCCTCGAGGACCCGCTCCGGGCGGATGTGGCGGGGCAAGGGAAGCTGGACCAGAATGCCGTCCACCTCGGAATCGGCGTTGAGCTCCTGGATGCGCCGGAGGAGGGCCTCTTCCGGGAAGTCCTCGGGGTAGACCTCCACCTGGCTCCGGTAGCCTAAGGCGCGGGCCCTCTTGTCCTTGAGCCGCACGTAGGCCACTGAGGCTGGGTCCTCCCCCAGGCGGAGGACCCGCAAGAAAGGGGTGAAGGGAAGCCCTTGGAGGCGGGCCTTAAGCTCGGCGTAAACCGCCTCGGCCGCCTCGTGCCCGGAAAGGAGACGGGCCGCCACCCTAGGCCTCCTTGGGCACCGCCTGGAGGGTGCCCTCCTGGATGCGGCGGTAGACCCTGCCCAAAACCCCGTTCACGAAGGCCCCCGAGTGTTCCCCCCCGTAGCGCTTGGCGATCTTCACCGCCACCTCGATGAGGGGGGCAAAGGGGGTGGGCTCAAAGAGCATCTCGTAGACGGCGAGTCGGAGGACAGTGAGGTCGGTCTTGGACATCTGGGCAAAGTCCCAGCCTTCCACCGTCTCCTTCAGCACGCGGTCCACCTCCTCCTGGTGGGCCTTAAAGCCCGAAAGGAGCCTGCGGGCAAAGGCCACCCCCTCCTCGTCCAGGGGGTCCCCATAGGGGTCCTCCTCCCCCCCCATGGCGGAAAGGGTGTGCTGGAGGGCCTCTTCCAGGTCCACCCCACCTTGGGTGTGGGCAAAAAGGGCCCGCATGGCCAGTTCCCTAGCCCTGCGCCGCATGGGCCTCCTTGGGGTACTCCACCTGGGCTATGGTGAGGTTCACCGCCCTCACCTTCTCCCCGGTGGCCAGGTAAAGGGCCTCGGCCACCCCCTTCTGCACCTTAGGGGCCAGCTCGGGGATGGGGAGGCCGTAGTCCACGGAAAGCACCAGGTCCGCGCTCAAGCCCTCGGGGGTCCTCTCCACCCGCACGGGCCGGGCCCGCTTGAAGACCTCGCCCAGGGAGCGGGGGATGGCCTCCAAGGGGCGCACGCCCTTGAACTCCGTGAGGGCATGGAGGACCAAGGCCTCCAACGCCTGGTCGCTGATCTCGTAATCCACCATCACACGCCCAGTCTACAGCTCCATGCGCCGGACCACGAAGTTGGTGTAGACCGCCCCCCGGCGGAAGAAGGCGTTCTGAAGGACCTTCTGGTGGAAGGGGATGGTGGTCTTCAGGCCGGGGCCCTCGATGACCGTCTCGGAAAGGGCGCGCTCCATGCGCCGGATGGCCTCCTCCCGGCTTGGGGCCCAGGCGATGACCTTGGCGACGAGGCTGTCGTAGTGGGGGGGGATCTGGTAGCCCGCGTAGAGGTGGCTTTCCACCCGGATGCCGGGACCCCCAGGGAAGAGGAGGGTCTCCACCTTGCCGATGGAGGGTCTAAAGCCCCGCTGGGGGTCCTCGGCGTTCACCCGCACCTCTATGGCGTGCCCCCGCACCTCGATGTCCTCCTGCCTGAGCCAAAGCTTCTCCCCCATGGCGATGCGGAACTGGGCCTGGACCAGGTCAATCCCGGTGATCATCTCCGTCACCGGGTGCTCCACCTGGATGCGGGTGTTCATCTCAATGAAGTAGAAGTTTCCCTCCTTGTCCACCAAAAACTCCAAGGTGCCCGCGGACACATACCCCACGTGCTCCGCCAAGCGCCTTGCGGCCTCGGCGATGGCCCTTCGGGTCTCCAAGGGGAGGACGCTTGGGGCTTCCTCCAGAAGCTTCTGGTGGCGGCGCTGGATGGAGCAGTCCCGCTCCCAAAGGTGGACCACCCTTTCCCCGTCCCCCAGGACCTGGATCTCTATGTGCTTGGGCTCCTCTATGTACTTCTCCAGGTAGACCGCGGGGTTACCGAAGGCCGCCCGGGCCTCCTCTTGGGCCTGCTGCACGGCCCGCTCCAGCTCCTCTTCCGTGTGCACCACCCGCATCCCCCGGCCTCCGCCCCCAGCGGAGGCTTTCAGGATCACGGGGTAGCCGATCTCCTGGGCGGCGCGCTTGGCGTCCTCGAGGCTCTCCAACTCGTCCGTGCCCGGCACCGTGGGCACCCCCGCCTCCCGGGCCACCTTCCTGGCGGTGGCCTTATCCCCCAACGCCTTCATGTTCTCAGGGGTGGGGCCGATGAAGGTGAGGCCGTGCTCCCGGCACATCTCCGCGAAGAGGGCGTTTTCCGCCAGGAAACCGTAGCCCGGGTGGATGGCGTCCGCCCCTGTGACGATGGCCGCGGAAAGGATGTTGGGGATGTTGAGGTAGCTCTGGCCCGAGGGGGGCGGGCCGATGCAGATGGCCTCGTCCGCAAGGAGCACAGGGAGGCTCTTCTCGTCCGCGGTGGAGTGGGCCACCACGGTCTTGATTCCAAGCTCCTTGGCCGCCCGGATGATCCTGAGGGCGATCTCCCCCCGGTTGGCGATGAGGACTTTCTTCATACCGGCTGGATGAGGAAAAGGAGCTGCCCGTACTCCACGGGCTCCCCATTTTGCACCAGGATCTTCTTTACGATGCCGGAAACCTCGGACTCAATCTCGTTCATGAGCTTCATGGCCTCTATGATGCAGAGGACCTGGCCCTTCTCCACCCGGTCCCCCTCCTTCACGTAGGGGGGCGCGTCCGGGGCGGGGGCGCGGTAGAAGGTGCCCACGATGGGGGCCCGCACCTCCACGCACCCCGCGCATTCCGCCTCGGACGAAGGGGGGGGTTGGGGGGCCTCGGCGGGCGCGGGGGCCGCAGGGGCCGGGGAGGGTGCGGCCACGGGGGCAGCGGGGAGGGGCTGGGGCGGGGGTGCGGGCTGGGGCACCGCCACCACCTGCACCTCCCCTCCTCGCCGTACGGTGAGCTTGTAGTCCGGGGTTTCCAGGGTGAGCTCGTTCACCCCGTACTCCACGAGAGCCTGGAGGATCTGTTTCAACTCCTTGGCCGTCATAGGGCACACCTCGGGGCCAAGCTTACCCCAAGCCGGGGGTCTTTTTTCTGATACCAGGTTAAGAACAAACCCCCGGGAGGCCCCGGGGGTAGGCCTCTCCCCCAAGGGTCAGGCCCGGCCCACGTAGGCCCCGGTGCGGGTGTCTACCTTGATGACCTCCCCGGGCTCCACGAAAAGGGGCACCTGGACCACGGCCCCCGTCTCCAGGGTGGCGGGCTTGGAACCCCCGGAGACCGTGTCCCCCCGCACGCCCGGAGGCGTGTCCACCACCTTGAGCTCCACCACCGTGGGGGGGGTGACCTTCAGGGGACGGCCCTCGTACATGTCCCCGAGAACGGTCATGCCCTCCTTTAGGAACTGCCAGGCCTCCACCCGGCTTTTGGGCACGTGGAACTGCTCGTAGGTCTCGAGGTCCATGAGGACCAGCTCCTCCCCCTCGGGGTAGAGGTACTGGAGCTCCCGGGTTTCCACGTAGATGTCCTCCAGCTTTTCCCCGGAGTTGAAGGTGCGCTCAATGGTGGCCCCCGTCTCCAAGTTCTTGAACTTGGCCACCACCTTGGCCCCGCCGCGGCCAATCTTTTGGTGCTGGTACTCCACGCACTCAAAGAGGCCGCCCTCCATCTTCACCTTGGTGCCGGGTCGTAAATCGGTTACGCTGATCATGCGTCCTCCTTAAGGTCCAGGACCTGGGGCCGAAGCCCTAAGAGGTCAATATACCGAAGATACTCTGCCTCGGTCAGCTCGCGCCCCGCCAAGGCCACCAGCATGGCTTCCATGACGTTGGTGCCGAAGCTCCGGCCCCCTAGCCTGGGGGTGGTGGTGATAAGCCTCGCCACCCCCCGCGCCCTCAGGAAGGCCAGGTCCTCCTCGGTGGTGGTGTTGGTGAGCACGGTCTTGCCCCCCATGTCCTCGGGCATGTAGCGCCGGAGGTAGTGCCAGTCCCCCGCCACCAGATCGGCCCAACGGTAGTAGCGGCTCCGCCAGTCGGCCACGGCCTTCTCCTGCTCCTTGCCCGTGGGGTAAAGGAGGGTGAAGGGAAGCTGGGTGAGGAGGGGGAGAAGGAGGTAAGCGAGCTTCTGCAGGAAGGAGAGGCTATAGAGGGGGATGGGCAGGCCCAAGGCGAAGATGAAGTCCCCATAGAGCACCCTGGCCCCCGCCTCGTCCAAGGCCTCCGCCAGGCCGAAGCGGTCCACGGCGGAGGGAAGAAGAACCTTGGTGTTCTTCCAGTCTATCAGGGAGGAAAGCGCCCGCACCGCCTGACGCTCCAGGGTGTGCTTAAGGCCCGAGCCGTCCACCACCGGGGTCCTCTCCGCCGCCCGCTTGAGCTTGAGGGCATCCCGGATGGCGTAGCGCCGCCCCCCGGCCCAAAGGTAAAGGTCTATCCCCCCCAGGCCAATGGCGTCCACCTTCCCATCCAGTTCCCGGATGAGGGCGATGGCCCGGGCCATGTCCCCATCCGTGCCCCGCCTTTCCAGCACCACCTTTTCCCCAAGGAGCTCCACCTCCACCCGGGCATCCCGCCGGCTGGAGCCCAGGGAGACACTCACCACGTGTTTCGCCACGAGGGGCTATTGTAGCCCAAGGTAGAGGCCCAGGGCTAGGGCCAGGAGGGCAAGGGCCAGGAAGACCCCTGCCCCCCTAACCCCCAGGACCCGGGCCAGGGCCCAAAGGACGCCAAGCCCAAAGGCCAGGGCGTAAAGGAGGCGGTCGGGGCGGGCCAAAACCTCTTCCATACCCCAAGGTTACCGGAAAACCCGCCCCAGGAAGGCGGCTACCCGGGCGCGGAAGCGGGCCTCCGCCTCTCCCCGGAACAGGTGGCCCGCAGGGTAGCTGAAGCACTCCACGGGCTTTTTCAGGGCCTTAAGCCGCTGGCAGAGGGTCCAGGACCACTCCGGGGGTACCTGGGCATCCCGGAGGCCGTGGTGGACACTAAAGGGAACGCGGAGGTCCTCGAGGTAGGTCCAGGCGGAATAGGCCCTAAGGGCCTCTTGGGAAAGGGTAAGGCGCTCATCCCCCCGGGTACCCCCAGACCAGAAGTGGATCCTATCCAGATTGAGCCACTCGTCCCCGCTCATGCTCCCGTAGAGAACCACCCCCCGTAGGCCCGGGTCCACCAGGGCCACGATCTGGGCCACCCCACCCCCCATGGAGTGGCCGAGGAGGGCGATCCGGGTGGGGTCGGCCTGGGGCAAGGCCCCCTTTCGCACCTCCGCCAGGAGGTTCAGGACGTCCACCGCATAGGGGTGGCGGAGGCCCCGGGCAGGGGCCCCTTCCGAGGGGGGGTGGCCCCGGTAGTTGGGGTGCAGGACCAAAAAGCCCTGCTCCGCTAGCCAGTCCGCGTAGGGGGTGGTGTAGGCGAGGAGGCGGTAGCGGCTGGGCTCCACGTAGCCGTGGAGGACCACCACCACGGGAAAAGGGCCCTTCCCCTTTGGAAGGTTGGCGAAGCCGTGGACCCGAAGCCCCTCGGAGAGGTGGGAGAAGTGCACCCGGGTGAAGCGGGGCCCTTCCTCCAAGACCCTTTCCACCCGGAACCCCCCCTCCCCGTAGGCGCGGGCCCGAAGCTCGGGGAGGGTGTACTGGGCCAAGACCACCCCCCAAACCAGAGCCAAAACCCCTAGGGCGCGCATGGCCTAAGGGTAAGGAGCCTAAGCGGGGGAAAAGGTGGCTTACCCCACCCGGAGCCAGCCCGCCTGCAGGCCCTTAAGCCCGATGGCGTGGTAGACCAGCTGGGCCGCGGTCATCTCCGCGTGAAACTGGCCGCTCGGAGAAAGCTCCACGAAGTCCATCCCCACCACCTCCTTGGCCTGGAAGACCGCCTCCAGGAGATCCACCACCTGGCGGTAGGAAAGCCCGCCCGGCAATGGAGTCCCCACGCTGGGCATGACCGAGGGGTCCAGGGCGTCGAAGTCCAGGCTGATGTAAACCCGCGCCCCTAAAGCCTCGAGGATCTCCTCCACGGGCAGCCCCTCCCGATGGATGCGGTGGGCGGGGAAGAGGGCCACGCCCTTTTCCCGGGCAAGGACCAAGGCGTCCCGGTCCATGGCGCGGATCCCCACCTGCACCAGGGGAAAGCCCTCCTGGAGGAGGCGGTGGAAGGGGCTGGCGTGGGAGTAGGCTGAGCCCTGCCACTCGGGGTAGAGGTCCGCGTGGGCGTCAATCTGCAGGAGGGAGAACCCCCCCAAGGCCTCCCGGTGGGCCAGGGCCAGGGGGTGGACGATGGAGTGGTCCCCACCGAGGCTCACCACGAACTTCCCCGCCCGGAGGTGCTTGAGGGCCTCCTCGTAGATGAGGCGGTGGCTCGCCTCCCCGCTCCCCGCCACGAAGGGCACAGGACCTAGGGCGTGGATCCCCACCTCCTCCGGGGCCACTCCGAGCTCCAGGAGGAAAGGCTCCAGTTCCCGGCTCGCCAGGAGGATGGCCTCCGGGCCCCTTCGGGCCCCGGGCAGGAAGGAGAGGGAGAGGTCGTAGGGCACGGGGAGGACCACCACCCGGGCTTCCTCGTAAGGGGTCTGTACCTCGCCAAAAGGCAGCATACCCCGGGGATGATACGGCTAGCCCTCGAGGAAGTAAAGCTCCAAGAGGCGGAGAAGGGCCAGAACCCCGCGCTCAAAATCCCGGATGCGGATGTGCTCGTTGGGGCTGTGGACCCGGCTTCCCGGGTAGCCCACCCCCAAACCCACCGCGGGGGCTTGGAGGTGGTGGAGAAAGGGGTGCATGGGCCCCGAGCCCGCCATGTTGGGGTAGAGCACGGCCCTTTCCCCAAAGGCCTCCTCCAAGGCCCTCCTTGCCAGGGCTACGAAAGGGTGGGCGAGGTCGCTCCTCGCCGGGGCCTCCCCTTTCTCCAGCACCACCACCTCCACGTCGCGGAAGCCGTGGGCCTCGAGGTGGCGCCGGAGGAGGAGGGGGATCTCCTCCGGGTCCTGGTCCGGCACCAGGCGCACGTCCAGCTTGGCGTAGGCCTCCGCGGGAAGGACGGTCTTGGAGCCCGGCCCCCCGTAGCCCGCGTGGAAGCCGTTGAAGTTGATGCAGGGCTCGGCGTAAAGCCGCTGGTTGAACTCCAGGTTGCGCGCGCCCCCCAGGAAATCCCGTACCCCGAAGGCCTCCTTCAGGGCCTCAGACTCGTCTGGGATCTCCGCCAGCACCTCCACCTCCAGGGGGGTGAGGGGCCGGACCCTTTGGTAAAAGCCTTCCACCAACACCCGGCCCTCCTCGTCCCGTAACGAGGCCAGGGCCCGGCTTAGGCGGTAGATGGGGTTTTCCACCACCGCCCCGTAGGAGGAGTGGAGGTCAAAGGCCGCGGTCTTCACCCGTAGCTCCAGGGCCACGATGCCCTTAAGCCCCGCGTAGAGGTAGGGCCGCCCCCTGGCGTCCACCCCCCCCGCCTCCCAGAGGATGGCCTCCGCCCTTAGGGCCTCCTTGTGGTCCCGCACGAAGTCGGCAAGGTGAGGGCTTCCCACCTCCTCCTCCCCCTCCACCACGAAGCGCACCCGGGGAAGAAAGCCGTGCTTCTCCCGGAAAAGCCTCAGGGCCACCACCCGGGCCACCAGCTCCCCCTTGTCGTCGTGAGCCCCCCGGGCGTACCATGCCCCCTCCTTCTCCACCAGGGCGAAGGGGTCTGTGGCCCAAAGCTCCAAGGGGTCTGGAGGCTGGACATCGTAGTGGTTATAGAAAAGAAGGGTCTTCTCCTCCTCCCCACCCTCCGCCACCACTACCGGGGGGCCATAGCCCCGCTTGAGCTCCGCCCGGAGGCCCAGCCCCTCCAGGACCTCCGCCACCTTGCGGGCCCCTTCTTCCAGGGCGCGGCCTTCCGCGCTTACGGTGGGCAGGGCCACCAGCTCCGCCAAAAGGGCCTTTGCCTCCTCCAAAAAGGCCTTCATGGTAAGCTGAGCATACTATGGTGGAACCCACCCTGGTCCTCTACGGGGCCCTCTACGAAAAGGCGGTGGAGGTCCTGGAGGAAACCTTGCGGGAAACCGGGGCCCGCTACGCCCTTTTGGTGGACCGCAAGGGCTTCGTCCTGGCCCACAAGGAGGCCCTTTGGGCCCCCAAGCCCCCGCCCCTAGACTCCCTCGCCACCCTGGCTGCGGGGAACGCCGCCGCCACCCAAGCCCTGGCCAAGCTCCTGGGGGAGGTGCGCTTCCAAGAGATCCTCCACCAAGGGGAGCGCACCGGGCTTTACATGGACGAGGCCGGGGAGTACGCCCTTCTCCTCGTGGTCTTTGACGAGAGCGCCCCCCTGGGCAAGGTGAAGCTCTACGGCAAACGGGCCGCGGAAGCCCTTTCCCGGCTGGTGGAGGAGGCCATGGCCAACCCCCCCAAGCTCAACCTGGACACGGAGTACCGCGAAGGAGCTAAGGCGCTCCTAGACGAGCTTTTTGGCAACTAGCATGAGCACCATCAACTTCGCCAACCGCGAGATCAACTTCAAGATCGTCTACTATGGCCCAGGCCTCTCTGGCAAGACCACCAACCTCAAGTGGATCTACGGCAAGATCCCCGAGGGGCACAAAGGGGAGATGATCTCCCTGGCCACGGAGGACGAGCGCACCCTCTTCTTTGACTTCCTGCCCCTGGACCTGGGAGAGGTGAAGGGCTTCAAAACCCGCTTCCACCTCTACACCGTGCCCGGCCAGGTCTTCTACAACGCAAGCCGCAAGCTCATCCTCCGGGGGGTGGACGGCATCGTCTTCGTGGCGGACTCGGCCCCAAACCGCCTAAGGGCCAACGCGGAGAGCATGCGCAACATGCGGGAGAACCTGGCGGAGTACGGCCTCAAGCTGGAGGACATTCCCATCGTCCTCCAGGTGAACAAGCGCGACCTCCCCGACGCCCTCCCCGTGGAGATGGTCCGGGCGGTGGTGGACCCCGAGGGGCGCTTCCCCGTCTTTGAGGCCGTGGCCACGGAGGGCAAAGGGGTGTTTGAAACCCTGAAGGAGGTGAGCCGCCTGGTCCTCGCCCGGGTGGGCAGCGGAGCCTAGGCCTCGAGGCCCCGCGGAGGTCCGCGGGGCCTCCACATACCCCTGACACGTACCTAGATCACGGAAAACTTTTACAAGCGAAGGGGCAAAAGTCCCAAGAAGTCTTTTTAATAAGGGACAAATGTACCTCCCCATCTAAGGGGGTTTTGGCTACCATGAACTCCGTATACGGCAACCGCCGTGGAGGGAGGCACGGGTATGGAAGAAAAACCGGTTGGGGCTTTAGGCGTCATCGTGGTCCTCAGCATCACCATCCTGGTGTTCTGGCTGGGGGTATACGCCCTTTTCTTCGCCCGGGGGTAGGGTATGGACGAGCACAAGGTGCATAAGGCCATCCTGGTCTACGAGCGGGCTTGGATCGCCTTTTCCGTGGTGATGGTCCTCCTCTTCGTGGTCCTCATCGGCTACACCTTGGCCACCCACACCGCCGGGGCCATCCCCGCGGGGAAGCTGGAGCGGGTGGACCCCACCAAGGTGCGCGCGGAGGGCCCCTGGGCCGAACCGGCCCAGGCGGTGGTCCAGACCGGGCCTAACCAGTACACGGTCCACGTCCTGGCCTTCGCCTTCGGCTACCAGCCCAACCCCATTGAGGTGCCCAAGGGGGCGGAGATCGTCTTCAAGGTCACCAGCCCCGATGTGATCCACGGCTTCCACGTGGAGGGCACCACCATCAACGTGGAGGGCCTGCCCGGGGAGGTCTCCACCGTGCGCTACACCTTCAAGAAGGCCGGGGAGTATCGGATCATCTGCAACCAGTACTGCGGCCTCGGGCACCAGAACATGTTCGGCACGATTGTGGTGAAGGAGTAAACCATGGCGGCGCGAGTCGGTGAGATGAGCCGCGTGTACGCGGCCTATCCAGAGAAGAAGGCCACCCTCTACTTCCTGGTCCTGGGGTTCATGGCGGTGATCGTGGGGAGCCTCTTCGGCCCCTTCCAGGCCCTGAACTACGGGAACGTGGACGCCTATCCCCTCCTTAAGCGCCTCCTGCCCTTCGTCCAGTCCTACTACCAGGGCCTGACCCTGCACGGGGTCTTAAACGCCATCGTCTTCACCCAGCTCTTCGCCCAGGCCATCATGGTCTACCTCCCCGCCCGGGAGCTCAACCTGAGGCCCAACATGGGCCTCATGTGGCTCTCTTGGTGGATGGCCTTCATTGGCCTCGTCATCGCCGCCTTACCCCTTCTTGCCAACGAGGCCACGGTGCTCTACACCTTCTACCCTCCCCTCAAGGGGCACTGGGCCTTTTACCTAGGGGCCAGCGTCTTCGTGCTCTCCACCTGGGTGAGCATCTACCTTGTCCTGGACCTCTGGCGGCGCTGGAAGGCCAAGAACCCCGGCCAGCCCACGCCCCTCGTCACCTACATGGCGGTGACCTTCTGGCTTATGTGGTTCATCGCCTCCATCGGGCTGGTGCTGGAGGCGGTCCTCTTCCTCCTCCCCTGGTCCTTTGGGCTCATCCAGGGGGTAGACCCCCTCATCGCCCGCACCCTCTTCTGGTGGACGGGCCACCCCATCGTCTACTTCTGGCTCCTGCCCGCCTACGCCATCCTCTACACCGTCCTGCCCAAGCAGGCCGGGGGTAAGCTCATCTCCGACCCCCTGGCCCGGATCGTCTTCCTCCTCTTCCTCCTCCTCTCTACCCCCGTGGGCTTTCACCACCAGTTCGCCGACCCCGGCATTGACCCCACCTGGAAGATGATCCACTCCGTCCTCACCCTCTTCGTAGCAGTGCCTAGCCTCATCACCGCCTTCACCATCGCCGCGAGCCTCGAGATCGCCAGCCGCATGCGGGGCGGGAAGGGGCTGTTTGGCTGGATCAAGGCCCTCCCTTGGGATAACCCCGCCTTTGTAGCCCCCGTCTTGGGCCTTCTGGGCTTTATCCCTGGGGGGGCAGGGGGCATCGTGAACGCCAGCTTCACCCTGGACTACGTGGTTCACAACACCGCCTGGATCGCCGGCCACTTCCACCTGCAGGTGGCCAGCCTGGTCACCCTCACCGCCATGGGCTCCCTCTACTGGCTCATCCCTAACCTCACGGGCAAGCCCATCACGGATGGGCAACGGCGGCTCGGCCTGGCGGTGGTGTGGCTCTGGTTCCTGGGGATGATGATCATGGCTTTGGGCCTCCACTGGGCAGGCCTCCTCGGGGTGCCCCGCCGGTCCTACATCGCCCAGGTGCCAGACGCCTACCCCCAAGCGGCGGTGCCCATGGTGTTCAACGTGGTGAGCGGCATCGTTCTCCTCGTAGCTCTCCTCCTCTTCATCTATGGGCTTTTCAGCATCCTCCTCTCCGCCCGGCGAGACCCCGCCCTGGCCGAGGCCCCTGTGCCTTTCGCGGAGGTGATCTCGGGGGCTGAGGACCGCCGGATCATCCTGGCCCTGGACCGCATGGGCTTCTGGTTCGCGGTGGCGGTAATCCTGGTCCTCCTGGCCTACGGGCCCACCCTGGTCCAGCTCTTCAGCAACCTGAACCCCGTACCGGGCCTGCGCCTCTGGTAGGGGACTTCCCTCCCTGGGGGCCCAAAGCCCCCAGGGGTATCCTTTAGGGGATGGGCTTCATTGCCGGTCCCTGGCTTCCCTGGGTGGTGGGGCTGGAGCTTGCCCCCTTTTTCCTGCAGTTTTTGGGCCTGAGCCTGGGGGAGGCCCTGGGCCAAGGGCTTTGCGGGAGTGCCCTTGGGGTCTCGGAGGTGGAGGCCGTGCGCTACGGCTTGGTGAGCGAGTACTTCCTCTACGGGCGGCTCTTCCTGGTTCTCCTAGCCCTAAAGGCCACCTACGCCCTGGCCCTTCTGGTCCTCCGGTTCATGTATCCCGAGGAAGGCCCCCCCTTTGCAAGAGGGGTCTGGCGGGTGGGGGGGGGGGGTGGGGCTCTCCTGGACCTACCTCGGGCTTTTCCTCCTCACCCGCACCCTGCCCCTTCCCCTCGGCACCCCCCTAGGTCCCGCCCTCCTGGCCCCAGCCCCCCCGGACCCTTTAAGCCTCCTCATGGCCTTGCCCGAGGTCCCTCTCCTTTACCTCCTTTACCGGGGGAGGCCATGAACCTACCCCCTACCCTCTGGCTCCTTGGCCTGGTGAGCCTCCTCATGGACGTGGCCAGCGAGATGGTCTACCCCCTTCTGCCCCTCTTTTTGGTGAGCCTGGGGGCGGGCACGGCCACGGTGGGCCTAGTGGAGGGGGTGGCGGAGGCCACGGCGAGCCTCTTCAAGGTGGTGGGGGGACGGATTTCGGACCGCATGGGGCAAAGGCGCCCCTTACTCCTTTTGGGCTACGGCCTCCCCGCCCTTTTCCGGCCCCTTCTCGCCCTGGCCACCCTTCCAGGCCACGTCCTCCTCTACCGCTTCCTGGACCGGATGGGCAAGGGCCTGCGCGCCGCACCCCGGGATGCCCTCATCGCGGAAACCGTTCCCCAGGAAGCCTTGGGCCGGGCCTATGGCCTCCATCGGGGCCTGGAC
>NZ_JBBIMD010000034.1:0-23420 GCF_037444525.1 Thermus sp. | reverse complement strand
AGCGCGGCCCCTTCCCCCAAAACCCCCCTGCAGGCCCTGGTGGAAGAACGGGGATTGAAGCTTTCGGGCACCCTTCTGGGCCCAGTGAGCATGGCCATTTTGGAAAGCAAGGACGGCTATCTGGTACTACCCGTGGGCAACCCCATCCCGGGTAGCGAGGCCATTGTGAAGGGGATTGAGGAGGACCGGGTGACGCTGGCCCTAAAGGAGGAACGTATGGACCTTACCCTATCGGGAGGTGGCCAATGAGGTTTCCCCAAGCCTTCGGACTGGCCCGCAAGGTGGCCTACTTTGGGCTTTTGGTCTATGGCCTAAGCTTCGGGCTTTTTAGCCTGGCGGGGAGCTTTCCCGATGAGCCCCGCTTCCAGACCCCTGTAACCCTGAAAGTGGAGGGAGGCCAGGTCCAAACCCGGCTTACCCTGCCCTTGGACGTGGTCCTCGAGGCCCTAGCCAAAAGCGCGGGCCTAAAGCCCCTCATCTACCGGGCCTACGACCCCTCGGGGGACCCCGCCAAGGCCACCCCCGCCCTGCCCAACGTGAGGCTGGACTTCCAGGGCAAGCCCTTCCGGGAGGTGTGGGACCTCCTCTTCGCCACCTACGGAACCCAGTACAACCTGGACTACCTCTTCCTCCCCCCCGACGTGGTGGTGGTGGCCCCCACCCAGCTCATCACCGCCCTGGTGGATGCCCCAAGCCGAGGGGGCCCCGCGGAGCGGCGCCCCTATGTGGTGGGCATCCCCGAGGCCGCCTACCGAGTGGCCACCCAAAGCCAAGGGGGCCAGGTCCAGGTGACCTCCAATGTGGAAGGGGCCAAGGCCTGGGTGCAAAACGACCTCCTCCCCTTCCTCACCCGGGAGGCCGCAGGAATAGGGGTGAACTGGATGGTGGTGGAGGAGGGCGGGCGGCTTAAGGCCATCCTCTCCGTCCTGGCCACCCCCGAGCAGCACACCCGCTTCGCCGACCTTCTCCAGCGCTCGGGGATTGACTTCCGTCCCCTCCCCCCCCTGGCCCGGCCTGAGCCCCGGGTGGAGAAGGCCTACGCCCTGAAGCACGCCACCTTCCCCGAGCTCCTCCCCTTCCTCCAGGCCCAGGTGCCGGGGGCCCAGGTCACCCCCCTCCCCACCGATCCCAAGCGGGCCGTGGTCCTGGCCACGGAGGGGGACCACGGGAAGCTTTCCGCCCTCCTCCAGGCGGCCGACCTCCCCAAGGCGGTGCGCCGGGTCTACACCCTGCAGAACACCACCCTCGAGGCCGCCGGGGAGAGGCTGAAGGCCCTCCTGGCCAAGGAACTCCCCACGGCCCGCCTGGAGGCCATCCCCGGTAACCCCAAGGCCCTCCTCCTGGAGGCCCCCGAGGCCGACCAGGCCCTCTTCGCCGAACTCCTCAAAGCCGTGGACGTGGCCGAGGCCCCGCCCCCACCCCCCCAGGAGGCCACGGTGCGCAGGCTCTTCCCCTTGCGCTACGCCGACGCGGAGAAGGTGGCCCCCTTCCTCTCCCGGGAGGTGCCGGGGGTGGTGGTGAGCACGGTGCCCGGGCAGAAGGTCCTTTCCGTACGGGGCACGGAGGCTGCCCTCAAGGAGGTGGAAAACCTCCTGGCCCAGATTGACCGGGCCCCCGAAACCGGGCCTTCCCTCTTCCAGCGCACCTACCAGCTCTCCAACGCCAAGGCCAAGGACCTGGCCGCAGTCCTCCAGGAGGCCCTAAAGGCCCGGGCAGGGGGAACAAGCCCGGCCCAAGGCCAGGCTCAGGGCCAGGGCACCGCGCCCCAGGCCGCCCCCACGGCCACGGTGGTGGCGGACGAGCGCACCAACACCCTCATCGTCACGGGGACCACGGAGGACCTCGCCCTGGTGGAAGGCCTCATCCCCCGGCTGGACCAGGCGGTGCCCCAGGTGAACCTGAGGGTGCGCATCCAGGAGGTGCAGAGCAACTTCAGCCGCGCCCTGGGCCTCAAATGGAACACCATCGCCGGGGGGAACGTGGCCGCCAGCATCCTGGACAGTGGGCTTTCCCTCATCTTTGACTCCACGCGAAGCCTTGCCGCCCTCAACATTATGGCCACCCTGGATGCCCTCCAGCGGCAGGGGCTTTCCCGGGCCCTACGGGACGTGAACCAGACGGTGCTCAACAACGGGACCGCCCGCCTCCAGTCCGGGGAGACCTTCCTCATCCGCCGGGTGGTGGGGGACCGGGTGGAGCGGGTGCCCTTTGACATCGGCATCATCGTGGAGGTCACGCCCCAGATCACCGCGGACGGCCAGATCCTCCTCAGCATCAAGGCGGAGGTCTCGGGGAACGTGCAGCGGAACCCCGTGGACGGGGACGTGGACCGCTTCACCAAGCAGGTGGTGACCACCACCCTGAGGGTCAGAGACGGCCAGACGGTGGTCCTGGGGGGCCTCACCTCCCAGGAGAACAGCGAGACGGTGCAGGGGGTGCCCCTCCTCATGGACATCCCCCTCATCGGGGAACTCTTCAAGCAACGCGCCGGGGAAAGCACCGACCGGGAGCTTTTGGTGGTCATCACCGCGGATATCCTGAAGGAAACGGCGGCCAGGCCTTAAGCTACCCTTTCCCCACCTCCCTGCCGGGAGGCAGGGGGGTTTTCCCTTTCCCCAAGGAAGGCCCTAGAATAGGCCCATGAGGTTCCTCACCGCCGGCGAATCCCACGGGCCCGAACTCTTGGCCATCGTTGAGGGTTTGCCCGCTGGGCTTCCCCTCACGGAAGAGGACATCAACACCTGGCTGGAGAAGCGGCAAGGGGGGTACGGCCGGGGGCGGCGAATGGTGATAGAGAAGGACCGGGTGGAGTTCCGCGCCGGGGTCAGGGCCGGCCGCACCACCGGGGCCCCGGTGGCCCTGGCCATCCGCAACCTGGACCACCGCAACTGGGCGGAGATCATGGACCCGGCCCCCGGGAACGAGCCCCGCAAGAAGGCCCTCACCGCGGCCCGCCCCGGCCACGCGGACCTGGCGGGGGGGATGAAGTACGGGCACAAGGACCTGAGGGACGTCCTGGAAAGGGCCAGCGCCCGGGAGACGGCCATGCGGGTGGCCGTGGGGGCAGTGGCCATGAAGCTCCTCTCCCTTCTGGGGGTGGAGGGGGTGGGGTACGTGGCGGGGATGGCGGGGGTGTGGAGCGGGGTCCCCTTCCGCTGGGACCTCCTCCCGCGCATAGAGGAAAGCCCCGTGCGCATGACGGACCCGGAGGCGGAACGGGAGGTGATCCGCCGGGTGGACCAGGCCAAGGCCGAGGGGGACACCCTGGGGGGGGTCATCGAGGCTCGCTTCCGGGGGCTGGTGCCGGGCCTGGGAAGCCACGTGCACTGGGACCGGAAGCTGGATGGGCGCATCGCCCAGATGGCCCTTTCCATCCCCGCGGTGAAGGGGGTGGAGATCGGCCCCGCCTTTGAGAACGCCATGAAGCGGGGCTCGGAGGTGCACGACCCCATCTACTGGGACCCCGAGCGGGGCTTCTACCGCAAGACCAACCGGGCAGGGGGCCTCGAGGGGGGGATGACCACGGGGGAGGAGCTCATCGTGCGGGCCGCCCTCAAGCCCATCGCCACCCTGATGAAGCCCCTCCCCACGGTGGACGTGGTGACCCACGAACCCAAGGACGCGGCCCGGGAACGCTCGGATACCACCGCCGTCCCCGCGGCCAGCGTCATCCTCTGCGCCCTCACCGCCATCGTCCTGGCCCAGGCCTACCTGGAGAAGTTCGGCGGGGACACCCTGGAGGAGGTCCAGGAGCGGGTGGAGCGGTACCGGGAAAGGGTGAAGGCCTACTGATGCGGCGGATAGAGGTGCCCCGCCCCACCACCTTCGTGAGCCTCACGGGCTTCATGGGGGTGGGGAAAAGCCGCGTGGGGCGGGAGCTGGCCCGGGCGCTTATGCTCCACTTCATAGACCTGGACCGCTTCATCGAGCGGCGCACGGGGCTTTCCATACCCGACATCTTCCGCTACCTGGGGGAGGAGACCTTCCGCCGGCTGGAGAAGGAAGCGGTGGCGGAGCTTATAAAGAAAGACCACCTAGTCCTCGCCTTGGGCGGGGGCACCTTCGTGGACCCAGAGAACCGGGCCCGCCTCCTGCAAAGGGGGCCAGTGGTGGCCCTTTGGGCAAGCCCCAGGACCATCCTGGAGCGGGTGGCCAGGAAACCCGGGGAAAGGCCCCTTCTGGCGGGGGAGGACCCCTTGGCGCGGATAGAGGCCCTCCTGGAGGCCCGGGCCCCCCTCTACCGGGAAGCCCCCATCCACGTGTCCACGGAGGGGCGACGGGTGGAGGAGGTGGTGGCGGAGATCGTGGAGGCCCTTTGGCGGTATGCAAAGGCTAGAGGTGCGTGAACCCAAGCCCTACCCCATCCTCATCGGGCGGGGGGTTTTGCAAGAGGCGAAGCAGCCCGAAGGCCCCCTGGCCCTCCTCTACGACCGTAAGGCGGCCCCCCTGGCGGAGACCCTGGCGGAGGCCTGGGGGGTGGAGCACCGCCTGGGGCTGGAGGGGGGCGAGGGAGCGAAGACCCTGGAGGTCTACGGAAGGGTGCTCTCCTGGCTGGCGGAAAGGGGCCTACCCCGGAACACCACCCTCCTGGTGGTGGGGGGCGGGACGCTTACGGATCTCGGGGGCTTTGTGGCCGCCACCTACCTCCGGGGCCTTCCCTACCTCTCCTTCCCCACCACCACCCTGGCGGTGGTGGACGCGAGCGTAGGGGGGAAGACGGGGCTTAACCTCCCCGAGGGGAAGAACCTGGTGGGGGCCTTCCACTTCCCGGAAGGGGTCTACGCCGAGCTCATGGCCCTAAGGACCCTTCCCCCCTTCACCTTCAAGGAGGGGCTGGTGGAGGCCTTCAAGCACGGCCTCATCGCCGGGGACGAGGAGCTTTTGCCCCTGGAGGGCCTCACCCCGGAAAGCCCCCGCCTCGAGGCCTACCTGGCCCGGGCGGTGGCGGTGAAGGTGCGGGTCACGGAGGAGGACCCCCTGGAAAAGGGCCAGCGGCGGCTTTTAAACCTCGGCCACACCCTGGGCCACGCCTTGGAGGCCTATAGCCGCCACCGCCTCCCCCATGGGGCGGCGGTGGCCTACGGCCTCCTCTTCGCCGCCCTTTTGGGCCGGGCCCTGGGGGGGGAGAACCTGGTGGGGCGGGTGGAGAGGCTTCTCCACTGGCTCTCCCCCCCGCCCCCGCCCACCCCTCCTTGGGAGGACCTCCTCCCCTACCTCCTCCGGGACAAGAAGAAGGTCTCCCAAAGCCTCCTCTGGGTGGTCCCCCTGGCCCTGGGGCGGCTGGAGGTGCGCCCCTTGCCCGAGAGGGTGCTGCAGGAGGCCTACGCCGCCTGGCGGGCCCGGCTATAGCCCAAGGCCCACGGGGCGCAAGACCCCGGCCTTGGCCTTGCCGAAGTCCAGGGGAAACCGCCCCTTTTTCGTCTCCAGGACGATGAGGCCCAGGGGTTCATCCCCACCCTCCCACCCCACCCCCTCCCCCAGGGCAAGCCTCAGGGCCCGGGGGTCCTCCGGGGAAAGGGGGAAAAGGGGGAGGTGGGGCCAGGGGAGGCTTGCTCCAAAGGCCAGGGCCAGGGCCTTGGCGGGGAGGAAGCGGCCCTTCTGGACCTTGCCCAGGTAAAGCCCGGGGGCGGGGACCCGGAGGCCCGCAAGGAGGGGGAGGTCCTCCGGGGGCAGGTAGAGGTGGCCCTCCCGGACGAGGAAGGGGCCGGAAAGCTCCAGGCCTAGGTCCTGCAGGAACCCCCTAAAGGGCCTTTCCACCTCCTTGGGCAGGGGGGCGAGGCGCTCCTTAGGGGGGGTGCCGGAAGGCCCTTCCCCCTTGCGGAAGCGGGCCAGGAAGTGCCCCTCGCCCTCGAGGCGGTGGGGCCAGAGCCGGGCGGCCTTGGCGAGCTCTGGGTTCCCGTCCCCCCAGGCCGGCACCCCCGGGGCGAAGAGGGGGTGGAAACGGGCCTCCTCCAAGGAAAGCTCCGGGTGGGCCTTCAGGGCCCGGGCCACCACCCCCTCGTTCTCCTCCGGGGCGAAGGTGCAGGTGGCGTAGACCAAAATCCCCCCGGGGGCGAGGAGGCGGGCCGCCAGGGAAAGCAGCCTGGCCTGGAGCTCGGCCATCCACTTGGGGACGGAGGGGCCCCAGTGCCGCCTCGCCTCCTCGTCCTTGCGGAACATCCCCTCCCCCGAGCAAGGGGCGTCCAGGAGGACGCGGTGGAAGTAGCCGGCGAAGCGCTTCAGAAGGGCCTGGGGAGGGACCTGGGTCACCAGGGGCGCGGCCCCCCAGCGCTCCACGTTCTCCAAAAGGCCCCGCACCCGCTTCCCGTCCACCTCGTTAGCGAGGAGGAGCCCTTGCCCCTCCATGCGGGCTAAGAGGTGGGTGGTCTTCCCCCCGGGGGCTGCGGCCAGGTCCAGGACCCTTTCCCCGGGCCTCGGGTCCAGGAGGACCCCCGCGGCCTGGGCGCTCGGCTCCTGGATGTAGTAAAGCCCGGCGTAGAAGAAGGGATGGGGGCCGGGCCGGGCCTCCTCCGGGTAATAAAAGCCCTCGGGGCACCAGGGGATGGGCCTTAAGGGCCAGGGGGCGAGGGCCTTCAGGTCCTCCGGGGAAAGCTTCAGGGTGTTGGTGCGGAGGCCATAGGTCCTGGGGCCGGTGAGGGCCTGGAGGAAAGCGGGGTATTCCTCCCCCAGAAGCTCGGCCATTCGGTGGAGGAAGGCCTTGGGCCACACGCTACGCACCCTAGCACAGGGTAGACTCTTCTGGATGATCCTCGCCCTGGGGGCCGACCTGGTGGAGATCGGGCGCCTGCGGACCCTTTTGCAAAGGCACGGGGAGCGGGCGCTGAAAAGGCTTTTCCATGAAGAGGAGCTCCGCTACGCCCTAAGGCACCAAGACCCCGCCCCAAGCCTCGCTGCCCGCTTTGCGGCCAAGGAGGCCTTTCAGAAGTGTTGGCCGGAGCGCCTTTCCTGGAAGGCGGTCTGGGTGGGGATGGAGGGGAGGCGGCCGGTCCTGCGCTTTGCCCCAGAGCTTGAGGCCAGGCTCGAGGCCCAAGGCCTTAAGGCCCTCCTCACCCTAAGCCACGAAAAGACCCACGCCCTGGCCGTGGTCCTGTTGGTCAAAAAAACCGCAGGATAAGGGCGTAGCGGTAGACCTCCCCCCGCCCCGCGGCCAAAGCCCCCTGGACCATGTTCCAGAGCATGAGGAAAAGGAGGAAAAAGCCCCAAGGCACCGCCACCAGAAGCCCCACCACCGTGAGGGCCAAGAGGAGGAGGACCAGGGCGTAGAGGGTGTAGCTCACCTGCCCATTCAGGGACTCCTTGGCATGGGCCTGGACAAAGGCGCTCTTGGGCCCCCAAAGGAGGATGGCCAGGGGCAGGAGGATCTGACCGATGAGGAGGAAATAGCCCACCAAGGGGGCCAGGTGGACCACCACCGCCCAGGTGCGCTCCGATTCTTCAAAGGGCCTGGGGTTCATGACTCCAGTCTACCTTAGGCCTCCTCTTTCAGGCGGATGGGGCCCTGCCGGTGGGGCTTGAGGCCCACCTTGTCCTCGTAGAAGGCCCGGATCTGGGCGAAGTCCTTCTGGAGGTCGCCGCTGGGCTGGAGGTAGCCTCCCACCCCCAGCTCCTTCCTACGCGCGTCCAGGAACCCCAAGGCGATGGGGACCCCAGCCCTTTGGGCTAGGTGGTAGAACCCGCTCCGCCAGTAGGGGGCCTGGCCGCGGGTGCCCTCGGGGGTGATGAGGATCACCAGGTCCTCCCTTTTCAGAAGCTCCGCCACCTCCTCCACCAGCCCCGTCCTCCGGCTCCGGTCCACGGGGATGCCCCCCAAGGCCCTTAGGAGGAAGCCCTGGAGGGGCGAGCGGAAAAGCTCCTTCTTCCCCAACCACCGCCCGCGGATCCCCAAGGCCCAAAGGCCGAGCAAGGCGAAGAGGAAGTCCCAGTTGGAGGTGTGGGGCGCCCCGATGAGGACGTAGCGCCTCCCTGGGGGCAGGTGTTCCACCAGCCTATAGCCCAGAAGGCGGAGGAAAAGCCTAGCCAAAAACCGCATAAGGCGAAGTATACCAGCCCGTGGTACACTTAGGGGATGGGTGGGGCAAACCCACCCCTTTTCGTGGGGGAGCATGTACAAGGTCGTCATCGTAGGCCGGCCCAACGTGGGCAAATCCAGCCTTTTTAACCGCCTCCTGGGTAGGCGAAGCGCGGTGGTGGCCGACACCCCCGGGGTCACCCGGGACCTCAAGGAGGGGGTGGTGGAGACGGAAACCGGCCGCTTCCTCCTGGTGGACACCGGGGGGCTCTGGTCCGGGGACCGGTGGGAGAAGAAGATCCAGGAAAAGGTGGACCGGGCCCTGGAGGAGGCGGACCTGGTCCTCTTCACGGTGGACGGCCGCGCGGACCTCACTCCGGCGGACCATGAGGTGGCGGAGTACCTGAGGAGGAAGGGCAAGCCCGTCCTCCTGGTAGCCACCAAGGTGGACCACCCCACCCACGAGCACTACCTGGGCCCCCTCTACGCCCTGGGCTTCGGGGACCCCATCCCCACCTCCAGCGAGCACGCAAGGGGCCTCGAGGAGCTCATTGAGGCCATCTGGCAGAGGCTTCCCGTGCGCCAGGAGGAGTCCGAGCCCGAGGTGGCCGCCATCCGCCTGGCCATCGTGGGCCGGCCCAACGCCGGGAAAAGCAGCCTCTTGAACGCCATCCTGGGGGAGGAACGGGTCATCGTCTCCGAGGAGCCCGGCACCACCCGGGACACCATTGACGTCCCCGTGGACATAGGGGGGCAGCGCTTCATCCTCCTGGACACCGCGGGCATCCGCAAGCGCCCCGAGACCTTCGTGGAGGAGCTGGCCATAAGGCGGAGCCTACGGGCCATGGGGGAAGCGGACGTGGTCCTCTTGGTGGTGGACCCCTTCCAGGTGGGGGACCGGGAGCTCAAGCTCGCCAACGAGGCCCTGGAAAAGGGCAAGCCCGTGGTCCTGGTCATCACCAAGTGGGACCTGGTGCCCAAGGAGGAGGCCTCGAGGATGCGCCGCCTCCTCAAGGAAAAGCTCGCCCACCTGGACCACCTCCCCCGGGTCTACACCTCCGCCCTCACCCGCCAGAACCTGGAAAGGATCTTCCAGGAGGCGGTGCGCCTCCATGAGCTCACCCACACCCGCATCCCCACCTCCGAGCTCAACCGCTGGGTGGGGGTCTGGACCAGCCGGGTGCAGATGCCCAACTTCAAGGGCAAGCCCCTAAAGGTCCTCTACGCCACCCAGCCCGAGGTGGCCCCCCCCACCTTCGTCTTCTTTGTGAACCACCCGGAGTTCGTCACCCGGGCCTTTGAGAACTACCTGAAAAACCGGATCGGAGAGGACCTAGGCCTTAGAGAGGTCCCCTTCCGCCTGGTCTTCCGCGGCCGGCGGGAGGAGGGGGAAGGGCCTGGGCGCTGAGGGCCCTTGTTTGGGGCCCCCTCGCTTCGGCGGGGCGCTTAAATCCCGTACTCCGCCCAGCGGGCATCCACCAGGGCCTTCACCCGCTCGTCCATGCGGATCCTCTCCGGCCAGACCCGGGTGAAGCCCTCCTCGGGAAGCTTGCGGGTGCCGTCCATAACCAAAACCGGCCCCTCCACCCCCGGCATCACCCGCACGTCCCGCTCGGGGTCTATGTTGTTGAGCACCGCCCAAAGGAGCCCCTCCGGGGTGAGGGCGGTGTCGTGGTCCGCGAGGAGGAGGAGGCGGATGCCCGCGCTCTCCGGGGTCCTGAGGAGCCGTTCCGCCAGGCGGAAGGCCTGGCCCGGGGCCTCCTTCCTTAGGGCCACGCCCCAAACCCCCGGCCACTGGCGCTGGGCCAGGACCTCGGGGTCCTCGGGGAGGTGGGGGTGGGCCTTGGGGACGAAGGGCACCTCTCCCCCTTCCTCGGGGAGCTTACGCGTGCCGTCTATCACCAGCTTCCCCCCGTAGGCGAAGGCCCGGGCGCTATGGTCCAGGACGTCCATGGGGCCCCGGAGAAGGAGGGTGTCCCGCCCAGGGAGGGCGTGCCTGAGGGCGTGGAGGAGGGTCCCGAAGCCCGGCTTCAGGGGCACGCCCTCGTCCACCACCACCAGGACCTTGGCGAACATCATCTGCCCGAGGCCCAAAAGGCCATAGGCCACCTTGTAGGCCTGCCCAGGGTACGCCTTCTTTAAGGCCACGTCCACCCAGTTGTGGGCCACCCCCTCCGGGGGCATATGGTAGTCCGCCACCTCGGGGAGGACCAGGCGGAGGGCAGGGAGGAAGAGCCTTTCCGTGGCCTCAATCAGGTAGGCGTCCTCCATGGGAGGCACGCCCACGATGGTGGCGGGGTAGACCGCCTTCCGCCTATGGGTGAGGGCCGTCACGTGGAAGCGGGGGTAGAGGTCCACGGGGGTGTAGAAGCCCGTGTGGTCCCCAAAGGGGCCCTCCTCCACCAGGGGCTCCTCCGGGTCAATGTAGCCCTCGAGGACAAACTCCGCCTCCGCGGGCACCGGCAGGTCCACCGTGACCCCCCGGGCGAGCTCTATGGGGGCCCCCCGGAGGAAACCCGCCAGGTGGAACTCGCTCACCCCGGGGAGGGGGGGCAGGGGGGCGGTGGCGGCGTAGGTGAGGACGGGGTCGCCCCCCAAGGCCACGGCCACGGGGAGCTTCTGCCCGAGCCTTTTCGCCTTCTCCAGGTGGCGGCGGCCCACCTTGTGCAGTTGCCAGTGCATGGCCGTGGACCTCCGGTCCAAGACCTGCATGCGGTACATGCCCAGGTTGAGCTCCCCCGTCTCCGGGTCCCGGGTGATGACGAGGGGCAGGGTAAGGAAGGGCCCCCCGTCCAAAGGCCAGCACTTGAGGACGGGAAGGCGGTGGAGGTCCACCGCCTCGCCCCTTAGGACCACCTCCTGCACCGGGGCCCGGGCCACCCGCCTTGGGAAGAACCCCTTGAGGAGGGGCAGCTTGGGGAGGAGGCCCAGGAGGGCGGAAAGCCCCCCCTTTCCCGGGTTTAGGGCGAGGAGGGTTTCCACCTTGCGGGCAAGCTCGTCCAGATCCTTCACCCCAAGGGCGAAGGCCGTGCGCTCGCGGGTGCCAAAAAGGCCGATGGCCAGCGGGAAGTCCTTCCCCACCACCCGCTCAAAGAGGAGGGCAGGACCCCCTTTCTTCACCAAGCGGTCCGCGATCTCGGTGATCTCCAGCTCGCTGGATACGGGGACCCTGACCCGTCTAAGCTCCCCCCTCCGCTCCAACGCCTCCAGGTAGGCCCCGAGGTTCCTAAACACGGGAGGAAGCTTACCCTTTTCCGCCCCCTCCGGAAAACCCAGGGGGCTACACTTCCAGCACCCGGTGCTCCAACTGGAAGGCCTTGGGGGTGCCGTGGACCAGGACCGCCTCGAGGCGCACCGGGAGGTCGTCCCGCCCGAGGAGGAAGAGGGCGCTTCTTAGGAGGCGGTGCACCTTCCCCTGGGTGAGGGCCTCGAGGGGGGTGCCGAAGGCCCCGGTGGCCCGCTGCTTCACCTCCACCACCACGTAGACCCCGTCCTTCTCCATGAGGAGGTCCACCTCCCCAAAGGGGGTGCGGCGGTTGCGGCCGATGAGGCGGTAGCCCTGCTCAAGGAGGTAGGTGCAGGCCACCTCCTCCGCCCAGCGCCCCTTCACGGCGACCACTCCTGCACCGGCACCCCATCCAGGTAAAGCCGGAAGCGGGCCTCCCCCTGGACCTCGTAACTCCCCTGGAGCTGGAGGTCCGCCTGGCCCTCCCCCTCGTACACCACCCGCTCCCCCTGGGCGTCCAGGAGGGTAATCCGCACCGCCTTCCCCTCGGCCTCCGGGGGTAGGGTCAGGTTCAGGGCCACGGGGTAGGAGGGGAGGGCGGGAGCCTGAAGCAGCTCGGGAGGAAGGTCGGGCACCGCTACCTGCCCCTGGACCGCCACCAAAAGCCGCACCCCACTCCCCGGGGCCAGGGGGGTGCCGGGGGCGGGGTTTTGCTCCAAGACCTCCCCCATAGGCCTTCCCGAGGGCACCTCCTCCACCTGGGGCAAAAGCCCGGCGGCGTTCAGGAGGAAAAGCGCCTCCTCCCGCCCCAGGCCCCGGAGGTCGGGAAGGGGCACCGCCTCCCCCGCCCCCTGCCCCTTTGAGACCAGGAGGTCCACCCTACCCCCTGGGGGCAAGGGGGTGCCGGGCAGGGGGAAGGTGGAGAGGACCGTGCCCAGGGGCGCCTCCCCCTCCACCTCCGCCACCCGCCCAAGGAGGAGGCCCAGGGCCCCTAGGCGCCCCTCCGCCTCCTCCTGGCGGAGGCCCCTAAGGTCGGGCAGGGGGGTCAGGCGGGCCTGGTTCAGGGTGATGCGCACCGTCCGCCCCGCCCGGAGGCGGGTGCCGGGCGGGGGGTCTTGGGCCAGGACCACCTCCTTGGGCTTGGTGGGGTCGTTCCCCTCCTCCACGAGAAGCTCCAGCCCCGTGTCCTTGAGGAGGGCGAAGGCCTCCCGGGCGGAGCGGCCCACCAGGTCGGGGACCGCGTACTCTGGGGGGTTGAAGTAGCGGTAAAGCCCTTGGCCCAGGAGGAGGAGGCCAAGGGCAGCCAAAAGGAGCCCCGGGGCCACCCCCACCCAAAACCCCTTGGGCCTCCCCCCTCCAGGCCGGCGGGCCAGGGGCCAGGGGGCCAGGTAGGCCACCCCTCCCTCAGTCATGGCCAGGTGCTGGGGGCCGAAGCCTAAGGGGGCGAGGGCTTCCAGGGCTGCCTTGGGCGGGGCCTTGCGGGCCAGGGGTTTTTCCGGGAAGAAGGCGTAGTAGCGCCCGGGCTTAGCGGAAAGGGTGGCCTCCACAAGCCCCATCTCCTCCAGGCGGCGGAGGGCTGCCCGGTAGCGGTAGAAGCGCTCCTTGTCCTCCGGGGTCTTCACGTCAAAGAAGAAGAGCAGCCCCCCTTCCACCCGGTACAGGGTGACCCCGTCTTGGGCCTCGAGGGTCTCCAGCACCGGGTAGCGCTCGTCAATCACCATGCGGGGGCGATTATACTACGGGCGGTATGTGGGACGTTCTCGTCATCGGGGGGGGACCCTCTGGGCTTTCCGCGGCCCTTTTCCTGGCCCGGGCCGGGCTCAAGGTGCTGGTGCTGGATGGGGGCCGCTCCAAAATCAAGGGGGTAAGCCGGGTGCCCAACTACCCAGGCCTTTTGGAGGAACCCTCAGGGGAAGAGCTTTTGGAAAGGTTGAAGGCCCACGCGGAGCGCTACGGGGCCGAGGTGCGGCCCGGGGTGGTGAAGGGCATCCGCGACCTGGGCGGGGTCTTTGAGGTGGAGACGGAAGAGAGCCTGGTGGAGGCGGAAAGGCTCCTCCTCTGCACCCATAAGGACCCCACCCTGCCAAGCCTTCTCGGCCTGGAGCGCCAGGGGGACTACATCCACACCGATGAGAAAGGGCGCACCCGCTACCCCCGGGTCTACGCCGCGGGGGTGGCCCGGGGGAAGATCCCGGGCCACGCCATCGTGAGCGCGGGGGATGGGGCCTACGTGGCCATCGCCCTGGTGTCCGACCTCCGGGGCGAGCCCTACAAGGACCACGCCACCTAAACGGGCCTTCCTGCCATCATGAAGCTTGCGGTCATCCCCCCGTCCACGGGAAGGATGGCCCCGGTGATGAAGCTCGCCTTCTCCGAGGCCAAAAAGAGCACCGCCTCCGCCACCTCCTCGGGGCGGCCCAGGCGCCTTAGGGCGTGGAGGTCCTCCCAGTCCCTCCGGGTCCTTTCGGGGTCCTCGGAAAGGGCGATGGCCTCCAGGACCGCCTCCGTGGCGATGGCCCCCGGGGCCACCGCGTTCACCCGGATATTCAGGGGGGCTAGGTCCAGGGCCAGGGAGCGGGTGAGGTTCACCAAGCCCCCCTTGGAGGCGTTGTAGGCGGCGTTCTCCTGCTCGGCGAAAAGCCCCTGGACGCTGGCCACGTTCACGATGGCCCCGCCCCCAAGCCGCATCATCCGGCGGGCGGCCAGGGCGGAAAGGTGCATGGGGGCGGTGAGGTTCACCTCCAAGACCTTCCGCCAGTCCTCCAGGGCCGCCCTTAGGGCCGAGCCGGGCGCGGAGATGGCGGCGTTATTCACCAGCACGTCCAGCCGACCCAAAGCGCGCTCCGCCTCCTCCAAAAGGCGCACCCGGTCCCGCTCCTCGGCCAGGTCCGCCTGGATGAACACCCCCCCCAAGGCCTCGGCCACCCCCCGCCCCTCGGGGCGGAGGTCCGTGAGGGCCAAAAGCGCCCCCTCCCGGGCGAAGGCCTGGGCGATGGCCCGGCCGATGCCCCGGGCCGCCCCGGTCACCAACACCCCCTTGCCCTCAAAAAGCCCCATCCCGCACCTCCTTAAGGGCCTCCATCACCTTCTCCCTAGGCAGGGCGCCTTGGAGGATCTCCTTCCCGCCCCCCTTGGCCCCCAGGGCCTTCAAGGCCGCCATAACCCGGTCCCGCGCAGGCCCAAGGAGGGCGAAGCGCCCCTCGGGGGTAAGGAGGAAGAAGGTCTTCTCCCCCCAGGAGAGGAGCCTTTTGGCCAGATCCCCAAGAACAGGGGTGGGCACCAGGAGGGCCCTCTCCTCCAGGGCCCGGGGCAGGAGGGCCTCCACCAGGGCCTCCTTCAGGGCGAGGTTTTCCCCCTTCAGGGTGTAAAGCTCGTCCTGGAGCTTCTTAAGGGGCTTCTCCAGCTCCAAGGGCTGGGTGGAGAAGGATAGGGCCAGGCGCTGGAGGAGGGCGTGCTTGGCATGGTAGTCCTCCAGGGCCTCCCACCCCGCCCTAAAGTGGACTCGAGTCCCCCCCTTGTACCGCTCCCACCTGAGGACCTTGATGGGCCCCGCCTGGGCGCTGGTCTTGAGGTGGGTCCCCCCACAGGCCGCAAGGTCAAAGTCCCCGATCTCCACCAGCCGGACCCTCCCTGCCACCTTGGGGGGGCGCCTTAGAGGGTAGCGGCCGAGCTCCGACTCCTCCACAAAGAAGGCCCGCACCGGGTAGTCCGCATAGACCGCGTAGTTGGCCAGGGCCTCCGCCTCCCGCATTCTCCCCTCCTCCACCTCCTCCGCCAGGTCCACGGTGCACACGGGCCCGTCCAGGCTCACGGCCACCGTGTGGTACCCCCCGGCCCGGAGAAGGGCCTGGGAGAGGATGTGCTGGGCGGTGTGGCGCTGCATGTGGCGGAAGCGCCTTGTCCAGTCAATCTCCCCCTCCACCTCCGCCCCTTCCGGGATGGGGGCAGAGAGGAGGTGCACCACGTCCCCAAAGGCCTTCTCCTCCTCATAGACGTGGAGGACCTGCACCTCCCCAAAAGCCCCCCGCAGCACCCCCCGGTCCGCGGGCTGCCCCCCCGCCTCGGGGTAGAAGAGGGTCTGGGAAAGGACCGCGTGGTGCCCCTTCCCGTCGCTCCAGGCCCGCTGGACCCTGGCCTGGAACCGGGTGGCGTAGCTGTCCTCGAGGTAAAGCCTCATCCCCTTATCCTATAGGGGTGGAGCGCCTGGACCGGCTCCTCGCCCGCCTGGGCCTGGGAAGCCGCAAGGAGGTGGGAAGGCTCATCCGTAGGGGGCAGGTGCGGGTGGGGGGTGCGGTGGTCCTGGACCCCGGGTTCAAGGTGGGGGAAGGGGCCCTTCTGGAGGTGGAAGGGAAGCCCATCCGGGCCTTCCGCCACCTCCACGTCCTCCTCCACAAGCCGGGGGGCTACGTGACGAGCCGCACGGAAGGGCCTTCCGTCTACGCCCTCCTCCAGGGCTTTCCCACCCGGGACCTCTCTCCTGTGGGCCGGCTGGACAAGGACACCGAGGGGCTTCTCCTCTTCACCACCCATGGGGAGCTCCTCCACCGCCTCACCCACCCCCGGCACAAGGTGGAAAAGCGCTACCTGGTCCACCTGGAGCGCCCCGCCACCCCGGAGGACCAAAGGGCCTTCCAGGAAGGGCTTCTTCTGGAGGGGGAAAGGCTCCTTCCCGCAAAGCTCGTCCTAGGGGAAGACCCCACCCGGGTGGAGCTCGTCCTGAAGGAGGGGCGCTACCACCAGGTGAAGCGGATGTTCGCCCAAAGGGGCAACCGGGTCCTCTACCTCAAGCGGCTGGCCTTGGGGCCCCTGGAGCTAGGGGATCTTCCCGTGGGGGCAGCCCGGGCCCTAAGCCCGGAGGAGGCGGCGGCGCTTTACCAGGCGGTGGGCCTAGGGGGCAAGAACCCTTAGGCTAAGGCTTAACTCCAAGGGCTCCCCCCCAGCCTCCTGGGGCTCCAGGGCGTACCCCTCCACCCAAAGCGGCACCTTTAGGGAAGCGAGGGCCTCGATGTAGCCCAACACCCCGGCGTAGGGACCCTGAAGCTCCAAGGCCAGGCGCCAGGCCCTTACCCCCCCCACAGCCTCCGCCGGGCCAGGACCCAAGGCCAAAAGCCCCAGGCCCTTTTCCTCCGCCAGGCGCAGAAGGACCTCGTACACCTGGGGAAGCTCCCCAGGCCCCACCGGGGCCTCGGCCAGGGCCTGGGGAAGCCGCTGAGTAAGGGCCTCCACCTCCCGCTCCAAGGCCCGCACCGCCCGCCGGGCCTCCTCGTACCGAGCATAGGCGGACACCACCCCCCAGGCGCTCCAGAGGAACACCAGGAAGGGGAGGAGGAACCATAGCCAGGTGGGAAGCTTCATCGGCGAAGAATCCGGGACAGGTCAAAGAGGGGCAGGTACAGGGCCAAGGCGACGAGGAGCATTATACCTCCTAAAAAGACGGTAAGGGCCGGTTCTATGCTGGAGGAAAGCCGCTTGACCCCGTGGTCCACCTCCCTTTCCAGGTGGAAGGCCGCCTGGTAGAGCATCCTTTCCAGGCTACCCGCCTCCTCCCCCACCAGGGCCAGGCGCACCAGGATGGGTGGGAAAAGGGGCTCCCGGGCCAAGGCCGCGCTTAAGGACTCCCCCCGCACCACCCGTTCCAGAACCCGGTCTAAGGCCTCCCCCAAGGCCGCGTTGCCCAGGGTGTTCCGGGTGGCCTCGAGGGCCTGGGTGATGAGCACCCCCCCCTCGTAGAGGGTGGCCAGGGTGCGGGCGAAGCGGGCAATGGCCGCCTTGTGCACCACCGGCCCCACCAGGGGGAGGCGCAGAAGAAGCCCGTCCAAGGTCCTAGCCCCTCCTGGGGTGCGGCGGTAGGCCCGGAGGAGGTACACCCCCCCCATCAGGGCCAGGAGGATCCAGAGCAGGTTGGCGCGGGCGAAGAGGGAAGCCCCGATGAGTAGGCGCGTGGGCAAGGGGAGCTCCGCCCCCGCCGCTCCGTAAAGCCGGGCGAAGACGGGGATGACGAAGAGGAGGAGGACCGTAACCGCCAGAACCATTACGGTCACCACGAAGGAAGGGTAAAGGAGGGCGGTCCGGACCTTTTCCCGCAGGTCGTGGCTTTTATCCAGGTACTCCGCAATGCGCCGGAGGACCACCTCTAAGGCCCCGCCCACCTCCGCGGCGGCCACCAGGGCCCGCACCAGGGGGGGGAAGACGGTGGGGTAACCCTCCATGGCCTGGGCCAACCCCTCGCCGGCCTCCACCCGCTCGCGCACCCCGCGGGCGGCCTCCTTAAGGTAGGGGTGGCGGCTTTCCAAGGAAAGGGTGTGGAGGGCCTGGGCTACGGGTATACCCGCCCCTACGAGGGTAGCGAACTCCTCCATGAAGAGGACCAGGTCCGGCAGGGGCACCCTGCCTCGAGGGGAACGCCGGGCCCTTTCCAGGCGCAAGGGATAAAGGCCCATCTCCCTTAGGCGGCGCCTGGCCCCTTGGGGGCTTTCTGCCTCCACCACCCCTCGGTAGACCCGCTCGCCCCGTTCGTCCGTGGCCTCGTAGAGGAAACGCATGGCTCACTCCCAAAGCCCAAGCACCCGAAGCAGTTCCCCGCCCGTGGTCACCCCGGCCTTCACCTGGAGGAGCCCCACCTGGGGAAGGTCCCGGTGCCCCCTGGCCCGGGCCCGCGCCCGGAGCTCCCCCTCCCCCGCCCCCTGGCCCAGGAGGTAAAGGTCCTCCCGGTCGGGGGCGTATACCTCGTAAAGCCCTATGCGGCCCCGGTATCCCGTGCCTCGGCAGAACGGGCACCCTTCCCCCCGCATCTCCTCCCCTGGAACCTCCCCGAAAAAGAGGCGGGCCTCTTCGGAAAGGGGCATAGGCCTGGCGCACTGGGGGCAAACCCGGCGCACCAAACGCTGGGCCACGGTACCGATGAGGGTGGAGGCCAGAAGGTGGCGCTCCGCCCCCATTTCCAGAAGCCGGGTCACCGCGGCCAGGGCATCGTTGGCGTGCAGGGTGGCCAGCACCAGGTGGCCGGTGAGGGCAGCCCGGAGGGCGGTGTCCAGGGTGTCGGGGTCTCGCACCTCCCCCACCAGGATCACGTCCGGGTCTAGGCGCAGCACGCTCCTTAAGGCCTCGGAAAAGGTGAGGCCGATCTTGGGCTGGACAGGGATCTGCACCACCCCCTCCAGGGGAAACTCCACGGGATCTTCAATAGTAACGAAGGTCTTCTCCCGGGTGTAGAGCCGGTCAAGAGCGGCGTAGAGGGTGGTGGTCTTCCCGCTCCCTGTGGGGCCGGTAACGAAGAGGATTCCATAGGGCCGCTTCAGCAGCTTCTGGAAAAGGGCCAGCTCCTCGGGGAGCATGCCCAGCTCCGTAAGCCCTAAGCGAACCCCCGAGGGGTAGATGATGCGCAGGGTGAGCTTCTCCCCGTGGAGGGTGCCCACGGAGGCCACCCGCACCTCGTAGCGCCGCCCCTCAAAGGGGAAGGTAAAGTGTCCGTCCTGGGGACGGCGCCGCTCGGCGATGTCCATGCCCGCCAGGACCTTGTAGCGCGCGGCCAGGGGGGCCTCCAGGTCCTTGGGAAGACGTTCCAGCCCCTGCATCACCCCATCCACCCGGACCCGCGCCTGGAGGTGGGTTTCCTCGGGGTCCAGGTGGAGATCGCTGGCGGAAAGGGCAATGGCCCGCTCCAAAAGGGCCTGAGCCAGGTGCACCGCGGGCATGGCCTCCAGGGTGAGGTCCACCTGGGTGGCCTCTTCCTGGCCCCGCCGGGCCGGCTCGCCCTGAGGACGGGCCTCCTCCGCCAAGAGGCGGTCCAGGACCTCGAGGATCTCCCGGTCCGCGGCCAGGTAGGGCACGACCTCCTTGCCGGTGAGGAAACGGAGCTCGTCCAAAAGGGCCAGGTCCGAAGGGTGGGCCATGGCTACATGAAGCCGGTTTCCCTCCACCTTGAAGGGGAAAACCCGCTTCTCCCGGGCCAGGCGGGGGTCCAAAAGGCGCAGGGCCTGGGGGTCGGGCTGGACCTCGGATAGGCGGATCAGGGTGGCCCGGTGCTGGTCCGCCAGGACCCGAAAGAGGTCCTCTTCCTTGACGTACCCCCGCCTGAGGAGGATCTGGCCCAAGGGCTCCCCGGTGCGGGCCTGCTCCTCCAAAGCGGCATGGAGCTGGCCCTCCGTCAGGTAGCCAAGTCTAAGGAGAAGCTCACCGAGCCTCGGCCGAAGCAACCTCCACCTCCCAAGCGTAGACCGTCCGCGTTCCCACCGCATCCCGGCGGAGGGGGCCCACCCGTCCCCCAAGGCGCCGGGCCAAGGTCAAGGGGGCGTATGGGTCCAGGGCCAGGCCCTCCAGGCGCAAGCGGTCTTGGCGGGCCTCGAGGCGGGTAAGCCAAAGGGTGCCAGGCTTTTCTTGCGCCACCTTGAGGACGGCCTCGAGGCCCACCCCTTGCGGCCTTGTGGGCTGGAAGGCCTGCTCCCGGAGGAGGGCCGCCTGGCGCTGCAAGGCCTCAGCCTGGACCTGCTCCCGCTTTGCCCACTGGCCCAGGAAGCTTTGCCCAAGAAACCCCAGGGCAAAGAACAGGGCGGCAAGGAAGACCGCAAGCTGGGCCTCCCGGGGAAGACCCTCCCCCAAGGCCTTGCGGCGGGGCTTTAGGTCCAGAAGAGGCCCCAGGACCGCGAGGAAGTCCTCGAGGTCCAGGGGCACCTTCTGCTCCACCCGCTGGGCCGGCAGCCCAGGAGGCAGGCGGGGAGGCTCGGGCAGGCCCAAAAACCAAGCCTCCTCCACGGGTTCCAGCCGCCCAAAGAGGGCCAACGAGCGGCGGATCTCCTCCGCAAGCTCCGGGGTGCCCTCGTCCGCGGAAAGGGTGAGGTAGCGGAAACCCCGCAGGACCCCCCCCTCAAACAGAGCCACGGTGTGGGCCAGGTTCTCCACCACCAGGAGGCTATGCCCCTCGGCCTTGGCCAGGGCGTAGCGCCAAAGGGCGAGGGGCAGGGGCTCCACCCGCCAGGGACGAAGCCGCCCCAAAAGGGCCGCCCCCCTCCTGGGCAGGGCAGCGTACAGGGCCTTCACCCGCCGCTCGTCCTCGGGGGGCACCAGGAAGTAGTCGGCAAGAAGCTCCTCCCCGGCCAGGAGGGGGCTCCGCTCCGCCTCGGCCAGGACGGCCTCTTCCAGGGGGAAGCCCTCGAGGCTGGGGAAGGCCTGCAGGCGAAGAAGGGCAAACTCGGGGCCAAGCCCCAGATAGGCCCCCCGGCCCGCCCCTGCCTCCCGTAGGGCCCGGAGGAGCCTCTCATACCGGGGATGACCCTCCTCATCTAAAAGCCCTTCTACGGGAGAAACCCCCACCTCACCATCCCTTAGGCGCAGGAGGTGATCGCGGAGGGCGAAGAAGAGGGGCATGACCACATTCTACAGAGCTCTGCAAGGCCCGTTCCGCTGGCAAACAAACCTGTACACCAACCGAGCGCCCCGGCCGGCCGGGCACGGGAAAGTGTTGGTCAAGCAAAGGGTAAGTGCGAGAAGGACTGGTCGGGAGTCCACCCGACTGTTAAAGCGCAGCCTTTTCAAGAAAATGGTTTGACCTGGATCTACCGAACAACTGGTTGTTGGAAAAGGAGGAGTTGGAACACGTACCCCAGACGGTTGATAATAGTAGTAACAATCCCCCCCAGTGTTGTAAATGCCATATCCTATGTGTATCATGACCACCTTGAACCCAGAAGGTAGAGTAACTTCGATTTGCTGAAGATATAGGCGTTGTCCACTCAAATTGGACCAACTTACGTCTCTTATTTCCCTGCGTCTTATGGAGGGATAATTTGTAAGATGCGCTCTTCTTAAATCTATGGGGAAAACAGACGGACCCAACTCAAACCCACCCAAAGCAAGCCCTACCCTCCGAGTAGCCGTCACGGTGGCCACCGGTGCTCCCTCCCAGGTCAGGTCTAGGGTGAGGGTGCGCCCATCGCAGCTGAAGCTCCCCCCATACCCCCTCTGAAGGGTAAGGGCGAGGCCGTTCCGGAGGACCTGGCCCCCCGAAAGGCTGTAGGTCACCGTCCCGGAGGGCAGGGTGAGGCTCGCCCCAGTGGGGGTGCAGGCCAGGGCGGTGCTCTGGAGCACATCCTCCGTGAGACGGGCCCGAACCTCCTGGAGATCCGCCTGGAGCTGGGCCTCCGCCTGGGCCCTTTGGCTTCCTCGGCCCATCTGGCCCAGAAGAAGGGCAAGCGCCAGGGCGAGAACCCCCAAAAGGGCCAGGGCCACCGCCAGCTCCACCATGGTTAGGCCGCGCTTCATGTTCATGGTCCGTACCTCTGATGGGTAACGAGAGCGGTCAGAAGCTCGCCCCCCTCAAGAATCCGCACCTCGTAACGGGCAAGGATGCCCTCACTAAAAGAACACACCTGATAGGATAGCCCCCCTTCCAGGGCCACCGGCGCGCCGCATCCCTCCAGGGGTGCGGGGGGGCTAACTCGGTAGCCCTCCAAAACCTCCTGAGCCCGGTTCACGGCCTTTTCCAGAGGGGTCGTCTCCTGGGAGGCCAGCAGAACCCGGGTAAAAGGCTCCAGAACGAAGAGGGCAAGGACGGAAAGGGCAAGCAGGGCGAAGGCGATCTCCAAGAGGGTGAGGCCCTTCCTCATGGGTTTTCCTCCCAAGCCACGATGCTCCCCCCGTTCACCGTGGCCGCCACCCGCCAGGCCACCCTAAGGCCGTAGTTCAGGGGACCCCCCGCGGTCTCCCCTTCCCCTACATACCGGGTGCCCCCTGCCACCGACTGGGGGGAAAGGTAGCGGTAGCGGCCCAGGGGCTGCCCGTCCACCGAGAGGTCAAACCAGGTGTTGGGGCTATCCGATCCTTCGGCCACCGCCCGGAACACGGCGCTTTCCGCCAGGTAGCGGGCCTGGAGCCGGGCCACCTCGTAGCGGTAGCGCTGGAGATCCATGTAGTGCAGGAGGGAAATGGGCAAGGCCAAAACGGCCAGGACCAGGACGGCCACCAAGATGTAGAGGAGAGCGCTGCCCCTTTGCATGCTCACCCTTCAGTTTACCGTGTCGGGGTGGCCCTTGAGGCAGCGGATGGACACGGTCACCGTACTGGAGTCCACAGCGATGAGGGACACGGTACAGGCCTCATCGGCAAACAGGTAGGCCAGGCGTTCCCCGGGGTTACAGCGGGCGTTCCCGTTGTGGTCCCAGTAGGCCACGGTGGCGCTTCGTTCGGAGGGGCAGGAGGAAGAAAGGCGCAGGTCTGGAGGGCTTCCCATAAGGGCCTTGAGCTGGTTCCAGGTGGGAGCGGTGCGGTAGCTGGCCAGGTGGATGGCGTAGGCCGAGCGGAGGCTCCGCAGGGTCTCCTGCCTCTGGGCTTTCCGGGCCTCGGCCTGGAAGTCTAGGTAGCGGGGAAGGGCAAGAGCGGCCAGAAGGCCCAGGACCAGGAGGACCACCGCCAGCTCCAGCAGGCTCAGTCCTTTAGCCACCGCCCGCTTCCCCATATAAGAGTAGCCCCCCGGGCGATGCCCGGGGGTAAGCCCTGGCTCCATTGGGCTCCTTGCCTAGTTGATGTTGCCCTTGATGCACTGAATGGGAGTGGTGGCGTTAGTTACAGCGGCGGAACAGGCGTCATCGGAGTAAAGGGTAGCCACCCCCTCACCCGTGCCGGCGGTATTATTGTTGTTGTAATCCATGTACAGAGCGCCACCAGTAGTAGCAAGCTTCAACTCAGCTGGGACATCCTGAAGACCCCCCTGGAGCTGGGTCCAGTTAGGATAGCTACCCCTGTTCTTCGCGATGTAGATCGCGTAGGCCGAGCGGATGGAACCCAGAATAGCCTCCCGCTGGGCCTTCCGAGCCTCCGTGGTCATGTCCACAAACCGCGGTACCGCAATGGCCGCCAGAATGCCGATGATGACGATCACGATGGCCAGCTCTATCAGAGTGAAGCCCTTGCTGTTCCTCATCTCTGCCTCCTTTCAGGGCGCTTTCCGCCCTCAACCTGAGGCTAAAAAGAGGTTGTGAAAAACCTGTGAAAGCCTCAGGGCAGGGTTATTCTATCAGCCCCCTCCGCTTCCCCCGCAACCCCCTTGGTCGTGTAAGGAATTATGTGTAAGGGTATGTGTATGAATGGGGGTACCAACGGGAGAGGAGGTACCCCATGGATCAGGATACCCTCCAGATGATCTTGAGGGAAGCAGTGAGGGAAACGGTAACCCAGGTTCTGCAGGCCCTGCTC
>NZ_JBBIMD010000033.1:0-23761 GCF_037444525.1 Thermus sp. | reverse complement strand
GCCAGCCGGGCTCCCTTCCACATCTCCTGGCCGATGGTGGTAAGCTGCATTCGTGGGGACCTCCTTCATGTTGGAGTGGTCCCCACATTTTAGTTGGGGCAGTCTCACATGTGTTTGTCCGAGCACAGTGGCCCTTCCTTAGGGCGTAAGCTCAAGGAGGTATGGACTTTAGCCTGCCGAAAGAACGCGGGGCCCTGAGAGCCCTACCCCCCTGGGCGGGGGAGGAGGTGCGGGAAAGGCGGGTGGCCCTCACCCCCCAAGGGGTGCGGGAGCTGGCCACCCTTGGGCACCGGGTCTTCGTGGAGCGGGGGGCCGGGGAAGGGGCGGGTTTTCCCGACGAGGAGTACGAGCGCGCCGGGGCGCGCATCGTCTACACCCCGGAGGAAGCCTACCGGCGGGGGGAGGTGGTCTTGAAGGTGGGGCGGCCCACCCTCGAGGAGATCGCCCTCCTGCGCCCGGGCACAGTCCTCATGGGCTTCCTGCACCTGGCCGCGGCGGAGTCCGGTGTCTTGGAGGCCATGGCGGAAAAGGGCCTTACCGCCATCGGCTATGAACTTCTCAGCACCCCCGAGGAGCGGCCCGTGCTTAAGGCCATGAGCGAGATCGCAGGGCGGCTTGCCCCCCAGATCGCGGGCCGCCTCCTGGAAGCCCCCCAGGGGCCGGGGATCCTCCTTTCCGGCCTGCCCGGCATCCCCCCGGCGGACGTGGTGATCCTGGGGGCTGGGGTCCTGGGCCGGGCCGCGGCCCGGGCCTTTTTGGGGGCGGGGGCCTCCGTCTATCTCCTGGACCAGGACCTGAAAGCCCTGGAGCGGGCGGCCCTCGAGGCCCCGGGGGCGGTGACCGCCCTCATCACCCAGACCCGGCTGGAGCGCTACACCGCCTTCGCGGACGTGCTGGTGGGGGCGGTGGCGGTGCCCGGGGAGAGGACCCCCACCCTCCTCAGCCGGAGCCTCCTGGAGAGGATGCGGCCGGGCTCCGTCCTATTGGACTTCGCCATAGACCAAGGGGGGGTGGCGGAAACCAGCCGCCCGGGGATCTACCAGGAGCTGGGCATCACCCACTTCTGCGTGCCCAACGTGCCCGCCCTGGTGCCCCGCACCGCCAGCCACGCCCTCACCCTCCACCTCCTGCCCTACCTGAGGGAGCTTGGGGAGAAGGGGCCGGAGGCCCTGCGCGCGGGGGCCTACCTCTTCCGGGGCGAGAAAGGAGGGGAGCTGTGAGCGCCTACCGCAAACGCCTCACCAGCCTCGAGGACGCCGCAAGCCTCATCCGCTCGGGGATGCGGGTCTTCGTCTCCGGCAACGCCGCCACCCCCACCCCCCTCCTCAAAGCCCTGGCCGCCCGCAAGGACGAGTTGGAAGGGGTGGAGCTGGTCCACCTCCTCCAGATGGGAGAGGACCCCTTTGCCGGGCCCGAGATGGAGGGGCACTTCCGGCGGCGCTCCCTCTTCGTGGGCCCCGCGGACCGGCCCGCGGTGAACGAGGGCCGGGCGGACTACGTGCCCATCATGCTCCACCAGGTGCCCTGGCTTTTCAAGCGGCGGGTCCTCCCCCTGGACGCCGCCCTTGTCCAGGTCTCCCCCCCGGACGAGCACGGCTTCTGCTCCCTAGGGGTGGAGGTCATCGCCACCAAGGCCGCCCTGGAAACCGCCCCCCTGGTCATCGCCCTGGTAAACCCGAGGATGCCCCGCACCCTGGGGGACACCTTCGTGCACGTGTCCCGCTTCACGGCCATCGTGGAGATGGACTACCCCCTACCGGAGCTCAAGCGGGAGGGGTTCGGGGAGGTGGAGCAGCGCATTGGGGCCCACGTGGCCAGCCTCATTGAGGACGGGGCCACCCTGCAGATGGGCATCGGGGCCATCCCCGACGCGGTCCTGGCCAGCCTCGAGGGCCGCCGCGACCTGGGGGTGCACACGGAGATGATCTCCGACGGCGTCTTAGAGGCCCTTGAGAAGGGGCTCATCACCGGGGCGCGCAAGACCCTCCACACAGGCAAGATCGTCGGCACCTTCGTCCTGGGCTCCGAAAGGCTTTACCGCTTCGTCCACGACAACCCCCTTTTTGAGCTCCACCCCGCGGACTACGTAAACGACCCCTTCGTGGTGGCCCAGAACCGTAAGATGGTGGCCATCAACTCCGCCATAGAGGTGGACCTCACGGGCCAGGTGGTGGCGGACTCCATCGGCACCCGCATCTACTCGGGCTTCGGGGGCCAGCTGGACTTCATCCGGGGGGCGGCCCGGAGCGAGGGGGGGAAGCCCATCATCGCCCTCCCCTCCACGGCCAAGGGGCAAAGCCGCATCGTCCCTTACCTGAAACCGGGGGCGGGGGTGGTCACCACCCGGGCGGACGTGCACTACGTGGTGACGGAGTGGGGCATCGCCGAGCTCTTCGGCCGCTCCTTAAGGGAAAGGGCCTTGGCCCTCATAGAGGTGGCCCACCCGGACTTCCGGGAAGAACTCCTAAAGGCCGCCTGGGAACGGAAGCTCCTCCCCCGGAGCTACCCCGGGGCCGAGCTTAAGGGGTAAAGGGCCTCCAGGCCCTCCACCGCCCCGAGGCGCAAGGCGAGGTGGGCGAGGGGCGTAAGGGGGGTGGGCTCCGGGTTCACCTCCACCAGGTAGGCCCCGGCTGCGTAGGCGATGCGGCCCAAGGAGGCCGCGGGCTCCACCTCGGCGCTGGTGCCCACCACCAGGGCAAAGTCGGCCTCGGAAAAGGCCCTTAGGGCTTTTTCCCAAGCCCCCTCGGGGAGGAGCTCCCCGAACCAGACCACGTCGGGCCGGGCCCGCCCCCCGCAGGCCGGGCAGGAGGGGGGGATGGGGAAGGCCTCGGGGAGGGGAAAGCGCCTCCCGCAGGCCTCGCACCGGGCCCGGAGGAGGTTGCCGTGGAGCTCCACCACCCTCTGGCTCCCCGCGCGGGCGTGGAGGCCGTCCACGTTCTGGGTCACCAGGAGGAAGTCCCCGCCCCGGGCCAGGAGGTCGGCCTCGAGGCGGGCTAGGGCGTAGTGGGCGGGGTTGGGCTCCGCCTGCCGCACCTTGGCGATGCGCCAGGCGTACCACTCCCACACCTTCTTGGGGTCCTTGGCGTAGGCCTCGGGGGTGGCGTAGTCCAGGGGGTTGAAGGACCGCCAAAGCCCCTCCGCGTCCCGGAAGGTGGAGATGCCTGAGGGCTTGGAGATCCCCGCCCCCGTAAGGACCGCCACCCGCCGGGCCTCCGCAAGACGCCGCCTCGCCTCCGAGAGATCCATGGGGCTATTGTAGAACCATGCGGCTCTTCACCCCCGAGGCCATGCGCCGGGCAGACCAGGAGGCGGCCAGGCGGGGCTACCCCACCCTCCTCCTCATGGAGTGGGCGGGGATGAAGGCGGCCCAGGTCTACCGGGCCCTTTTTGGAAAGGCCCCCGCGGTGGTCCTTTCAGGAAAGGGGAATAACGGCGGGGACGGGCTGGTCCTGGCCCGCCACCTCCTCCTGAAGGGGCTTAGGGTCCGGGTCTATGCGGAGGAGGGGCAGAAGGGGGATGCCCTCCTGGCCCTAAAGGCCCTCCTGGCCCACGGGGTGGAGGTCCGCCCCCTAGAGGAAGCCCGTTGGGAAGAGGGGGAGGTCCTGGTGGACGCCCTTTTCGGCACCGGCCTCAAGGGGCCCCTCACCGGGTTTTACGCGGGGCTCGTGGAAAGGATGAACGCCTCCCTTCTCCCCATCCTGGCCCTGGACCTGCCCTCAGGGCTCCCCCATAGCCCCCACGTGCGGGCCACGGCCACCGTGGCCTTCGGAGGGCTCAAGACGCCCCATCTCTTCCAGCGGGAGGCCTGCGGAAGGCTTTTCCTGGCGGAGATCGGCCTGCCCAAGGACCTCCAGGAGGACCCCACCCTCCCCGAGATCGCCACCCCCAAGGCCCTAAGGCCCCTCCTCCCCCACCGCCCCCTCACCGCCCACAAGGGGAGCGTGGGCCGGGTGGGGGTCTTAGGAGGGTACCGGGGGAAAGGCCTCCTCTACGCAGGGGCCCCCCTCCTCGCCGCCTTAGGGGCCTACCGCATGGGGGCGGGGCTGGTGCACCTGGTCCTGCCCGAGGGGCACCCCCCTTCGCCCCTGGAAGCGGTCTTCCACCCCGTGCCCGCCCCCACCCTCCCCCCCCTCAGGGTGGAGGCCCTGGCGGTGGGGATGGGCGGGGGGCCTTGGGGGGCGGCCTGGGCCCTGGCGGCCCTGGAGGCGGGCCTCCCCACCGTTTTGGACGCGGACGCCCTACAGGAGGAAGTGGTGGCGGCCTACCGCAAGGGGGGCGTGCCCGCGGTCCTCACCCCCCACGCGGGGGAGGCCGCCCGCCTACTCGGCACCACCCCCGAGGCCGTGGCCCAAGACCCCCTAGGGGCTGCCCAGGCCCTGGCGGAGGGAACGGGCCTCACCGTGGTCCTCAAGGGAGCCCCCACGGTGGTGGCGGAAGGCACGCGGCTTTCTGTGAACCCCACGGGCCACCCCGCCCTGGCCACCGGGGGCACGGGGGACGTGCTCTCGGGGGCCATCGCCGCCCTCCTCGCCGCTGGGCTTCCCCCCTTTGAGGCGGCGAGGCTTGGGGTCTTCCTCCACGGCCTTGCGGGGGAGGTCCTGGCGGAGGAAAAGGGGGTGGGCCTCCTGGCCCACGAGGTGGCCGAGGCCCTGCCCCGGGCGAGGAGGCTTCTGGAGGAGGAGCGGGTTCCGCTGCCCTTCCGGGTGGTCTAGGGGGCCCACTGGTATCCTGAAGGGGATTTGTATGCCCCGCCTCTTCGTCCCCGCCACCCTTGCCAACCTGGGCTCCGGGTTTGACGCCCTGGGCGTGGCCCTGGACCTCTACCTCGAGGTGGAGGCCGAGCCCGCCCGGGAGGACGTTTTCATATACGAGGGGGAAGGCCAGGTGGAGGGCCCGGACAACCTGGTCCATGAGGGCTACCGGGCCGGGATGCGCGCCTTGAGCCTTGCCCCCGAGCCCCTCCGCATCCGCGCCTTCAACCCCATCCCCCTGGCCCGGGGCATGGGGAGTTCCTCCGCCGCCTTGGTGGCTGGTGTGGCCCTGGCGGACCGGGCTTCTGGGGGGCAGCTTGGCCGGGAAGGGGTCTTCCGGGTGGCGGCCGGGCTGGAGGGCCACCCGGACAACGTGGCCCCCGCGGTCTACGGGGGCTTTGTGGCCGCCCTGGCAGACCCCCCCCTCGCCATCCCCCTTCCCCGCCCGGAAGGGGTGCGCTTCGTGCTGGCCGTGCCCCCCTACGAGGTGCCCACCCCCTTGGCCCGGGCCACCCTGCCCGAAGCCGTGCCTCTGAGGGATGCGGTCTTCAACCTGGCAAGGAGCGCCCTTTGGCCCGCGGCCCTCTTCTCAGGCCGCCTCGAGGCCCTAAAGGAGGCCTGCCGGGACCGCCTCCACCAACCCCACCGGGCCCACCTCATGCCCGGGGTCCTGGAGGCCCTGGAAGGGGCCCTGGAGGCGGGGGCCCTGGCGGCCTTCATCGGTGGGGCGGGGCCCACGATGGCCGCCTTGGTGCGGGCGGGGGCGGAGGAACCGGTGGTCAGGGCCCTGGAGGGCTACCGGGGCCAAGGGCGTATCCTAATCCTGGACATCGGGGAGGGGTTCTTTTGGAAGGAGAACTGAGCGTTTTCCCCCTAACGGAGGCCTTGGGCCTCATCCACGAGCACCGGCGTTCGGGGGTCTTGGAGGTGGAGGTGGGCCCCCTGCCCCTTACCCTGAGGCTCCAGGCGGGGGAGGTGGTGGGGGCGGCCACCCTAGACTGGGAAGGCTTGGAGGCCCTCTTCACCTTCCCCCTCCACCCCAAGGAGGGGCGCTTCCGTTTCCGGCCTGGGCCTTCGGGGCAGGAAAGGCCCCTCATGCCCTTCGCCGCCCTCCTAGGGGAGTGGGCCCGGGTGAACGACGAGTGGGAGCGGTTTCGCACCCTTTTGGACTCTCCAAGCCGCGTCCTGGAGGCCATCCGCCCCAAGGAGCCCTACGAGGTCTTCGGGGGAGGAAAGAGCGTGCGGGCCGCGGCCAAGGCCTGGGGGGTGCCCCTCCTCATCGCCATGGAACGGGCCTACATGGGGGTGAGGGAGGGGGACCTCTACCCCCTCCGCCGCTACGCCTGGTACGCCCTGAGGATCCGCCATCAGGGAAAGAAGAGCGCCACCCTGGAAGAGTTCAGCGCCCTGGCCGCCCTCCTGGATGGGAGCCGCAACCTGGGGGAGATCATCGCCCAGGGCGTGCCCGTGGGCCTGGTGCGCCGCTACCTAGTGCGGGGACTCACCTCGGGGGAACTCTCCCCTCCGGGGCAGGGATGGCTCCTTAGGGACCTTCTTTGGGAGATAGAAAAGGAAGAACAAGCCCCCTCCCCTTGAGGAGGGAGCCCTGCTCCCCTTGGGGAGTCCGGTCTTACTTTTTCTTCTTGCGGGGGCGGTACTTGCCGTAGGTGCCCCGCCAGATCTTGCCCCTACGGGTACGCCGGTCACCCTTCCCCATGGCCGCCTCCCCTAGGCCTGAACCCCTGCGGCCTGCAGGGCCTTATACACCTTGCGCATGAGCCGGGACTTCTTGCGGGCCGCGGTGTTCTTGTGCAGGGTGGAACCCTTGGCCGCCTTGTCAATGAGGCTTTGGGCCTTGCGCAGGATGGTGAGGGCATCCTCCACCTTGCCCTCCGCGGCCAGGGCCACGGCCTTCTTGCTCAGGGTCTTGATGGCCGACTTCTTGGCCCGGTTGCGCATCCTGCGCTTCAGGGACTGGCGGTTCCGCTTCAGAGCAGAAAGGTTCCTCTTGGGTTTCTTTTGCGCCATGATCCTCCCCTTATGCCCCCAAGGGGCAAGCCAGGCTCAAGTGTAGCACACCCGGGCCCTAAGGGGCAAACTTGGTGGCCACCCAGTCGTAGCGCACGAGACCCTTGGCGCCCTCGAGGCGGAAGCGAAGCTCGTACGCCCCAGGCGGGGCGGGAAAGCGGAGCTCCCGCCGGAAAGCTCCCTCAAAGCGCTCCTCCCCCACCACCCGGCCCTCCCTCAGGAAGGCCACCGCAAGCCGCCCCTCCCTAAGCTCCCCCTCCACCCTGACCTTCACCGCATCCAAGAGCCCCGTCACCCTTACGGGGTAGCGGGCTTCCCCGGTGTACTTCCAGTACACCACAGGAAGAAAGGGGGGATAGCCCACGGCCAGACCACGGTTCTCCGCATACCAGTACACCCCTAAGGCCACGAGAAGAAGCAGGACCAAGCTGCGCATTGCCCTCAGTATACTTGGGGGCATGGAGGACGCCTTTTCCTGGCTCAAGCGGGGAAGCGCAGAGATCATCCCCGAGGAGGAGCTCAAGGCCAAGCTGGAAGAGGGCCGGCCCCTCACGGTGAAGCTCGGGGCCGACCCCACCCGGCCCGACCTGCACCTAGGCCACGCGGTGGTCCTTAGGAAGATGCGCCAGTTCCAAGAATTGGGGCACAAGGTGGTGCTCATCATCGGCGACTTCACGGGGATGATCGGGGACCCTTCGGGCCGGAGCAAGACCCGCCCGCCCCTCACCCTGGAGGAAACCCGGGAAAACGCGAAAAGCTACGTGGAGCAGGCGGGGAAGATCCTAAGGCAGGAGCCCCACCTCTTTGAGCTCCGCTACAACTCCGAGTGGTTGGAGGGGCTCACCTTCAAGGAGGTGGTGCGCCTCACCTCCCTCCTCACCGTGGCCCAGATGCTGGAGCGGGAGGACTTCAAGAAGCGCTACGAGGAGGGGATCCCCATCTCCCTCCACGAGTTCCTCTACCCTTTCGCCCAGGCCTACGACTCCGTGGCCATCCGTGCCGACGTGGAGATGGGGGGCACGGACCAGAGGTTCAACCTCCTGGTGGGCCGGGAGGTGCAGCGGGCCTACGGCCAGCCCCCCCAGGTCTGCTTCCTCATGCCCCTCCTCGTGGGCCTGGACGGCCGGGAAAAGATGTCCAAGAGCCTGGACAACTACATCGGCATCACCGAACCCCCGGAGGTGATGTTCAAGAAGCTCATGTGGGTGCCGGACCCCCTCCTCCCCGACTACTTCCGCCTCCTTACGGACCTAACGGAGGAGGAGATCGGAGAGGTCCTGGCCCAGGGGCCCGTGCCCGCCCACCGGGTTCTGGCCCGCCTCCTCACCGCCGCCTACAACGAGCCCCTCCTCCCCCCCAGGCTGGACCGGGCTTACTACGAGGGCCTGGGCTACGCCTGGGAGGCCTTTGGCCGGGACCAGGGGGTGGGCCCCCAAAGGGTCCAGGAGGCCGAGGCCCGCTACGACCAGGTGGCCAAGGGAGGGATTCCCGAAAGCCTCCCCGAGGTGGAAATCCCCTCCGCCGAGCTCCAGGAAGGCCGGATCCCCGTGGCCCGCCTCTTTACCCTGGCGGGCCTCACCCCCTCCAACGCCGAGGCCAAACGGCTCATCAAGAACCGGGGCCTTAGGATCAACGGGGAGGTGGTGGAGGACCCCCACCTGGAGGTGGAGCTGAGGAGGCCCCTGGTGCTGCAGCGGGGCAGGGACCGCTTCGTCCGGGTGCGGCCTGGAGCCTGAGCGCCTCGGCGTTGAACCATCCCCTTCCGAAGCGTCGGCTTTGGCGGGGTACCTAGACCCCTTCCAGGGGCCTCAGGGGCACCTCATGGCCGGTGGCGTAAAGGGTCTCCCCTTGAGCCTCGAGGCGGAGGCGGGGTAGGGGGTAGTGGGGGGGGCCATAGATTGCCTTTCCTCCAAGGAGGGGGTCAAAGGCCCCGAAGTGGCAGGGGCAGCCCAGGAAGGGGCGCTCGTGACGAAAGTTGTAGAGGAGGGCAGCCGCCTCGGGGTCAGGAACGTAGTTCAGGGTGCACCCTTGGTGGGTGCAGATGCGGCTGAAGGCGATGTAGTGTTCTCCCCCTAGAGAAAGGCCCCCAGGGGCGGGCTCGGGTAGGCGGAGAAGAAGGGCCTTGAGCTCCCCCTGGGGCAGGGGGTAGTGGAAGGGCTTGGCCTCCCAAAGGGCAAGCGCCCCCAGGCGGGCCACCTCCACCCGGGGGCCGTCCTTCCAGCGGGGTTCTCCCACCTCCGGCCGGGGGCGGAAGCGGAGGTTGTAGGTGCGCACGCCGAACCACAGGAAAAACCCCCCCGCCGCCGCCACCGGTAGGTAGAAGACCAGGTCCCGCCGCCTCATAGGGTCTTAAGGTAGCCCAGGAGGGCCTTAAGCTCCTCCTCGGAAAGGGTCACCGCGGGCATGGTGCCCCGGCCCTTCAGGACGATCTCCCGCACCGCCTCCGGGACCTTTAGGATAGGGTTTTCCTTGAGCCTGGGGCCCACACCCCCCTCTCCTTCCTGTCCGTGGCAGGCCGCACAGCGGGCAAGGTAAACCGTGCGCCCATCCGTCCCGCCCGTGGCCTGGGCCTTGGCCATGGCGATGAGCCCCTGGACCCGCTCCCGGGCCTCGCCCCCCACCGCCAGGTACTTCTCCCAGGCGGCGATGGCCTTTTCCCGCTCGCCCTTTTGGAAGTAGATGTTGCCCAGGAAAAGCCACCCCTCCGCCGCCTGAGGGTCAGCGTGTTGGGCGATCTCCAAGAAGACCTGGGCCTCCTCCGGCTGCCCGGACATGAAAAGGAGGATGCCCACCCGCCGGATGGCCTCCACGTTCCGGGGGTCTTTTTTCAGCACCTCCAGGTAGGCCTCGGCCGCCTGCTCGTAGACCCTAAGCCGGTAGGCCTCCTGCCCCCAGGCCAGGAGGTCCTCCACCGCCCCGGTGCGCTTCGCCTTCTCCGCCAGGTCCCTAAGCCTTTGGGCCTCGAGGCGCTGGGTGGTCACCGTCTCCCCAGGGAGCCGGGGCAGGGTGTAGCGCCAAAGCCCCACCCCCACGAGGAGCACCAAGCCCAGGGCCAGGACAAGGGGTAGGGGCCGGAAGGGCTTGGGCGCCAGGGGGCGCCAGCCCTCCAGGGCCCGCTCCAGCTCCACCATCCGGGCCAGGGCCAGCCTGCGCTCCTCCCCCTCCAGGGCCTTCACCTCCTCCTTCAGGACCTCGAGCTCCTTTAGGAGGTCCTCCCGCCTGGGGGGCTCGGGAAAGGGCTCCTTGGGGCCAAAAAGGGGCTTTAGGGCCAGGAAAAGGCCTAGGGCCAGGAAGAAGAGGAAAAGAAGCGTGGCCGTCATGCCGGGGGCTCCTTCATCCGGCGTTCAGCCTCTTCCAAAAGCTCCTTGGGCAGGGGCCTAGGCCGGAAGTAGGCGAAAAGCCCGAGGGCGAGGAGGGCCAGGGCCACCAGGGGCAAGACCCAGGCCCAAAGGGTAAGGCCCCTCCGGGGGGGCTCGTAGAGGATCCAGTCCCCGTAGCGATCCACGAAGAAAGCCTTGATCTCCTCGGGGGTCTTCCCCTCCTTGAGCATCTCGGCGATGAGGCGGCGCATCTCCACCGCCACCCCGGAGTTGCTCTCCGCCGCGGACTCCCCCTGGCAGACGGGGCAGCGGAGGGTCCGGGCGATCTGGAAGACCTCAGGGGGAAGGTCCGGGGGCGGGGCAGCCTCCTGGGCCAGGGCCCCGGTCCAGAAAAGGAGGAGGAAGAGGAAAAGCCTCACCGGAGCACCTCCTCCAGGTAACGGCCCAAAAGGGCCTCGTCCACCGCCCCCGCGTGCCTAAGGACCACCCGGCCCTCCCGGTCAATGAGGAAGGTCTCGGGCACCCCGTACATCCCGTAGTCCACCCCCACCCGGCCCCTGGGGTCAAAGACGCTGGGGAAGGAAAGGCCAAACTGCTCCACGAACCGCACCGCCTCCGCCTCCTTGTCCTGGACGTTCACCCCCACGAAGAGCACCCGGTCCTTGTAGCGCTGCCAAAAAGCCTCCAGCACCGGGGCCTCCTCGTAGCAGGCGGGGTAGCACCAGCTGGCCCAGAAGTTGAGGAGGATGGGCTTCTCCCCTAGGTGGTCCCCAAGCCGGAAGGTCTCCCCCCACCCCGCCCGGTAGGGGGAAAGAAGGGGCAGGGTGAAGTCGGGGGCGGGGCGCTTTTCCTGGGCCAGGACCGAGGGGAGCTCCTTAGGGTTCCGCTGCATCCCCCACCAGAAAAGGCCGGCCAGGAAAAGGGGCACCAGGAACCAAAGCCAGGCCCTCACGCTGGGCTCACCTCCCGTGCCTCCGCCCTTCTCCCTTGGGGCCAGAGGATGTACACCGTCCCCAGGGCCATGAGCCCACCCCCCACCCAAAGCCAAAGGACCATGGGGGTGAGGATGAGCCGGATGGAGGCCCACTCCCCCTTCTCCCGGTCAAAATCCATGAGGACGAAGTAGTAGTCGTCCTTCAGGGTGTAGACCACTTTGGGGGAAGGCAGGGGGGACTGCATCTGGGGGTAGAAGTGGAGCCTTGGGCGCACCTCCCCGAAGCGGTCCGTCCGGAGCAAGGCCTCCACGGCGAAGCGCCGCCCCTCGTCCAGGGCCTGCACCCCCTGGAAGGTGAGGGTGAGGCCCGCCACCTGCCAGCTTTGGCCCCGGTGGAGGGTCTTTTCCGCCTCGAGGCGGTAGGTCTGGCTGAAGGCGATGGCCAGGCCCATGAGGGCCACAGCGAAGTGCACGAGGAGGCTCCCCACGCGCCTCCGGTTTTCCAGAAAGCCCCAAGGGCTAAGCCCCACGGCCTTCCTGGCCAAAAAGCCCTCCCGGAAAAGGAGCCCCACCGAGAGGGCGTTGTAGAGGAAAAGCCCCAGGGCCAAGGAGGCCCCCAGGGTGTAGCCCCGTAGGAGCCCCAGGAGGGTGCCGAGGATGAGGACCGCCAGGAGGAGGTAGAGGTTCCGGAAAACCTCGGGCCTCGGCCGCCGCCAGGGGAGGATGGGCCCCACCCCCATGAGGAGGAGGATCCCCACCCCGATGGGGGCGGAGACCTGGTTGAAGAAGGGGGCCCCCACGCTCACCTTGGCCCCGGAGGCCGCCTCCACGAGAAGGGGGTAGAGGGTCCCGAGGAGGACCACCAACGCCCAGCCCGCGAAGAAGAAGGCCCCAAGGAGCAAGGCCCCCTCCCGGGAGAGGAGGCGGAAGACCGTGGCGTCCCGCACCTCCCGGCCCACCCGGTAGAGGAGGCCAAGCCCGAGGAGGAGGGAGGCCAAAAACCCCCCCAGGAAGACGGGCCCCACGGGGCCTTCCGCAAAGGCGTGCACGGACTGGATGACCCCGCTCCGGGTGAGGAAGGTGCCGAGGAGGGTGGCGGAGAAGGCCAGGGTCACGAAGGCGAAGTTCCAGACCTTAAAGGCCCCCCGGGTCTCCTGCACGTAGGCGGTGTGGAGGAAGGCGGTGGTGAGGAGCCAGGGGAGGAAGCTCGCGTTCTCCACGGGATCCCAGGCCCAGTAGCCGCCCCAGCCCAAGACCTCGTAGCTCCACCACCCCCCCGCCACCTTCCCCGCGGTGAGGAAGCCCCAGGCGATGAGGGTCCACCAGCGGGTCTCCCCCACCCAGGCCTGGTAGCGCCTCGAGGCCATGGCGGCCACCGCATAGGCAAAGGGCACGGAAAACCCCACGAAGCCCAGGTACATGAGCACGGGGTGGACGGCCATCATCCAGTGGTTCTGGAGGAGGGGGTTAGGGCCCATGCCGTCCGGCGGGGGGTTGGGAAGGGTCTGGAAGGGGCTCGCCACCGTGGCCATGACCCCGAAGAAGAAGGCCTGGATGCCGAAGAGGACGGCGAGGATCAGGGAGGCCCGCCAAGGGTCGGGGAGACGGCGGCTGGCGAGGAGGGTGTAGAGGGTCTGGAGGAGGCCCCAAAGGAGGATGGAGCCCTCCAGGGCCGCCCACGGGGTCACCAGGGTGACCCACAAGGGGTCCTTGGTGGTATGGTGGGCGGCCACGTAGGCCAGGCTGAAATCATGGGTGAGGAGGGCCCACTCCAGGGCCAGGAAGGCAGCAAGGGCCGCGAGGAAGGCGGGCAGGACCAGGGCCTTAGCCCCCTTTAGGAGGCGGCCATCCCCCTGGACGTAAGCGAGAAGGGCCAAGACTAGGCCCAAAAGGCTAAAGGCCAGGGTGAGGGTTACGCCCAGGTTGCCGAGAAGCGCCGGGGTCATTTGGCCTCCTCAATGAGCTTCCTGACCTCCTCAGGGGTGTAACCCTCCTTGGGGGGCTGGTAGGTCTCCGAGTGCTTCACGAGGAGGTTCGTCCCCTGGAAGGTCCCTCCCCGGAAGCGGCCCTCCACCACCACCCCCTGCCCCTCCTTGAACATCCCTGGGGGGGTGCCTTTGTGGACCACCGGCACCTCCGCCACCCCGTCCGTGAGAACGAAGCGAAGCTCCAGCTGGTCCTTGTCGTACCGGACGGTGCCCGGCTTGACGAGCCCCCCCAGGCGTACGGGGCGGTCCCCGTAGCGGGCCTGGCCCTCCAGGTACTCGGAAGGAGTGAGGAAGTAGACCAGGTTCTGGCCCAGGCCCCCGAAGATGAGGTAGGCCAGGGCCCCCAGGATGACCAGAACGCCGATGACGTACTTAACCCTCATCGCGTCCTCCGGTAGCGCCAAAAGAGGTAGGCCAGGTAGCCGAAGACCGTGAGGTAGGTGAGGGCGTAGACCCAGGTGACGAAGACCTCGCTCACGCCTCCTCCTTCCCGGCCTCCAGGGCAGCCAAGAACGCCCTAAAGCGCACAAAGCCCAGGTAGAGCAGGGTAAAGACCAGGAGGTTGAAGAGGAGGGCCTGGAGCATCTCTGGGGCCATGTGGATCCGCCCCGTGGTGAGGTCAATGGACTGGGTCTGGTGCAGGCTCCGCCACCACTTCACGGACATGTAGCTAATGGGCACGTTGATGAAGCCCAGAATCCCCACGGCCGCCGCCGCCTTGCGGCGAAGCTCGGGGTCCTCAATGGCCCCTCGAAGGAGGAAGTAGCCCACATAAACGGCGAAGAGGATGGCGGTGGTGGTGAGCCTGGGCTCCCAGGTCCAGTACACCCCCCAGGTGGGCCGGGCCCAGAGCATCCCCGTGACCAGGGCAAGCCCCATAAAGACGAGGCCGATCTCCGCGCTGGCCAGGGCCACCCGGTCCAGGCGGGGGTCCTGGCGGAAGAGGTAGAGGAGGGAGTAGAGGAAGGTGACGAAGAAGGCCAGATAGCCAAGCCAAGCGCCGGGCACATGCAGGTACATGATGCGGGCCAGATAGCCCTGGTTGGCGTCCGGCGGGGCGGCAAGGGCCAGGTAAAGCCCCGCGGGCAGAAGGGCTAGGCCTAGGCCCAGGAAGAGCCAGGTCCAGGTGTCGGGTCGGTCCCTTATCTCCGCGATCATGGTTTCCCCTCCTTTAGTCTGCCCCTTCCGGGTTAAGTTACCGTGAACTACCCCTCCATGACCAAGGGGAAGAGAAGGGCGCTGGCGGTGGTGTAGATCACGTCAAAGGCGAGAAGGAGGCGCCACCAGCTTCCCACCTCGGCCCAGTCCACCCCTTCCACGATGCCCAGGCTGGCCCGCACCGCGGCCAGGACCACGGGCACCACCAAGGAGAAGAGGAGGAGGGGCAGGAGGACCTCCCGTCCCCTAAGCCGGGCCAAAAGCCCCGCGTAGAAGGTGGCCACGCTGGCGTAGCCCAAGGTGCCGAGGAGCACCGTGAGGTAGAGGGCAAGCCCCTTCTCCAAGGGAAGGTAAAAGAGCCCAGCCACCACCAAAAGGGCCAAAGCCCCCAAGGGGGCAAGGAGGAGCATCTGGAAAAGGAGCTTGCCCAGGTACACCCATTCCTTTCCCCCCGGGGTAAGGAGGAGGTCGTCCAGGGTGCCGTCCTCCACCTCCAGGGCGAAGGCCCGGCTGGCAAGAAGGGTGCTCATGAAGGCCAGGGCCACCCAAAGCACCCCGGGGCCCGCCCGCCGGAGGAGCGACTCCTCCGGCCCCAAGGCCAGGGCCATGAGGAAAACGGTAAGGAGGAAGAAGGCCAGGAGGGAAGCGAGCCCCGCCCGGTCCCGCACCTCGAGGCGGAGGTCCCTTAGGGCCAAGAGGAGGATCCGCCTCACGCCGCCCCCAGGCGCAGGACCCGGTCCACCACGCCCTCCACCAGGGCCAGGTCGTGGGTGGCCAGCACCACCCCGCCCATCCCCCTGGCCTCGGAAAGGACCTCCTTGAGGAGGCCCCGGCCCTCCCCGTCCAGGGCCGTTTCCGGCTCGTCTAGAAGCCATATCTCGGGCCTTAGGAGGAGGAGGCGGGCCAGGGCCAGGCGCTTTTTCATCCCGCTGGAGAAGGTGAAGAGGGGCCCCTCCGGGGGAAGGCCAAACCGGGCCAGCACCCCCTCCACCTCCCCCTCTTGCCCGTGAAAGGCCAGGTCATAGGCCAGGTGCTCCCGGGCGGTGAGGTGGCGGTGGAAGGCGGGGGGGTTGGGAAGGAAAAGGGCCCGCCCCCTCCGCTCCAGTAGGCCCCTCGTGGGCTTCAAGAGCCCCGCCATGAGCCTTAGGAGGGTGGTCTTGCCGGAACCGTTGGGGCCCAAGAGGGCCACCACCTCACCCCTCTTTAGGGTGAAGGAGAGGTCCCTTAGGACCCAGTCCCGGCCAAAGCGCTTGGAGAGGCCCTCGAGGCGAAGCAGCATGCTCTAAGTCTACCCGGTGCCCCTTTGGGAAAAACGTCCCTACAGCTAGCGCTGGAGCCACTCGGGGGTGAGGCGGAGGAAGAAGGTGTTCAGAGTGGTGAAGGAGTCCGTGAGGAGAAGGACCCCCACCAAAAGGAGCACCGCCCCCGCCAAAAGCTCTACGTAGTGGGAAAGCCGGCCCGCCCGCCTGAGCCAACCCTTCAGCCGGTCCGCAAACAGGGCCACCAGGAAGAAGGGCACGGCGAGGCCCAGGATGTAGGCGAGGAGGAGCCCCGCCCCACCCCCCACCGTGGTGAGGGTGAGGATGGCCCCCAGGATGGGGCCGATGCAAGGGGTCCAGCCGAGGCCCAAGGTGGCCCCAAGGAGGAAGGCCCCTAAAGGGCTTCCCGTCTCCCCCTGGTAGCGGAGGCCCACGCTCCAGCGGGGCCTTAGACCCAGCATGTAAAGGCCAAAGAGGATGAGGAGCCCCCCCCCAACCCGGGCAAGAAGGGGCCGGTACTCAGAGAGAAGCCTCCCAAGCAGGGTGAAGGGCAGGCCCAGGAGGAAGAAGATCGCCCCAAAGCCCAGGATAAAGAAAAGGGCGTTGAAGAGGGGGCGCCCCCTCTCCCCCCCCAGGTAGAAGAGGTAGGTGGGCACCAGGGGCAAGACGCAAGGGGAGAGGAAGGAGAGCACCCCCGCCAAGAAGGCCGCGCCCAGGGAAACCGTCATGGCCCCATCCTACGGCAAGGTGAGCCAGGGGAAGCGGCGCTTGGTCTCCGGGTCCAGCTCCAAAAGCTCCCGAGCAGGCAGGCGGATCTTGGGCAGGGTGGCCTGGTTGATGGGGGTGCCCGCGTCGGTGATGCCGTTCATGTAGAGGAGGTAGGCCACCAGGTGGTAGACCTCCTGGTCCGTGAGGCTGCCCGCGGCCCCGAAGGGCATGGCCCGGCGGATGTAGTCGTAGAGGGTGGTGGGGTAGAGCCAGTAGTTGCCGATGGCGTACTCCACAGGCTCCGTGTCCGGAGTAATGGGGAAGGGCTCGGACACCAGGCGGTTGAAGGGGTAGCCCTCCCCGCTTTTCCCGTGGCAGGAGGCGCACTTCGCCGCGTAGATCCGCTCTCCCTCCTCCACCTTCCCCTCCCCCGGGGGCAGGCCCCGGCCATCCGGAAGGACCACAGGGCGCAGGTCGTACTGGCGGGCAACCTCCTCCGAGATGGGGGTCCCAAGGCCGTACCGGGCCCCCAGGGCCAGGCCCAAAAGGCTCAAGAGCACCAGAACGCGCTTAACCATCAAACACCTCCCCGTGGCATCCGCCCACCGAACCAAAGGCCACACTCCCTAAGGGCCGGTCGCCGTTCACCACCCGGCCATCCTTTAGGACGCGCCAGGCCTGGATGGCGTTGTAGTGGTAGCGGTTGTTTCGGCTCCACTTCTTGAAGAACTCCTCCCGGGTGGGCTGGGTGTTCCCCTTTTCGTCCCAGGCCCGGCTCCAAAGGACCACCTCCTCCCCGTTCCAGTACCAGGGCATCTTGAAGCGCACGAAGGCGTAGCGCTCCACGGGGGGCTCGAGGACGGCCTGCCGCCAGGTCCTGCCCTCGTCAAAGGAGATCTCCACCTTGGTGATGCGGCCGTGGCCGCTCCAGGCCAGGCCCCGGATCTCGTGGAAGCCGGGCTTGATCTCTTGGAGCCCCGAGGGGTAGGTGATGATGGACTCGGGGTCCATGACCCAGGTGAAGGCCAGGATGCGGCCGTCCGCCGTCACGTCGGTGTACTCGCTGGTCTCGTCCTTGGCCATGGCAGGCTGGTCCGTGACCAGGATGCGGCGGAGCCACTTCACCTGGATGCTCCCCTCCCAGCCCGGCACCACCAGGCGCACGGGGTAGCCCTGCTCAGGCCTCAAGGCCTCCCCGTTTTGGGCATAGGCCACCAGCACATCCTCCATGGCCTTTTCCAGGGGCAGGGAGCGGGTGTACATGGCCGCGTCCATCCCCTCGGGGATGAGCCACTTGGCCTCGGGCTTCACCCCCGCCTCCTTGAGGAGGAGGGCCAGGGGCACCCCCGTCCAGCTGGCGTTGGAGGCCAGGCCCCGGCTACGGGTGGCGGTGAGGTTGGGGTCTGGGGGGTTACGGTAGCCGTTTTGCCCGTTGCCCGCACACTCAATGAAGTAGGTGCGGGTCACGGAGGGGAAGCGCTTGAGGTCCTCCAGGGTGAAGACCAAAGGCCTCTCCACCATCCCGTGGATCACCAGGCGATAGGCCTTGGGGTCCACCTGGGGCACCCCCGCGTGGTGGCGCTCAAAGTGGAGGCCGTTGGGGGTGATCACCCCTTCCAGCTTCTCCAAGGGGGCGAAGTCCGCCCCCGAGTGCCGGGTGCGGAGGTTGGGGGAGATGTAGCGCACCACCTCTTCCTCAAAGGGGCTCCGGGCGCCGTACTCGGAAAGGGGGGCCCCAAGGGTCTTCAGGGGCTCAAAGGCCTTCTCATCCCAAGGCAAGCCTTGGGCCTTGCCCTTGAGGAGGCTAAAAAGCCCCCCCGCACCAAGAAGCCGGAAAAACCTCCTTCGGTCCATATACCCTCCTAGAGTATCTAGCGGCCACAGAAAACCCCGCCCCAAGAGGGGCGGGGCAAAGGGTTAAGCGGGGCCGAACATGTCGTTCCAGATCCCCGTGGCCCAGCCGATGGCGGCGGTGCCGTTGGCCGGGGAGCGCTGGTTGTCCACGGAGCTTTGGGACTGGATCTTCTTGGCGGCCTCGTCCCAAGAGTAGTTGGCCGCCACCCAGATGGCTTCCTCAGAGTTCACGAAGGAGTAGCAGATGTTGTTGGGCATCTCCGGTGGGATCTCGGCCAGGGACTTGCCCTTGAGGCGCTCCGTGAGGTGCCGGGCCACGATGGTGCCGGAGACGTAGGCGATCATGCCGCTTTTTGGGTAGGGGGTGTTGCCGGTGATGTCCCCCACCAGGTAGACCCGGTCGTCCTTCTCGGAGAGGTAGTAGGGGATGCGCACGTTGGCCCAGCGCTCCCCCAGGCCCACCTGCCGGACGAGGTCCGCGGCCTTCATGGGGGGGATGATGTTGGCCAGGGTGAAGGGCACGTCCCCGAGCTCCGTCTTCACCACCTTCTTCCCGTAGTCCAGGCCGGTGATGCGGGTGTTGGGGACGTACTCCAGGTAGTCCTTGTAGAGCTCCTTGTAGGCGGCCAGGAAGCCGGGGGCCTTGGAGACGGGCTGGGGGTTAGCATCCAGAACGATGAGCTTCCCCTTCACCCCCTTGGTCTTGAGCCGCCAGGCCAGCATGGCCGCCCGCTCGTAGGGGCCAGGGGGGCAGCGGTAGGGGGGGTTGGGGATGTACATGACGAGCTCCCCGCCCGTCTCGTCAAACTGGTCCAGCATGCGCCTTAGGGCGATGTGCTCAAAGGGCCGGAAGCCCACAGGGAGGAGGTGCTTGGCCTCCTCGTAGCCGGGGATGGCCTCGTACATGTAGGCGATCCCGGGGGCCAGGACCAGGAAGTCATAGGCCAGGTACCCCCCCGTGGTGCGCACCAGGCGGCGGTCCAGGTTGATGTCCAGGACCTTCTCCTGGACGAAGGTCACCCCGTCCTTGACCACGTTGGTGTAGTCAAAGACCAACCACTCCAGGGGCTTCACCCCCGCCAGGAAGAGGTTGGACATAGGGCAGGACATGAAGATGGGCTTCTGCTCCACCAGGACCACCTCGGCGTTGGGGTTCTGCTGCTTCACCTTGCGGGCCACGGTGGTCCCGCCCCAGCCGCCCCCCACCACCACCACCCGGGGAGCCCGGGTGCGGGGCAGAAGGGTGGGGGGGGAGGCGTAGAACTCCTGGGCGAAGCCCGTCTGGCCCAAGGCCCCGGCCGCGGCCAGGGCGGCCCCCGTCTTCAGAACCTGGCGCCGGTTCACCTTGCTCATGCTTTCCCTCCCTTATTGACCGGGGCGGTAAGGCACCCCGCCCACGGTTTCCAGAATGGAAGCCATCACCTGGCGTGCCTCCTGGAGCATGGCCACCGCTGGAGAGCCCATGACGCCGGGCATGATGGTCATGAGCATGGGTTCTATGGCCCCCACCAGGGCGTCCTTCCCCATCTGCATGGCGAAGAAGCGGCAGGGGGCGGCGAAGCCCCCAGCGGGCTGGGTCAGGAACATGATCCGGGCCCACTCGCTCTTGCAGGGCATGATGACCGTGACGGGTCCCACCTTGACGTTGGGGAGGAGGTTGAGGCCGTTGGCCGCCAGCTCCGCCTCCACCTGGAGGACCACATCCTCCGCCGCGGCGTTCGGCACGCGGTAGAGGAGGGCGGGCATCATGCCGCTGGAGGGGTCGGGCATCATGGCCGGAGGCAGGCGCTTCACCACCCCAAGCCGGCCCAGGGCGGCCTCGAGGCGCCAGGTAAGCCGCTCCACCTCACCCCCATACACCCCCAGCATCCCAAAGAGGAGACGGCCGTCAAAGGTGCCCACGGTGTAGCGCTCCCCCTCCCCGGTGATGAACACCGTGGGGGGTAGGACGATGGCCGCCATGGGGTTTTTGGCCACCGCCTCGAGGCCCCCCTTCTCGGGCTTCAGGACGATGAGGCGGTAGTCCGGGAACCCCGGGCCCGTCACCTGGCGCACCTGCTCCCCCAGGTTCAAGACCCTGTCGGGCTCCAGGCCCACCGCCTTAAGCGCGGCCAGGGTCTTCCCCTCCACCGCCTCGAGGCTCCCCCTTACCTCCACCACCAAGGACTGGGCCAGGGAAAGGCCCGCCACCACCAAAAGGGCTACCAGCTTCTTCATGATCCTCCCTCCACCGGAAGGCCGGCATCCAGCCAGCCTTTGAACCCATGGGCGATGTTTTTGGCGTTTTCGTATCCTACCGCCTGCAAAAAGGCCGCCACCACCGCGGACACGCTCCCCGAGTTGCAGTAGACCAGGATCAGGACCTCCTTATCCTTTGGAAGCTCGGAAAGCCGCCTCGGCACTTGGCCGGCGTAGATGTGCACCGAGCCCGGGATGTACCCCTTCTTCCGCTCCTCCTCCGTGCGCACATCCAGGATAAGGGGTTCAAAGAGCAGGAGGTCCTTGGCCTCCGTGGGGTACACCAGGTAGCTGGCCGGGGGCACCCTCTCAATGAAGGCCCCGAAGGCCTGGACCCACCCCTCCCCCTCCGCCCCCCGGGCTAAGGGGAGGAGGGGGAGGGTGAGGAGAAGGTCGCGCCTGCGCATGGCTAGCGGGTGAAGAAGGGCAGCTCCTCAAAGGTGTGCCCCGCCTTGGTGGCCTCGGCCAGCACGTACATCGTGAGGGCGATGTGGGGCTCGGAGTAGAAGGCGGGGGCGTGAATGCCAATGGACTCGTAGCAGAAGTTGATGCGGTCCTCCATGGTGTAGAGGCGGTCCTCCTCAAACCGGTAGGCCGGCCACTCGTTCCCCAGGCCCTGCTTGGGGCTCCTCACCGGGGAAAGGCGCACCCGCTGGCCCGCGTACCGGTCATGGCAGACCGCGCAGCTCATATCCCTGGGCCCCGCGCGGGTGTACCAAAGCTCCCGGCCCAGGTTGTACATGGCAAGCTCCTCCGGGCGCTGGGGCACCACCTGGATCTCGGCCTTAGAGGAGAAGGAGGCGATGTAGGTGGTGATGGCCCGCACCTCGTCCCGCTTGATCTCGGAAGGCTTAAAGCCCTGGACGGTCTGCATGCAGGTGTAGACCCGGCTTTCCAGGTCCTCCACCTTGCGGCTATCCGGGAAGTACTTGGGCAGGATGGCGTAAACCCCCTCCAAAACCCCCGGCCCCTTGCCGAAATCGCAGGCCTCGAGGGTCTTCCCGGAAGGCCCTTTGCGGTGGAAGAGCTCCTTCCCCTCCTCCGCAAAAAGCTCCCCCGGAAGCACGCCAAAGGTCTCCAGGTACATCTGCCGCTGGCGCATGGCCTCCTCGTAGGGGTCCAAGGGCTTCTGCCCCTGGGTGTAGGCGAAGAGGGCCCCAAGACCGGCCAGCCCCATGACGGCAAGAACCAGACGCTTCCTCACGGCTCACCTCCGGTTGAGGGGGGACTCGGGGTCCAGGAGGAAGGCCACGAGGTCCGCGGTCTCCTCCGGGGTGAAAAGCCCGTGCACCCCACCCCGGTACATTAGGGAGCAGGGCACGAAGGCCCAAGCGTTGTAGATCTTCTCGTAGGTGTAGCGCACCACGGCCTCCGACTGGCCCCGGGCCCCGTAGTTCAAAAGGCTCGGCCCCATGGTGCCGTGGGCCACCTCGTCCGCCACCCCCTGGTGGCAGGCGTAGCAGTTCCCCCGCTTGGGGTCGGTGAAGACCTTCTCCCCGTTTTTCCAGTCCCCCATGAGCTTGCCGTTTGCGGGGTACTTGATGAGGGCCTTCTGCTCCTCTAGGAAAGCGGGGAGAAGCTCAGGAGGCAGGTTGTCCCGGTACTGGGTGCAAAGGGCCTGGGCCTTGTCCTGCCCCAGCATCACCCGGGCAAACTCCGGGCCACCCGACTGGATGGCCGCTTGGACCCGGGCCCTAAAGGGGCTTAACTGGGAAAACCCTAAGCCCAAAAGCAAAAGTCCCATGGCCAAAACCGCGCTTCGCTTCATCCCGTAACCTCCGGCACTTGGTAGTTGCGCCCCAAGACGCGCACGTAGGGCTCAGGTAGGACGCGCACCCGCCCCACGGACCTCAGGTAGGCCGCCACCACCTCGTGGATGGGCCTGGGTTCATGCCCAGGCTTGGCCTCCCCCACCCGCTGGAGCCTGCCGCCATAGGCCGCCACCAAGTACCGGCGGTTCGGGTCCAGCGGCCTTCCCCCCACCTCCACCTCCCGGACGCGCCGGCCCCTGGGGGCGTCGGGGTCCAGGACGTAGCGGAGGCCCACCACCCGGCTCACATCCCCCCCCTGCTGGTAGAAGGGGTCGGGGGTAAAGACGTTGCTGGCGATGTCCTCCAGGACGCTTTGGATCTGTTCCCCCCGGAGGTAGAAGAGGTAGAGCTCGGGGTAGGTGAAGCCCAAGTAGGCATAGAGGTGGTCGTAGGTGATGGCCTGGCCGGGGAGGAGGGTGGTCCCCCAGCGCACCGCGGGGCTAAAGACCACCTCCACCTCCGGGTAGGTGGCCCGCACCGCCTCCCCCACCAGCTGGTCCCAGGTGGAGTAGAGGGTGTCCCGCTTGTAGAGGAGGGTCTCCGTGACGGCCAAGGGGGCGAAGAGGTGGTTCCGGTGGGGGGCGGTCTTCTCCTGCAGAAGGGCCTCCACGTCCTCGGCCTTGGGCAGGTGGGCGGCCAGGACGGGCAGGGCCCGCACCTGCAGGTTGGAGATCCCCCCCTTCCAAAGCTTCAGGTCCACCCGGATGAGGGCCTTGCCCGCGGCGCTTCCCGCCACGATCCAGGTCTTCCCCACCCGCCAGGGCAAGGGGGTGAGGTCGTGGGTGTGGCCGGAGAGGATGAGGTCTATCCCCTGCACCCGCTCCGCCAGGGCCGCGTCCAGCTGGAGGCCGTTGTGGGAGAGGAGGACCACCGCGTTTGCCCCCTCGGCCCGGGCCCGATCCACCGCCTCCTGGAGGCGGCGCAGGTCCAGGGCGAAGGAAAGCCCCTCGGTGAACTCCTCGGGGTGGGAAACCTTCACGTAGGGGTAGGTAGCCCCCACCACGGCCAGGGCATAAGGCCCCACCCGGTAGAGGCGGTAGGCGGGGAAAAGGGGGTCCCCAAAGAGCTCGTCCACCACGTTGTAGGAGAGGAACTCCCCCTTAAAGCGCTTAAGGAGCTCCTCCACCCGCGCCCGGCCCAGGGTCCACTCCCAGTGGGAGACCATGTGGTCCACCCCCACCAGGTTCTGCCACTCCAGGATGGCCTCCCCCTGGGTGAGGAGGGAAAGCCCGGAGTTGGTCCAGGTATCCCCCCCATCCAGGACCAAGGCCTTACCCCCCTCGGCCTCCACCTGGGCCTTCTGCCTACGGATGAGGGCGGTGAGGGCGCTAAAGCCCCCCAAGGGGCCAAAGGACCGGGCCAGCTCCACGAAATCCAGGCAGGAAAGGAGGTGGGCGAGGAGGGAGCCTCGAGGCACCCCGTAGTAGCGCAGGATGGCCTCGCCCGTGAGGTATCCCGGCCGCCCCATAAGGGGCTTGGGGGCGATGAGGTTAGGGGGCTCCATGAAGTGGTGGGGAAAGGCCTGGCCGTGGATGTCCGAGAAGTAGAGGAGGCTGGCCTCCCCGTAAGGGGGAAGGTCGTAAAGCCTGGACGGGTCCTCCAGCACCTGGGCCAAGGCCTTGGGGGAAAGGCCAGCCAGGGCGGAGAGCAGGAAGAGGAGCTCCCTTCGGTTCATTGCGACCCCACCGCGGGCTTGGTGTTGAAGTCCGATC
>NZ_JBBIMD010000032.1:0-24277 GCF_037444525.1 Thermus sp. | reverse complement strand
ATGGCCTTGGCGGTGGAGAGGGTGTCCCCCGCCTTCAAGGGGTAAAAAAGCCTTCCCTCCCCCTCGCTTAAGGCCAGGAGCAGGAGGCCCCGGTGGGTCACGGACTTGTCCCCGGGAACCCTCAAGACGCCCCGCAGGGGACCCTCCGCTTTCAGGTCCAGGAAAGACCGGTCCATGCCCTAGAGTGTACTAAGCACTCCCCGGTTAGGGAGCGCGCGGGGCGCTTACGCCCGGGCCCGCGCCACCGCCTCCCGGAAGGCACGGATGGCCTCCTCCACCTCCTCCTCCGTGGTAAAGCGGCCCAGGGAGAAGCGCAAAGAGGCCCGGGCCTCCTTGGGGGTGCGGCCCATGGCCAGAAGGACGTGGGAGGGCTCGAGGCTCCCCGCGCTGCAGGCCGACCCCGAGGAGACCGCCACCCCCAGGAAGTCCATGGCCAGGAGGAGGGTCTCCCCGTCCGCCCCCTTCACCGTGACGTTGGTGATCTTGGGAAGCCGGCCCTCCTTGGGACCGTTCCGCTCCACCCCCTCCACGGAGAGGAGGCCGGTCTCGAGGCGGTCCCTCAGGGCCAAAAGCCTTTCCGACTCCTCGGGAAGGAGCCTAAGGGCCTTCTCCAGGGCCACCGCCATCCCGTGGGCCAAGATGGGGCTTGGGGTTCCCCCCCGCCTGCCCCCCTCCTGCTTCCCAGGGATAAGGGGGTAAAGGCCAACCCCCCGGCGCACCAGAAGCCCCCCGATGCCCTTGGGACCGTAGAACTTGTGGGCGCTAAAGGAGAGGAGGTCGGCCCCAAGCTCCGCAAAGCGCACGGGCACCTGGCCCACGGCCTGCACCGCATCGGTGTGGAAAAGGGCCCCGTGGCGGTGGGCCACCTCGGCGAAGGCCCGCACGGGGTAAAGGGCCCCAGTCTCGTTGTTGGCCAGCATGACGCTCACCAGGAAGGTGTCGGGGCGCAAGGCCTCCTCCAGCGCTTCGGGGTGAACCAGCCCCTGGCGGTCGGGCTTCAGGCGGGTCACGGCAAAGCCCAAGCGCTCCAAAAGGCTTAGGGCCCCCAGAACGGCGGCGTGCTCCACCTCCGTGCTCACCACGTGCCCCCGCCCCCGGGCGAGGGCCACCCCGAGGAGGGCCAGGGCATCCGCCTCCGAGCCCGAGGCGGTGAAGACCACCTCCCGGGGGGAGGCCCCAAGGAGGTGGGCGATCCGTTCCCGGGCCTCCTCCAAGACCTTCCGCGCCCCCTGGCCAAAGCGGTGCACGCTGGAGGGGTTGCCGAACACCCCCTCCACCGCCCGCATGGCCTCGGCCACCTCCGGATCCAGGGGGGTGGTGGCGGCGTAGTCCAGGTAGATCCCCTTCGCCTTGCGCTCCACTAGGACGCCTCCAGCTGGATGAGCCTCCTCTGCTCCAGAAGCCTCCTCTCCTCTATGAGGTCCTTGAGGGTGGTCCCCCCCAGGACCCCCCGCATGGCCAGGTCCACCCGCTTCCAAAGGAGCTCCGTGGAGCACTGGCCCACCTTGGCGCAGCTTTCCGGGTCCTCAATGCAGGACACGGGGGCCAGGCTCCCCTCCAGGGCCTCCACCACCTCCAGGGCGGTGACCCGCTCGGGGGGGCGGGCCAGGCGGTACCCCCCTTTGGCCCCGCGCACGGAGCGGATGAAGCCCGCGCGGCGGAGCTGAGCGGCGATCTGCTCCAGGTAGTGGAGGCTGATGCCCTGGGCCTCGGCCACCTCCTTGAGGGGCACCGCCTGGGGGGCGCGGAGGCCGATCTCCACCAGGGCCCGCAGGCCGTACTGGGCCTTTGTGGACACCCACATGCCCCCAGTATACGCCTATTTCCCGCCCGGGAATGCGGGTTTAAGGAGGGCCAGGGCGAAGAGGAGGGTCTGGACCAGGACCACGCTGGCCCCGCTGGGTAGGTCCAGGAGGAGAGCGAGGAGGAGGCCAAGCAGGGTGGAGAGGAGGGCGAACCCCAAGGAAAGGAGGGTCATGCCCGAAAAGGTGCGGGCCAGGAGCCTACCCGCGGCCCCAGGGATGACGAGGAAGGCCGCCACCAGGATGGCCCCCACCAGCTTCACCGCCAGGACCAGGCCCAGGGCCACCAGGGCGGAGAGGAGGTAGTCGTGCAGGACCACAGGGAGCCGGTCCGCCAAGGCCAGCTCCCGGTCTAAGGTGGCGTAGGCCCAGGCTCCCCAAAGGGGGAGGGCGAGGAGGAGGAAAATGAGGAGCACCCCTAGGGCGAGAAGATCATTGGGCCCCACGAAGAGGAGGGAGCCAAAGAGGTAGCCCATGGCATCCCCCACGTACCCCCGGGCCCGGGAGAGGAAGATAGCCCCCAAGGCCACGGAAAGGGCGAAGAAGACCCCAATGGCCGTGTCCTCGGAAAGGGGGGTTCTCTCCTTCACCCAGGTGATGAGGAGGGCCACCAGGAGGGTGAAGGGAAGGGCCAGATAAAGGGGCTCCTCCCTCAGGAAAAGCCCCAGGGCCACCCCGGCAAAGGCCGCGTGGGCCAGGCCATCCCCCAGGAAGGAAAGCCGCCTTTGCACCACGAAGGGGCTCAGGAACCCGGCAAAGAGGGCCACCCCAAGCCCCGCCAAAAGGGCCCGCTGGAAGAAGGGGTAGGCCAGGGCCTCAAGCATCCTTCCTCCCCGCGTAGACCCCATGGGAGTGGCCCAGGTGGCCGAAGGCCCGGCGCAGGCAGGCCTCGGAAAGGGCCCGTTCCGGGGGTCCGAAGCCGACGATCCTCCGGTTCAGCACCAACACGTGGCTGGCGTGGTGGGCCGCGTCCAGGTCGTGGGTGATCATGAGCACCGTGGCCCCGGTCTCCGCCTGATAGGCCTCGAGGTAGCGGTAAAGGTCCACCTCCCCTACCCGGTCCACCCCCGTGGCGGGCTCGTCCAGGAAGAGAAGCCGGGGCCTGCGCACCAGGGCCCGGGCCAGGTAGACCCGCTGGAGCTCTCCCCCCGAAAGCCGCCCCAGGGGTCTTTCCGCCAAGGCCTCCGCCCCCACCCGCTTTAGGGCCTCCAGGGCCAGGGCGCGCCCCTCCCTCGCCAGGCGGAAGGGCCAGGTGGGCCTTAGCCCCGTGGCCACGAGCTCCAGGCTTAGGGCGGGGAAGGTGCGGTCAAAGGCCTTGATCTGGGGCACGTAGCCTAAGGCCTTGGGGTCCACCGCCTTAAGGGGCTTCCCCAAAAGCCCCACCTCCCCCTGGAAGGGGACCAGGCCCAGAAGGGCCTTAAGGAGGGTGCTCTTCCCAGCCCCGTTGGGCCCTATGATGGCCACGAAGGCCCCCTCGGGGACCTCGAGGTCCACCCCCTCCAGGGCCAGGAAGTCCCCGAAGCGAACGGAAAGGCCTTTGGCCTCCACGGCCCGCACGCCTTGGATGATAATAAGTTTTCAATATCCCGTCAAGGCCTCACATGAAGCGCTTGCGCCTCTTGTAGGCCTTCACCTCCTTGAAGCTCTTCCGCCCCCCGCCCTTGGCCACCCCCAGGTAAAACTCCTGCACGTCCGGGTTCTCCAAAAGGTCCTCCCGGCTCCCCTCCAGGACGATGCGCCCCGTCTCCATGATGTAGCCGTAGTGGGCCACGGAAAGGGCCATGCGGGCGTTCTGCTCCACCACCAAGACGGTAACCCCCTCCTCCGCGTTCACCCGGGCCACGATGTCAAAGATCTCCCGCACCAAAAGGGGGGCAAGGCCCAAGGAAGGCTCGTCCAGGAGGAGGAGCCTGGGCTTGGTGAGGAGGGCGCGGCCAATGGCGATCATCTGCTGCTCCCCTCCAGAGCAGTAGCCCGCAAGCCGGTGGCGGAGCTCAAAGAGGCGGGGGAAGTAGTGGTAGATGCGCTCCAGCTCCTCCCCGGCCCGCCCCCCCTGCACCAGGGTGCCCACCCGGAGGTTCTCCTCCACGGTGAGGTGCTTGAAGACGCGCCGCCCCTCCAGGACCTGGACGATGCCCAAACGGACGATCTCCTCCGGGGGGCGGTTTTGGATGGGCCTGCCCCCATAGAGGATCTCCCCCCGGATCACCTCCCCGTCCTCGGGGAGGAGGAGGCCGGAGATGGCCCTTAGGGTGGTGGTCTTCCCCGCGCCGTTGGGGCCTAAGAGGGCGGTGATCCGCCCCTCGGGCACCTTCAGGGAAACCCCCCTTAGGACCTGGATGATGTCGTGGTACACCACCTCTATGTTGTTGACCAAAAGGAGGATGGGGCCTAGGTCTTCGGGTCGGACCGGGGTCATGGCTGGGGGAAGGGGGGTGGGGTCTTCCCCACCCCCCAGGTCTAGGGGCTACTTGCCGTAGTGGACCTTGCGGAAGAGGGCCGAGGTGAAGGGCTCGGTCACGGGGACGAAACGGCCCCCCTTGGCCTCGAGGATCCGGAGGCCCTCCGCGCCGGTGTGCTCGCTCTTGGTGAAGTCAATCTCTATCCCCTGCTTGGTGGAGACAGCGAAGCCGGGCCTAAAGGCATTGGGACCGTTCATGCCCACGATGGCCTGGTAGACGGTCTCGTTGGTAATGCGCTTGAACCGTTCCTGAGCCCGGCGCATGGCCTCCACCGCGATGGCTGCGGCCAGCATCCCGTTGGTGTAGTTGGTGCTGCGCACGATGGCCTCCGGACGGCCGTACTTCTTGCCCAACTCCTTCTGGAGCCGGATCCCCGGGGCGTCCTCCTCGTACATGTAGAAGCTGGTGGCCCAAAGGAAGCCCTCCGCCGCCTCCCCCGCCAGGTTGATGAGGTCGGGGCCGCCGGTGTAGTGGGCCCCTAGCTGCTGGATCTTCTTGTCCAAACCCAGGCGCTTGGCGTCTTTTAGGATGTTGGCCACGGGCCCGGCTACGTTCTGGTGGACGATGTACTCCACCCCCTGGGCCTCGAGGCGCTTGAGGAGAGCGGTGTTGTCCAGGTTCCCGCCCCCCACCTCCTGCACGTCCACGATCTGGAGGCCGAGCTGCTGAGCCGCCTTGCGGGCGTCCGCCACGGGCGCCCGGCCGAAGGGGGAGGGGTTGACCACCAGGGCCACCTTGGCCCCCTTCTTCTGCTTGGCGATGTACTCCAGAAGGGCCACCACCTGCTCGGAGTAAGTGGAGGTGGGGATGAAGAAGTAGTCGTTGTTGGGGGGGTCAACCAGCTCCACGTGCATGGAGGCGGGAATGGTGGGGATCTTCAGCTCCTGGATAAGGGGCTTGAGCTGGAGGTTGGCCCCCGTGGCGTAGGAGAGGAAGAGGGGGATCTTGAACCGGTCCACCGCCTCCTCAAAGAAGCGCTGGGTGTTGGCGTTGTTGTACTGGTCATCCCGCACCACGCAGTTCAGGACCACCCCGGGAATCAGCTTCCGTTCGTTGGCGTACTTGCAGTAGTCCTCCACCGCCGCCCCGTAGGGCGCCCCCGCATCCGAGGTGGGCCCGGTGATGGCCCCCGACCAGAACAAGGTCACCTGCTGCTGGCCCAAAGCCAGCCCCGCCGCCGCCAAAACGCCTAACCACCGCTTCTGCATACGCATCCCTCCCTAGTACCTAAACGGCCAGGTGCGAAGGTAGCTTCGCACCAAACGCCACCAGTTGTAAAGCCCCCGGGGCTCAAACATCAGGAAGAGCAGGATCACGAGCCCAAAGATCAAAGGACGAAGCGCGCTGGCCACGTCCACCCCGGCCACACTGAACCCGAGGGCCTTGATGGTCTGAGACAAGGCCTCCATGTTCACATCCAAAAGCTCCAGGAAAAGGGGGCCAAGGAAGCTCCCCACCAGGGTGCCAAGCCCCCCCACGATGGCCATGGCCAGGAGCTTGATGGAAACCGCAAAGGTGTAGTCCTCTATCACCACCGCCCGGGAAAGGTAGGCGTAAAGCACCCCTGCCACCCCCCCGTAGAAGGCCCCCAGGGCGAAGGCGAAGAGCTTGGTGCGGCCGGGGTCCATGCCCATGGCATCCGCCGCCCGGGAAAGGTAGGCGTAAAGCACCCCTGCCACCCCCCCGTAGAAGGCCCCCAGGGCGAAGGCGAAGAGCTTGGTGCGGCCGGGGTCCATGCCCATGGCATCCGCGGCCCGGTCGTTGTCCCGCACCGCCACCAAGGCGCGGCCGTACTTGGTGCGGAGGAGGTTGCGCCAAAAGAGGGCCAGGCCCACCAGAAGGGCCAGGCTCACGTAGTACCAAAAGTGGTAGTGGTTGCGAAAGCCCACCTCATAGCCCAAGAAGGCCACCCGGGGCATCTCCATGGCCCCCCCTTGCTTCAGGAGGGGCAGGTGGCCCACGCTCCACTCAAAGACCACCTGGAAGGCCAAGGTGGCCAGGGCCAGGTAAAGGTGCTTCACCCTTAGGCTCGGGATGCCCACCAGGTAGCCGAAGAAAGCCGCCACCAGGCCCCCTATGGGGAGGACGAGCCAAAAGGGGAGGCCCAAGGGGGCGAGGAGGGCCGCGGTGTAGGCCCCCACCCCCATGAAGGCCGCCTGGCCGATGTTGATGAGGCCGGCGTAGCCCGTGGTGATGTTAAGCCCCAGCACCGCGATGGCATAGACCAGGATGAGGTCCAGGATGAAGACCTGGGTTCGGGGAAGAAGCTGGGGGAGAACCAAAAGAGCCCCCAGGAAGAGGAGGAGGGAAAGGAGCTCCCGGTGGGTGGCGAAGAGGGAGGCGTCCTCCTCGTAGCGGGTCTTGTAGTTGCCGGTCTGGGCCCAAGAGTTCTTCATACGCGCTCAATCTCCTCCGTGCCAAAAAGGCCATGGGGCCTAAACCATAGGAACAAGAGCAAGGCCAAAAAGGGAAAGACGTCCCGCGTCCCCCCGCCGGGAACGTAGGCGTCCAGGTAGCCCGCGGCCAGGTTTTCCAAAACCCCGATGAGGATCCCCGCCACCACCGCCCCCGGGATGGAGTCCAGCCCTCCCAGGATGACCACCGGGAAGACCTTGAGGCCGATATGGACCAGCCCGTCCAGGTTGAGGCCGGAGATGGTGCCCACCACAAGCCCCGCGGCGGCGGCCGTAAGCCCCGCGGCGGCCCAAGCCAGGGCGAAAACCCGTTCCACAGAAACCCCGAGGCTCATGGCGGCCATCTGATCGTCGGCCACGCTGCGCATGGCGACGCCTAGGGTGGAACGCTGGAAAAACCAGGTGAAAAGGAGGAGGAAGGCCAGGGTAAAGGCCACGGCCAGGAGCTGGGCGTAGGAGATCTGAACCCCCAGGAAGGCCACACCCCCAGCCGGCAGGAAAGGGGGGTAGCTGAAGTTGCCCGCGCCAAAGGGGGTAAGGTGGATGAGGCCGTCCAAGAAGGAGGCCAGGCCGATGGTGGCCATGATCACCGCGATGATGGGCTGGCCCACCATGCGCTTAAGAAAGAGCCGCTCCACCCCAAAGCCCAAAAGGGCGGTGAAGGCCAGGGCCAAGGCCGCGGAAACCAGAAAGGGAAGCCCCAAGGAAACCATGGCAAAGTAGGTGGTGAACGCCCCTATGGCGATGAACTGCCCCTGGGCGAAGTTCACCACCCGGCTGGCCTTGTAGATGAGCACGAACCCCAAGGCGGCCAGGGCGTAGATCAGGCCCAGAACCACCCCGGAAAAGAGCACCTGCAGGAAGAAGCTCACGCCGGCACCTCCTCCCTAAGGGTCAGGATGGGCACCCGCGCCTTCAGGCGCTGGACGGTTCCGTCCTGGTAGCGGAACTCCGTCTCCACCTCCGCCTCCTCCACCCCGGAGTACAGGGCCTCCACCAGGGCCCCGTACTTCCTGGCGATGAGGCCCCGCCGCACCTTGCCCGTACGGGTGAGCTCCTCATCGTCCGCGTCCAAAAGCTTGGGCAGGAGGAGGAAGCGGCGCACCTTTAGGGCCTCGGGCAGGTCCCGGTTCACCCCCTCCACCTCCTTCCGGATGAGCTCGGCCACCTCGGGCTTGGTGGAGAGGTCCAGGTAGGTGGTGTAGGCCAGGCCCCGGTCCTCTGCCCACTTGCCCACGGTCTGGGGGTCTACGTTGAGGAAGGCGGCCAGGTAGGGCTTCCGGTCCCCGAAGACCACCGCCTCCTTGATGTAGGGGCTGAACTTGAGCTTGTTCTCCACAAACTGGGGGCTGAAGATCTCCCCACTTTGGGTGCGCATCACGTCGGAGAGGCGGTCTATAACCACCAGGTGGCCGTCTTCCGTGAGGTAGCCCGCGTCCCCCGTGTGGAGCCAGCCGTCCCGGAAGGTTTCCGCCGTGGCCTCGGGCCGCTCCCAGTACCCCGCACAGACCGCGTCCGAGCGGCAGAGGATCTCCCCCTCCTCGCTGATCCGCACCTCGGTGCCGGGGATGGGCTTGCCCACGGTATCGTAGCGGATGTCCCCATCCCGGTGAACGAAGGCGATGCCGATGATCTCCGTCTGGCCGTAGATCTGCTTGAGGTTCACCCCGATGGCGTGGAAGAAGCGGAAGGTGTCGGGGCCCAAGGCGGCGCCCCCGGTGTAGGCCCGCCTGAGGCGCAAGAACCCGAGCTGGTCCCTGAGGGGCTTGAAAAGGAGCTGGTCGGCAAGCCAGTAGGCCAGGCGCAGGGCAGGGGGCATGGGCCTCCCTCGCATGCGGTAGTCCGCCGCCCGGTAGCCCACCCTAAGGAGCCTCTCGTAGACAAAGCGGTTGAAGCGGGGGCTTTCGGAGATGCGCACGAAGATGTTGCTCTGGATGCCTTCCCAGACCCTGGGGGGGCTGAACATCACGTGGGGGCCGATCTCCTTCAGGTCCTGCATGGCCGTCTCCACCTCCTCGGGGAAGTTCACCGCGAACCCCCCCGTGAGGGCCATGGCCACGGACATCATCTGCTCCCCGATCCAGGCGAGGGGGAGGAAGGAGAGATAGTCGTCCGTGGGCTCCAAGGGGTCCACCTCCTGCAGGGCCACGCCCATGTGGACCATGTTCCGGTGGCGGAGCATGGCCGCCTTGGGCCGGCCCGTGGTGCCGGAGGTGGAGGAGAGGTGGCAGACCTCCTCGGGGCTGGCGGAGAGGAGGAACTTCTCCACCGCCTCGGGGTTCTTCTTCCGGTGCTCCCGGCCCCGCTCCAGGACCTCCTCAAAGGAAAGGAGCCAGGGGTCCCGGTAGCTTCCCATGCCCTTTTCGTCCTCGTAGATCACGTGGCGCACATGGGGGATCTCGTTTCGGATCTCGTAGAGCTTGTCCACCTGCTCCTGGTCCTCCGCGAGGACCACTCTGGCCCCGGTGTAGGTGAGCATGTAGGCGATCTCGGGAGGAAGGCTGCTCTGGTACACCCCCACGCTGATGCCCCTTACGGTCTGGGCCCCAAGCTCCGCGTAGAGCCACTCGGGGATGTTGTCCGCGATGATGGCCATCCGATCCCCCGGGTTGAACCCCAAAGAGAGGAGACCGTGGGCGAAGAGGAGGACCTTCTCGTAGTACTGGGCGTAGGTGATCTCGTTCCAAATGCCTAGGTCCTTTTCCCTTAAGGCCACCCGGTCCCCCTCCTCCAAGGCCCGTAGGCGGAGGAGCTGGGGGAGGGTGTAGCGCTTGAGCTCGTAGGAGGGCCGGATCACGCCTCCACCCCCAGGTAGGCCTCCTGGACTCGCGGGTTTTGGGCCACCACCTCCGGGGGGCCTTCCGCGATGACCTGGCCGAAGTCCAGAACGTAGACCCGGTCGGAGATGTCCATAACCACCCCCAGGTCGTGCTCGATGAGGACCACGGTGGTGCCCCGGGCCCGGATCTCCAGGATGAAGCGGACCATGTCCTCCTTCTCCTCCAGGGTCATCCCCGCCATGGGCTCGTCCAGGAGGAGGAGCTTGGGGGAAAGGGCCAGGGCCCGAGCCACCTCCACCCGCTTCCTCACCCCATAGGGGAGGTTGCCCACGGGGGCCTTGCGGTAGGCCTCGAGCTCCATGAAGTCTATGACCTCCTCCACCGCCCGGCGGTTTTCCACCTCCGCCTTTAGGGCCCAGCCGTAAAAGAGGCCCGCCTGGAGGAGGCCGTAGCGCAGGTGGGTGTGGCGGGCCAGCATGAGGTTCTCCAAAACGGTGAGGCCCGAGAAAAGCTCAATGTTCTGGAAGGCGCGGGCAACCCCCTTGCGGGTCACCTCGTGGGGGGTGGCCCGGGTGAGGTCGTGCCCCTCAAAGAGGATGCGTCCTCGCTGGGGGTGGTAGAAGCCGGAGATGCAGTTCAAAAGGCTCGTCTTCCCCGCCCCGTTGGGCCCGATGACCGAGACCAGCTCCCCTCGGTCCACCTCCAGGGAAACCCTGCTTAGGGCCGCCAAGCCCCCGAAGGTAAGGGTGATGTTCTCCACCTCTAGCTGGGCCACACCTGCCTCCCTAACGACCGTTTGCCGGGAAGTATAGCAGGGGCCACAAAAGGATGTCAATCCTATGCACTTCGGCAAAAAAACGTTACACTGAATCCACCCGAGGGGTTGGGCCTGGCCAGGCCCTTATGGTACACTCGTCAGGGTATCGGGGGCTAGGCCCCAAGGGAGGGAGATGGATGAAAAGGACCTGGCAACCCAACCGCAGGAAACGGGCCAAGACCCACGGCTTCCGGGCCAGGATGCGCACCCCGGGCGGGCGCAAAGTGCTGAAGCGCAGGCGGCAGAAGGGCCGCTGGCGGCTCACACCCAGGGTGCACCGCTAAGGAGCCTTAAGGGGGATAACGCCTTCCGACGCCTCCGCCAGGGGCGGACCGGGCGGGGGCGGTACGTAATTGTCCGCTGGCTACCCGCCCCGGAGCTCCGGGTGGGCATCGTGGTGTCCAAGAAGGTGGGCAAGGCGGTGGTGCGGAACCGGGTGAAGCGGCGCCTAAGGGAGATCCTCCGCCGCCTCCACCTGCCCCGGGCCCACCTTCTCCTGGTGGCCACCCCCGAGGCCCGGGAGGCGGGCTTCGCCGAGCTCTTCCAGGACCTCACACGGGTCCTGAAGAAAAGCGGGCTGGTACAATAGGCCCCGTGCGTGGGTTTCTCCTCCTCCTGGTCAAGGTCTACCGGCGTTTCCTCTCCCCCCTAAAGCCCAAAACCTGCCGCTTCCACCCTACCTGCTCCGCCTACGCCCTGGAGGCCATTGAACGGCACGGGGCGTTTTGGGGTAGCTACCTGGCGGTGCGGCGGATCCTGCGCTGCCACCCCCTAAACCCCGGCGGCCTGGACCCCGTGCCCCTCGTCTTCCCCCCCAAGAGGGCCGAGGAGGTGGGGCGGTGAAGCGGCTTTTCGCCCTCTTCATCCTTTTGGGGATGGCCCTGGGCCTCGAGGCCCGCTTTAAGGAAGCGGACGTGAACGGGGACGGGCAGGCCGAGAAAGTGGCCGAAACCAACGTCATGGACCTGGCCTTCACCCCCAGCGGGGCCGTCCTGGGCTGGTACGTGAAGACCTACAAGGGTACCCTCTTCTCCGACTACACCCGGGCCCCCAACCTGGCCCAAGGGGGGCCGGTGGTGGCGCCCCTTGGGTTCCAGGCCCAAGAGGCGGAGTTCGTGGAGGAAAACGGCCGCCTCCTGGCCCGCTTTAGGGGAGCGGAAGGCACCCTCACCTACACCATTCAGAAGGGCCGGTACACGGTGGAGGTCCAGGCCGACTTCCCCCTTACCCTCACCCTAAGCGCCGCCGGGGCCCCCAAGGCCCTTCTCCAAGGGGCCCAAACCCCCACCCCCAGTGGGGAAGGGGAGATGGTCTACCTGGCCTTCCAGACCCGGCCCAAGGCGGGCTACGCCCTGGTGGCCTGGGAGGGGTTTCCGGCCAAGCTTCTGGGCCAGAAGGCGGAGGTGCGCCTGGCCCCCGGACAGGTCCTTAGGGTCTATGGGGGCCAGAACGAGCTGGTGCGCTTCCACGTGGAGGGCCTCCTGGGCCTTTCCGGCCTCTTCCAGCCCAACCTCTGGGGCCAACTTTCCCTGGGCCTCCTCTACGTGATGGAGTGGACCTTCCGCCACACGGGAAGCTGGGCGCTGGCCATTTTGGCGCTCACCCTCCTGGTGCGCCTCCTCCTTTGGCCCCTCATGCACCAACAATTTAAGAGCATGGCGGAGATGCAACGCCTCCAGCCCCTCATCCAGAAGATCAACGAGAAGTACAAGGACGACCCCGAAAAGCGGGCGGAGGCCACCATGAAGCTCTACCAGGAGCACAAGGTGAACCCCGCGGCCGGGTGCCTGCCCCTTTTCATCCAGATGCCCATCCTCTTCATCCTTTGGAAGGTCATCGCCAACTACGAGTTTGGGCAAGGCTTCCTCTGGATCCCCGACCTGGCCCTCCCCGACCCCTTCTACGTCCTCCCTGCCCTCTATGTGGCCAGCACCTTCCTCTCCACCTGGCTCTCCGCCCACGGGAACAAGGACCTCATCCGGCAAAGCCTCTTCATGAACCTGATCTTCATCTTCCTGGTGCTCCAGTTCCCCTCCGGGGTAACCCTGTACTGGGTGCTCTCCAACCTCATTGGCTTGGTGCAGCAGTGGCTCATCAACCGGAGCCTGGCCCCCGTGAAGGCGTAAACTAAAGGGGCATGAACGAGCGCAAGAAGGACATTGACGAGCTCCTTTCCGACCTCGGGGTCCTAGAGGAAGGACCCATCGGGGTGGAGCTTAAGGAAACGGGAAAGGAGGCCAGGCCCAAGGGCCCCAAGGAGGTGCTGGAGGAGTTCATGGTGGGCCTCCTCCTCCGCCTGGACCCCGCCCACTACGTGGAGGTGCGCCAGGAGGAGAACCTTTTCAAGGTGGAGGTCAAAGGCGGGGACTTGGGCCGGTTCATCGGTAAGGAGGGGAAAACCCTAAAGGCCGCGGAGTACCTGGCAGGGGTGGTGCTGGCCAAGGCCTTCGGGGGGGCCTATCGGGTGCAGCTGGACGCGGCAGGCTACCGCAGGCGCCGGGAGGAGAAGATCCGCCGGCTGGCGGAGGAGGCGGCGGAAACGGTGATAAGGACGGGCCGGCCCCTTCCCCTTCCCCCCATGCGCCCCTCGGAAAGGCGGCTGGTGCACATGCTCCTCAAGGAGCACCCCCAGGTGACCACGGAAAGCCAGGGGGAGGGGGAGGAGCGGCACGTGGTGGTTTACCCCCGTGGTGGGGCTCCTGGGACTTCTCCGGAGGAGGCTTAGAGAAGCGGGCCTCCCCGAGGCCGAGGCCCTGGACCTCCTGGCCTTGGCCCTGGGAAAGGGCCGCCTAGAGGCGCTCCTCACCCGAGAGGTGCCCAAAGAGGCCGAGGAAAAGGCCCTGGCCCTCTTGGAAAAGCGCCTTCGGGGTTACCCCCTCCAGTACCTCCTGGGGGAGGTGGAGTTCTTCGGCCTCCCCCTCAAAGTGGAGGAAGGGGTCCTCATCCCCCGGCCGGAGACGGAGGGGCTGGTGGAGCTGGCCCTCGCCCTTCCCCTGCCTCAAAAGCCCCGCATCCTGGATGTGGGCACGGGCAGCGGGGCCATCGCCCTGGCCCTCAAGGCCCACCTCCCAGAGGCGGAGGTCCACGCCACGGAGATAGACCCCAGGGCCTTGGCCCTGGCCCGGGAGAACGCCCAGAGGTTGGGCCTTAAGGTGCACTTCCACCCCGCCCCCCTCACGGGGGGGCTGAAGGGCCTAGACCTGGTGGTGAGCAACCCCCCGTACCTGCCGGCGGGCTACCGGGGGGAAGCCCCCCCGGAACTGGCCTACGAGAACCCCCTGGCCCTCTACGCCGGGGAAGAGGGGCTTTCCGTGGCCCGGCCCCTGGCGGAGGAGGCGTGGGGGGCGCTGAAGCCTGGGGGGTATCTCCTCCTGGAGCTCGCCCCGGAAAACGCCCCCCTCCTGGAAGAGGAGCTTAGGGCGGGGAGCTGGGAAGAGGTGGCGGTCTTAAGGGACCTGGCGGGTCGGGACCGGTACCTCCGGGCTCGGCGGCCCCCCTAGGAGGCGGAAGGCGAGAAGGGGGGGCTCCGTGGTCAAGGCCTCGGCCTCGGCCACCACCCCTACCCGGACCACCCCCCGTCGTCCCCGGAGGAGGCCCAAGCCCTGGGCCAGGGCCTCGGGGGTGGGGAAGGCGGCGTACTCAGGGGGGAAGCCGGCCTCGAGGAGCCGGGCCCGGGCCTCCTTCCCCAAGGCCTCCAGAACCTCCCGGGCCTGGGCCTCGCCCGCGAGGCGGAAGGTGGCGCTGGCCAAAACCTCCCCTTGAGAAAAGGCCCTGCGCAGGGGGTAAAAGCGGCCCTCCACCTGGAGGAGGCCCTCCCGGTAGCCTGCCCCCTCTAGGAAGACCACCCCTGGGCCCGGAAGCGCGAGGGGTAGGAGCTCGGCCCCCTTAAAGCCCAAGGCCCTGGCCCGCCGGTCCGCCTCCTTTAGGAGCACCTCCCGCCCCTCCCCCCCCTTCAGCACCACCACCCCCAGGTCCAGCCCCCGGGCCAGGCGGGCCAGGCTAGCGGAAAGCTGCCCCTTCTGCCCCTCCAGCACCTGGGCCTGGGCCAGGAGATCCCGCAGCCGCCCCTCTGCCTGGCGAAGCTCGTCCCGGCTTTGGGCCAACGCCCGGCGAAGGGCCGCCACCTCCTCCTCCAAACGGGCCTTCTCCCGTTGGGCTTGGGCAAGAAGCCCCCTTAGCTCCCCAAGATCCCCCTCCAGCCGGGCCTTAGCCCGTAGGAGGGCCTCCCGCTCAGCCTCGAGGGCTCGGGCTTCCTTTTGCAGCTTCTCCAGCCTCCCTTCCAGCGCCCTGGCCTTTGCCTCCTTGGCAGAAAGCTCCGATCCGAGGGAAGCGAGCTTCGCCTCCAAGGCCTTTCCCTCCGCCTTCAGGCGGTCCCGCTCCGCCCTTAGAGCCTGCGCCTCAGCCTTAAGCCCCTCCGCTTCTTTCATCAGGGCGCGCCTTAAGGCCTCCCCCCGCTCCAGGGCCAGGAGGAGCTCCCGCCGCTCCCCCCTAAGGGCGTTGAGCTCGGCCAGGGCCCGCGCCGCCTCCGCCTCCATGGCCCTCTGCCCCTCCTTCAGGACCCGGACCTCCTCCTTCAGGCGGTCCCGCTCCTGGCGGGTGGCCTCGGCCTCGAGGATGGTCTCCCGGGCCTCCTTGAAGGCGAGGAGGAAGCCCAGGTAGGAGAGGAGGGCGATGCCCACCCCGGTGAGGACCGCCACCAGGGTGGCCGTCTGCCTGGGCCTCAGGTGGAAAAGGCGCAGGTGGCGCTTCCCCGCCCACTTGGCCACCCGGTCCCCCAGGTAGGCCACCAGGGCGGACAGGAAGAGGATGAGGAAGAGGAGCGCCCAGAAGGTCATCTAAAGCTCGTAGTCCTCCCCCAGGTAGTGCCGCCTTACCCCCTGGTCCCGGGCGAAGGTCTCCGGGTCCCCGTGGAAGAGGATGGTCCCGTCGTACATCACGTAGACCCGGTCGGTAATGGCCAGGGTTTCCCGCACCGCGTGGTCGGTGATGAAGACCCCCACCCCCCGCCTTTCCCGAAGCTCGGCGATGACCTTTTGGATCTCCCGCACGTTCTTGGGGTCCACCCCTGTGAAGGGCTCATCCAGAAGGATGAAGTCGGGATCGGTGGTCAGAGCCCGGGCGATCTCCAGCCTCCGCCTCTCCCCTCCCGAGAGGCTATAGGCGTAGCGATCCTTTAGGTGGTAAATGGCAAGCTCCTCCAGGAGGGCCTTGGCCTTCTCCAGCCGCTCCCCTTTGGAAAGGGGTTGGAACTCCAGGATGGCCAGGAGGTTTTCCAGGGCGGTCATGCGGCGAAAGGCGCTGGGCTCCTGGGGGAGGTACCCCAGGCCCAGCCGCGCCCTCTTGTACATGGGAAGCCCCCCCACCTCCTTCCCCTTTAGGAAGATGCGCCCCGCGGTGGGCCGGATGAAGCCCACCACCATGTAGAAGGTGGTGGTCTTCCCCGCCCCGTTGGGCCCGAAGAGGGCCACGATCTCCCCCCGCCTCAAGGAGAGGTCCACCCCCTTCACCACCTCCTTGGGACCGTAACGCTTTTTCAGGCCTTCCGCCCTAAGCTCCCCGTCCATTACCCCTTAGCCTAAAGCCCGGCCTTTAGCCCCGGATGAGATAATGGGCGAGGTATGGTGGTCACCCGCATCGCCCCAAGCCCCACCGGCGACCCCCACGTGGGCACGGCCTACATCGCCCTCTTCAACTACGTCTGGGCCAAGAAGAACGGGGGACGCTTCCTCGTGCGCATAGAGGACACGGACCGGACCCGCTACGTGCCGGGAGCGGAGGAGCGGATCCTGGCTGCCCTCAAGTGGCTTGGCATCCCCTACGACGAGGGGCCGGACATCGGGGGGCCCCACGGGCCCTACCGCCAGTCCGAACGGCTTCCCCTCTACCGCGCCCACGCGGAGGAACTCCTAAGGTGGGGCTTTGCCTACCGGGCCTTTGAGACCCCGGAGGAGCTGGAAAGGATCCGCAAGGAAAAGGGGGGCTACGATGGCCGGGCCCGGAACATCCCCCCCGAGGAGGCGGAGGAACGGGCCAGGCGGGGTGAGCCCCACGTGATCCGGCTCAAGGTGCCCCGCCCAGGGGTCACGGAGGTGCGGGACGAGCTTAGGGGGGTGGTGGTCTACGACAACGCCGAGATCCCCGACGTGGTCCTGCTCAAGTCCGACGGCTACCCCACCTACCACCTGGCCAACGTGGTGGACGACCACCTCATGGGGGTCACGGACGTGATCCGGGCCGAGGAGTGGCTGGTCTCCACCCCCATCCACGTCCTCCTCTACCGGGCCTTCGGCTGGGAGGTGCCCAAGTTCTACCACATGCCCCTCCTGAGGAACCCGGACAAGACCAAGATCTCCAAGCGCAAAAGCCACACCTCCCTGGACTGGTACCGGGCAGAAGGGTTTTTGCCCGAGGCCCTGAGGAACTACCTGGCCCTCATGGGCTTTTCCATGCCCGATGGGCGGGAGATCTTCACCCTCGAGGAGATGGTGGCCGCCTTCAGCTGGGAGCGGGTCTCCCTGGGGGGGCCGGTGTTTGACCTGGAGAAGCTTCGCTGGATGAACGGAAAATACATCCGTGAGGTCCTCCCCCTGGAGGAGGTGGCGGAAAGGGTGAAGCCCTTCCTCCAGGCCCGGGGCTTCACCTGGCCAAGCGAGGCCTACCTCCTCCGGGCGGTGGCGCTCATGCGTCCCCGGTTTGACACCCTGAAGGAGCTTCCCGAAAAGGCCCCCTACCTCTTCACCGAGGGCTACCCCTTCTCGGAAGGGGCCCGGGCCAAGCTGGCGGAGGGGAGGGGCCTCCTTTTAGAACTCCTTCCCCGCCTACAGGCCCTGGAGGACTGGCGGGAGGAAACCCTGGAGGCCCTCCTCCGGGGCTTTGCCGGGGAGAAGGGGCTCAAGCTCGCCCAAGTGGCCCAGCCCCTCAGGGCCGCGGTCACGGGCTCCCTGGAAACCCCAGGGCTTTTTGAGCTTCTGGCCCTTTTGGGCCAGGCGCGGGTCCTGGCGCGGCTGGCGCGGGCCCTGGGCTTGTGAAGGCGTATACTAAGGGGATGAAGCGCCTCTTCGCTCTCCTACTCCTCCTCGGTCTGGCCTCGGCCCAAAGCGCCCTAAGCCTCCGCTTCGGCTACGGGGAGGCCCTGGGCCTCACCTTCGGGGCTGGGGCGGAAAACCGGCTGCGGGAGAACCTCTCGGGAAGGCTCCTCTTGGAGCTTGCCCCCGCAGCCCCTGGGCTTTTTGCCTCGGGTGAACTCCTCTTTAAGCCCGACCTGGGCCGCTACGACCCCACCCTCCAAGGCCTTCTCCCCTACCTGGGCGGGGGGCTTGGGGGGGTATTGGCCTTTGAGGGCCCCTCCACCCTGGGGGTGAGCCTCACCGGGGGCCTCGAGGCCCTCCTGGAGCCCACCACTGGCCTCTTCCTGGAAGGGAGCTACGTCTACGGCTTCGGGGACTGGCCCAAGACCTGGCGCCTGGCCTTCGGGGCCAACTTCCGCTAGGCCATGGGCTTCTTTGATCGGCTTAAGGCCGGGCTAGCCAAAACCCGGGAGAGGTTCCTCGGGGCCATCCCCTGGGGGGGAAACCCCGAGGAGGTCTTGGAGGAACTGGAAACCGCCCTCCTCGCGGCGGACGTGGGCCTTAAGGCCACGGAGGAACTCCTAAAGGCGCTTAGAGCCTCGGGGCGGAAGGACCTGAAGGAGGCGGTGAAGGAAAAACTTGTCCAGATGCTGGAGCCCGAGGAGCGGCGGGCCACCTTGAGGCGGCTTGGCTTTAGGCCCCAAGGCCCCAAGGCGGTGGAGCCCAAAGGGCACGTGGTCATGGTGGTGGGGGTGAACGGGGTGGGCAAGACCACCACCGTGGCCAAGCTCGGGCACTACTACCGGAACCTGGGGAAAAAGGTCCTCCTGGGCGCGGGGGACACCTTCCGGGCCGCGGGGAGCGCCCAGCTTGTGGAGTGGGCAGAGCGGCTTGGCCTCCCCGTGATCCAGGGCCAGGAAGGAGGGGACCCGGCCGCCCTCGCCTTTGATGCCGCCACCGCGAGGAAGGCCCGGGGCTTTGACCTCCTCCTCCTGGACACCGCGGGCCGCCTGCACACCAAGGGGGGCCTCATGGAGGAGCTCAAGAAGGTGAAAAGGGCCATTGGCAAGGCGGACCCCGGGGAACCGGGGGAGGTCTGGCTGGTGCTGGACGCGGTCACGGGCCAAAACGGCCTCGAGCAGGCCAGGCGCTTCCACGAGGCCGTGGGGCTTACGGGGGTCATCGTCACCAAGCTGGACGGGACGGCCAAGGGCGGGATCCTGGTCCAGGTGGTGGAGGCCCTGAAGGTGCCCGTGCGCTTCGTGGGCGTGGGGGAGGGGCCGGAGGACCTCCAGCCCTTTGACCCCGAGGCCTTCGTGGAGGCTCTCTTGGAGGCCTAAGGAGTATGCTTTAAGGGATGAAGCGCGGACCCCTCCTCCTGGCCTTCGCTTGGGTGGTGGCCCTGGTGGCCACCTTGGGCAGCCTCTACTACTCCGAGGTGCGGCTTTTCCTCCCCTGCGAGCTCTGCTGGTACCAGCGCATCTTCATGTACCCCCAGGCCCTCCTCCTGGGGCTCGCCCTCTTCCGGAACGACCTCGGCCTCTGGCCTTATAGCCTTCTCCTCTCCCTGGTGGGGGGAAGCATCAGCCTGCTCCACCTGACCCAGCAGCGCTTCCCCGACCTCTTCACCCTGGCCTGCAAACCCCCGGTGCCCTGCACGGTGGAGTACATCCCCCAGTTCCCCATCCCCCTGCAGGCCCTGATCGCCTTCACCCTCATCGCCCTTAGCATGGCCCTCCTGGCGCGGGAGGCCCGGCGCTAAGCGCCCTTGCGCTGAAAACTCCCCTTGCAACCCGAGGAAAAAGCCCGCTGAACCCTTCTTTTGGGGCCCCTGCCGAAGCGAAAGCTTCGGCAGGGTACTTAAAACCCCAGCCCCTCGAGGACCACCTCCACCCGGAGGTCCAAAAGCGCCTCGGGCCCATGGGCCCCCTCCACCCGCTCCCCCAGGCGGGGGTCCAGGGGGATGAGGGCCAGGAGATGGTGGAAGGGCTGGAGAAGCTCTAGGGGAAGCCTCCCCCCGGCGTGGATGAGGAGGTCAGACCTTAGGGCCAGGGCCTGGGCCTCCTCCCGCCTCAGGACCACGTACCCTCGGACCCCCTTAGGAAGCCGGGCTAGGAAGGCGTCCCCTTCGGCAAAACTCTCCGCCGCCACGGAGACCTGGCCCAAGGGACGAAGCGCAGGGGCCAGGTGGGGACGTAAGGGGCCAAGCCAAAGGGCCCGGGCCCCGGGGTAGTTTCGGCTTAGGAAGCGCTCCAGGGCCAGGCCCTCCGTGTGCTGGCCCAAGACCCCCCCCGCGTAGGGCAGAAGGAGGTCCACCCGGCCCGCCCGCTCCGCCTCCGCCTCGAGGCGCACCCCTTCCGGGGGGGGGAGGGCCTCCTCCAGGGCCAGGCCTGCGAAGTCCAGAAGGCGCAGGCAGGAAAGGGCCTGGAAGGGGTCTTGGAGCTCCAGGGGGTAGGGGAAGAGGGGGAGCCGGGCCGCGGCCACCCGGGCCTGGAGGCGGTGGAAGAAGGGGGAGGCCCCCTGGTAGACCACCAGAAAGGGCCGGGGCTTCCGGTAGGGCAGGGGGTTCATGCCGGGCGCAGATCCGCGTATTTGAGGGAGAGGCGCTTTAGCCCCACCCCTTCAAAGTGCACCGTGACCTCGTCGCCTTGGGCCGCCACCACCGTGCCGGGGCCGAAGCGGGGGTGGACCACCTTTTCCCCGCCCCGGAAAGCCCCCTGGACCCTGGGGGCAGGCTTGGGGGGGCGCTCGAGGCGGTAGGGGTCGTGGGGGAGGTAAAGCCCCTCGGGCACCTCCTCCAGAAAGCGGCTCATCCGCCTCAGCTCCCGCCTCCCATACACCTCCCGCTCCCGGGCGTAGGAGAGGTAAAGCCCCTCCTCCGCCCGGGTCACCCCCACGTAAAAGAGCCTGCGCTCCTCCTCTAGGCCCTCCAGGGTGCTCAAGGAGGACTGGTGGGGCAAAAGCCCCTCCTCCACCCCCACCAAAAAGACCACGGGGAACTCCAGCCCCTTGGCGTTGTGCAGGGTCATGAGGGCCACGCCCCGGCCCCCATCCTGGTCCGAGCGGGCGGTGAGGGCCACCCGGTCCAGGAAGTCCAGGAGGTCCTGGGCCTCCTTGGCGGCACGGAGGAGCTCCTCCACGTTCTCCAGGCGGTCCTCCGCGTCCTCGTAGGCCTCCTTGAGGTAGGCAGGGTAGTCCGTGGCGGAGAGGAGGTGGCGGAAGAAGGCCTCCGGGGGGCCAAAGGCCAGGTCCGAAAGCTCCTCCAAAAGGGCGAGGAAGGCCCTTAAGGGCTCGGGCTTGGGAAAGCGCTCGGCCCCCAGGCGGATGGCCCCGAGGAGGGGCACCCCCTCCGCCTGGGCCAGGGCCTCGAGGCGGGCCAGGGTGGCGGGCCCGATGCCTCTTGGGGGGGTGTTGAGGACGCGCCTCAGGCTCACCCCGTCCTCGGGGTTTAGGGCGAGGCGGGCGTAGGCCAGGAGGTCCTTCACCTCCGCCCGCTCAAAGAACCCCACCCCGCCCACCACCCGGAAAGGGAGGCCCTTCGCGGCCAGGGCCTGCTCCAGGAGGCGGCTTTGGGCGTTGGTGCGGTAGAGGACCGCGTAGCGCTCGTAAGGGGGGCCTAGGCGGGCGATCTCCTCCGCCACGAAGCGGGCCTCCTCCCGGGCGTCCGAAGCGGCGTAAAGCCGCACGGGCTCCCCCCCAGGCTTTATGGGCCGGAGGGTTTTTTCCAGCCGCAGGCGGTTCTTCTGGATGACCGCGTTGGCGAAGCGCAGGATGGCCTCCGTGGAGCGGTAGTTCTCCTCGAGGCGGTACACCTTGGCCCCGGGGAAATCCCGGGTGAAGTCCAGGATGTTGCGGATGTCCGCGGCTCGGAAGGAATAAATGCCCTGATCCGGGTCCCCCACGGCCATGAGGTTGGCCTCCTCTCCCGCCAGGAGCCGGGCAAAGCGGTACTGGACAGGGCTCGTGTCCTGGTACTCGTCCACGTGGATGAAGCGGGCCCGCTTGCGCACCTTGGCTAGGATCTCGGGGTTTTCCTCAAGTAGCCTCAGGGCGTAGAGGAGGATGTCCCCAAAGTCCAAGGCCCCTTGGACCCTTAGGGCCTCCTGGTACCGGTGGAGGACGTCCAGGACCTTCCCCTTGGGAAGGCCCAGGTAGTAGTCCGGGATCTCCAGGGCCTCCAGGGCCTCCCCGCGGTTCTTGGCCCGGTCCAGGAGGGTCTTCAGGGGGCCAGGCTTGGCGGAAACCCCAAGCTCCTTTAGGACCTCCTTGAGGAGGGCCTCCTGGTCCGCCTCATCGTAGACCACAAAGCCAGGCTTTAAGCCCATGGCCTCCCCGTAGGCCCGGAGGACGCGCAGGGCGGCGCTGTGGAAGGTGGCCACCCAAAGCTCCCCCGCCCCGGGAACCAGGGCCTTGAGGCGGGCCTTCATCTCCTCCGCAGCCTTATTGGTGAAGGTCACCGCCAGGATCTCCCCCGGGTACACCCCCCGGTGGGCCAATAGGTAGGCCACCCGGTGGACCACGGTGCGGGTCTTGCCGCTCCCCGCCCCCGCCACCACCAAGGCAGGGCCCCGGAAGTGGAGCACCGCCTCCCTTTGGGCGGGGTTCAGGGGCGCGAGGAGAGCATCAGGGGAAACGGCCACGGGGCCAAGTCTACCACGGGGGGTAGACTTTAGGCATGAAGGCCCTGGCGGAAGGCCTCTACCAGCTCCCCATCCCCATCCCCTACCCCTTAAAGACCGTGAACCTCTACCTGCTTAAGGGGAATGGGGAGGTGGCCCTCTTGGACACCGCCCTGGACACCCGCACGGCCCGGGGAAGCCTAGAGCTCTACCTGGCCGAGCTCGGCCTCTGCTTCGCCGACATCAAAACCGTCCTCCTCACCCACCACCACCCGGACCACTATGGCCTTGCGGGGTTTTTGGAGGGGCTTGGGGCCCGGGTCTATCTCCACCAGGAAGAGCTTTCCCGCGGCCACCTCTTCTGGCGGGCACCGGAGACCTTTGAGGAGGCCTCCTGGCGGCTTTTCCTAGAGCACGGCACCCCGGAAGAGGCGCTTTTGGGCATCCGGGAGGCCATGGAGAAGACCCGGGCCCGGGTCCACCCCCCCCAAAGCCCCATTCCCCTCCAAGACGGAGCGGTGCTGGAGGTGGCGGGGCGAAGGCTTAGGGCGGTCTGGACCCCGGGGCACGCGGACGGGCACGTGGCCTTTTTCCTAGAGGAAGAGGGGGTGCTTCTCGCAGGGGATGCTCTTCTGGAACGGGTTTCCCCCAACGTGGGCCTGTGGGCCTACACCCGGGAGAACCCCCTAAAGGACTTCCTGGCCTCCTTGGACCGCCTGGCGGGGTTAGGGGCCAGGGTGGCCTACGCGGGGCACTTCGGCCCCATTCTGAACGTTAAAAGGCGCGTCCAGGAGCTAAAAGGCCACCACGAGGAGAGGCTAGAGGCCCTCCTGGACCTTCTGGAAGCCCCCATGGACGCTTGGAGCCTATCCCTAAGGCTTTTCCCCCAGGAGCTGGACGCAGCCGGGCGGCGCTTCGCCTTCGCCGAGACCCTGGCCCACCTGGAGTACCTCCGGGCGGAAGGGCTTTTGGGGCGGGAAGGACCCCCCTACCGCTACTTCCGGGCCTAAACGCCCTTGCCAGGCGGAAGGGGGTGGGGGTAGACTTTGACCCGGTTCAAGGAGGTGGCATGCACCCCTGGTACGCCCACTACGATCAAGGGGTCCCCAAGGAGGCCCCAAAGCCCTGGCTATTGCCCGAGCGCCTACGGGAAAACGCTGCCCGCTACCCCAAAAAGGTGGCCCTGGAGTTTTTAGGCCGAAGTCTCACCTACGAGGCCCTGTGGCGGGAGGTGGAGGCCTTCGCCAAGGGGCTTCAGGAGGCGGGGCTTCCCAGGGGGGCGCGGGTGGCCCTGATGCTGCCCAACTCCCCCCAGTTCGTCATCGCCTTCTACGGCACCCTTCTTGGGGGGTATGTGGCGGTGAACACCAACCCCATGTACACCCCCCGGGAGCTTAGGCACCAGCTTCTGGACTCGAGGGCCGAGGCCTTGGTCATCCTGGACCAGCTCCTCCCCCGCTACCAGGAAATCGCCCTCGAGGCCCCCCTCAAGCTTCTGGTGCGCACCGGCATCCAGGACTACCTGCCCTTCCCCAAAAACCTCCTCTACCCCCTCCTGCAAAAGCGCAAGGGGGCCTGGCCCAAGACCCTCATGGGCGTGCCCTGGCGGGCCTTCCTCCGCCCTGGGCACCCAAGCCCCGTGGCCCTGGAGCTGGACGACCTGGCCCTTCTCCAGTACACCGGGGGGACCACGGGGGTGGCCAAGGGGGCCATGCTCACCCACCGGAACCTCTCCAGCAACGCCCTACAGGTGCGGGCCTGGATCCCCGACTTCCGGGAGGGAGAGGAGGTGGTCCTGGGGGCCATCCCCTTCTTCCACGTCTACGGCATGACCGTGGCCATGAACCTGGCCCTTCTGGGCGCGGCCAAGCTGGTCCTCCTCCCTCGCCCCGAGATCGGCCCCATCGTGGAGGCCATTGAAAAACACAAGGTCACCCACTTCCCCGGCGTGCCCACCCTTTATGTGGCCTTCAACAACTTCCCTGGGATCGAGAAGCGGAACCTGAGAAGCGTGCGGGCCTGCATCTCGGGCTCCGCCCCCCTGCCCTTGGAGGTGGCCGAGCGCTTTGAACGGCTCACCGGGGCCAAGCTGGTGGAGGGCTATGGCCTCACGGAGGCCAGCCCCGTGACCCACTGCAACCCCCTCCACGGGACAAGGAAGCTTGGAAGCGTGGGCCTACCCTTCCCCGGCGTGGAGGCCAAGGTAGTGGACGAGGAGGGGAAGGAGGTCCCGGTGGGCGAGGTGGGCGAGCTCATCGTCAAAGGCCCCAACATCATGAAAGGCTACTGGAACCGGGAAGAAGAAACCCAACGCGC